>NZ_CALKTC010000011.1 GCF_937996225.1 uncultured Campylobacter sp. | reverse complement strand
GCTTCTTTAAAATTTCTTTTACGATTTTAAAATTTCTTGCTGCAAAAATCGTAAAATTTTAATTGCACTACAAATCGGCGCCGTATTTTGCTAAAATACCGATAAAATTTTAAAGGATGAAATTTGGAAAATTTTGCTTTTCTTCTAAATTTAGTGATATTTTGCATCTTGGTTTTTATGTTTTTTAAGATGCGCAAAAGCAGCGAGCAGACTGGCAAGCCGCAGATTGCCACCGACATCACGCGGCTTAAAAGCATCGGCGAGCTGAGCGTTTTTAAAATTTATTCCAAAGAGATCGTCACGCGCAAGCAAAACGTAGGCAGCGGGCTACTGGGCTCGCTCGTCTCGCCGCTGATGACGAAAAAGCAGATCGCCATCATCTTCGAGTTTGAGATCGAGTTCGTTTACGACCTGCTAAGCCCCGAGTTTGCGATACTGCCGCAGGGCGAGGATCGCTACGAGATCAAGATGCCGCCGTGCAAATACAAATACTCGATCAAAGATATGAAAATTTACGACGAGAAAAACGCCAAGCTGCTGCCGTTTCTGCTGCCCGATTCGCTAAACGGACTATTCGGCGCGAGCTTTGACGAAAGCGATAAAAACCATCTCATCGACGACGCCAAGGACGAGGTCAAGCAGCTCTCGCTAAAAATCATCAACGATCTTGGCGGCAAGATCCACAAATCTGCGACCGACACGCTGGAAGCGATCGCCAAGAGCTTCGGCGTGAAGGAGGTCGGATTTATCTTCCAGGACAAGGCGCTTCAAACGATCGACATAAACTCAAACGAGATCGCAATCGACAAGTCGCTAAAATCGCAGATCGAGAAGTAGATGGAGCTTTTTAAGGCGCTTTTTAAAATTTACTTTGCCCGCATACTCGCGTTTATGGATGCCTGCGCGAGGGCTTGGCAGCGATTTTATGAGCCGATCAGGCTGCGCAAAGAGAAAAAGCGCCTGCGCGCGAAGGGCTATTTTACCGAGGATGCGACGTGGGCGGAGTTTTTCGCGGATTTTAAATTTTGCAAATGCTTCATCATTAAAAAAATCCTCTATCCAAACTTCTATGCTATCAAAAACTCCTCCAAATGGGAGGCGAGCTCAAAGCGGGCTAGCTTTACGGTAGGCTCGTTTGCATACGACGAGATCGCGTGGGTGTGGGTACCGCGAGCCTTCGACGGCGGGCGGAAAAACGATCTGGAAAAGCTAAAAAATCTACTGCAAAAGATCCCTGCGCTGCGCTACGAGCAGAGCGACACGGGGATTAAAATTTTCGGCTACGAGTAAGGTAATTCGGCCGGCGAAAATTTGGTGATGAAATTTGGTGATGAAATTTGGTGATGCGCCCGCGCCGAGAAATTTCACGCATTCGCTGCGAAATTTCGATACGTTAGCGCCTCGTACATGCACGTTTGCTCGGCGTGAAATTTGCACGCTCCGGGCTGCTGCGAAATTTCGCGCAAATACCCGCTGCATAAATTTGATGCAAAAAGCGGGCTTGCATTTTGCGCGTAAATTCTGCGCGAGCGTGCGTCTGTGCGTGGGATTTGCGCGCGGCAGTTGTTTTTGGTGCGGTGTCTTGCGGATTTAAATTTATGCACTCAATCGCGTCGTATTTTTGATACGCGGCACGGCACGGAATTTTGCCGTTTAGGAAGCGCGCCGTGCGGCAAATTTCGCAACAGAAAATGTCGCATCAATTTCGCCGCATTCAAATTTCGGCAGGTAAAATTTGCCTTGCGGCATCGTGTCGCGCAAAAATTCGCCGATCGCGGCGCAAAAACAGACGCGCTCAATTTTGCGGTAGAGATTTCGGCGCGGCACAATTTGTAAGCGTAAAATTTACCGCCTGTTCTCATTGCGTTGGCGTGAGCCGACTTGAAGCGCGGCACAATTTGTGGATGCGAGACTGCGCCGCAGCGGTTCCAGCGATGTGGCAGATGTAAATTTAAAAATAAAGAGCAAAAATGGTTCAACTACTACTTGATAAAGCGAGGGCTCTGCTTGCGCCCGCGCCGAAATTTTATTTCGGCCTATGCGGCGCGGTGGGTGTATTTTGGCTCGTCGTCGCGCTTAATTTGATCGTTTGCGCGGCGCGGGCGTATTACTTTTACGGCGTGGAAGATCGCATATTTTCGCGGATCTTTGAGGATTTTTGCTGCATTTTGATCATAAATTTGCTCATCTTTCATCTCTGCTTCGTCGTTTTTAGAAGATTTTTCGGGCTTGCCGCTCTGTTTGCGCTGGCGATCAATGCGCTTTGTGCGGCTATCTCGCTCTTTTTGGTCATTTTTTTCGACTCCGCTTTTAACGTCGTCGCGCTCGATGCGATAATCCACACCGACGCGAACGAAAGTAAGGAATTCGCCGCGCAATTTCTCAGCGCGGGCGTGATCTGCTCTTTGCTCGCATTCGCGACCGCGACGTTTGTCGCGCTGAAGTTTAAAAAAAAGCTCGTGCAGCGCGAGGCTGCGAGCCGCATTTAGCGTGATCTATCCGATTTGTGTGGTCATTTTTTGCATTTTTACGGCGACCAAAATCGCAAGCGGCGGCGAGCGTTATCGCGCGACGCTCGGCACATACGCTCCGCTTGAGTTCGCGTTCGTCGTAAAAGAGTATCTCGGCGATGCAAATTTCCTTGCCGATTTGCAAAGCATCGATCGTGGCTACGACGAGGCGAAGAGGGCGAATTTCGCGCTTGATTTTAACGCAACGCAGATTAAAAACGTCGTGCTGATTATCGGCGAGAGCCTGCACGCGGCCATATGTCGCTTTACGGATACGGCAAAGATACGACGCCTTTGCTAAACGATCTGCAGCGGCGGGGGCTGCTTATTAAATTTAGCGATACGGTTTCGTGCTACGGCGCGACCAATCCCGCGCTGATGCGGATACTTAATTTCAGCGACTACGAAAGCGAGCGCGAAAGGCCGTGGTTTGAGAGCCTTAGCATCATCGATATGTTCGCGCTGAGCGGCTTTCGCACGATGTGGATCAGCAATCAAGAAGCCTTCGGCAAATTTGCCCTTAGCGCAAAAAGTGCCGCCGATCGCGCCGAAAAAAAGCATCTTTCTTTCCACAAGCGATCAGCTCGATAGCATGCGAGTCGCGCACGACGGCGCGCTGCTGCCGATCATCAAAGAGGCGAAAAAATCGCAGCGCGAGCGAAATTTCTACGTCGTGCATCTCATGGGAAATCATATGGACTATAAAAAACGCTATCCCGAGGAATTTGATAAATTTAAAAGCGACGATATCGCCTTACCGTTTACGCAAAAGCAAAAGGTCGCCCTCGCGTGCTACGATAACAGCGTGCTGTATAACGACTACGTGGTGAATGAAATTTATCGGATGAGGACAGCCTCATCGTCTATCTCAGCGATCACGGAGAGAATATCTATGAGCAAAACGGCCTCATCGGGCACAACATCAATACCCGATTCACCTACGAAATTCCGCTGCTTTTCATCGCTTCAAAAAGCTTTATCGCCGATCATGCGGAGCTTTGGCGGCGCATAGGCGCGGCGAAGGACGAGCCTTTTATGAGCGACGATCTGGCTCATGTGCTCGCCGATATTTTAGGCATAGAGCCGCTGCAGTTTAACGTGCGCAAAAGCCCGCTGCGCGATGAATTTGACGCTTCGCGCAGGCGAATGACGAACGGGGTGGATTACGACGAAAATTTAAAAGGTAGGGGAGGATACGGGCGGTAAACGGCTCCGCGCCGAAATTTAAGGCTTTACGCGCCGTATTGCTTCCGATGCCGTCTACGATCGGGCCGGCTCGAAGCTGCACTTGATTTTGCCGCGAGCGTCAAATTTAACGCCCGTATTTTCGGCGCGAAGCGACCGTCTAACGCAATCGCGCTCGGAAATTTACCAATATCGCGGAGCATTTGCTACGAGCCCGCAGCATCAATTCGGCGTTACCGTTGCGCTGCAAATTTATGCGCCGGCGTGATGCTAAATTCGTTTCTTGAGGGTGGGCGATTTTTGCGATTTCACAATGTAAATTGAGCGAAATTTATTGCGTTTGTGCTTTAAATTTACGCCGCAAAACGAATATTTTTTAATGCTACTTTAAAAATTTAATAGTTAATGATTCTTTAATATTGATAGGAGTATAATAAATTTCAAATTTTAGCGTGCAAAAGCGTCGCTAAATTGAGTTCGCTTGCCGCTATTTCATCTCGCATTTATGGAGGAGTTCAAAATGCACAGTAAAACTATCGGCGCGAGTTTATCTTTGGCGCTCGCTGGCCAACTTTACGCCATACCCGTTGCGAATCCGCTTACGATCGATAAAACCACGGATTTAAATAATTACGACGTCTATGAAAAAGACGTCGACGACGGAACCCTAACGGTAAAAAATCCGACCGCCGCGCAGATAATTACGCTCGATAGCCAACCGAGCGATAATTCCCCGTTGAATAATATCATCGTAAATAGCGCCACGGCAGCCGATCAGACGCTTAAGGGCAATGCTTTGACGATGAACGGCGGTACGCTCAATAGTATAAACGTAGCTTCCTCGCAGCAGAACGGTACCGTATTTAGCGAAAATACGCTGAATCTAAACGGCGGTGAGCTCAGGAAAACGCATCTCGTTGAATCAAACGGTAGAGCTACGGCTACGAAAAATGTCTTAAATTTAAACGGCACTATGATTTATCACGGTCTTTCGGTTGTAGATATCAATGGGGGTGCGGCGAATGAAAATACGCTTAATATCAACGGTACCAAAGGTGAACGTTTAACGACTACCTTTACCGCTGCGTATCTCAGCAATAGCGGCACCGCCGATGGTAACGTTTTAAATATCAACGGCGGCACGATCGGCGATTCGTTGAGCGCTATGCGGGCCGCATTTGCATGGGGAAATAGTAAGCTTACGAACAACGTCGTAAATCTCAAAGATGCGGACGATCTTCGCGGTAGGATAGACGTTGCAAATATAATGTGGGCGCACGACGGTGCGGAAGCGAGAGATAACGTGCTTAACGTATATGTCCGCGATAAAGATTGGAGCCGATTGGATCTCTGCGTCGCATTCGGTCGGGAAAACCAAAAATTAAGCGGTAACACTTTCAACGTCTACGGCAAAAACGATACGTTTAAATCGATCGCGGGCTTTGAAAAACTCAATTTCTATCTAGCCGCGGATACCGCAAACGACGAGACGATTTTAAATTTAGTAAGCGGCGAGCTAACCGATATAAGCAAAGCGACTATCGGCGTGGGTATAGCAAACGGAGCGGATAAGCTCAAATCGGGCGATCGCGTAAATCTCATAAAAACCGCAAGCGGGATAAAATTCGGCGATATGGCTAACCGCTCCGAACAGTTAGTTCAAAGCGGGCTTTCGACTGCCTATACATTCGCCTTGCGTAGCGCTAACGACGATAAAGACCTGATCGCCGACGTAACCAAAATCACGATAAATCCCGATCCGCAGCCTCTGCCGAATTCTGATCGAATCGGAGCGAAGCTAATGGCGCAAAATAAAAATACGCTGGAAACCGGCGCCGCGGTGCTAGGCGCGATAAATCAAAGCGACGATATCCTTTCGGGAATAACGGATACCGCAGACGGAACGTTTGCGTATGCGGGAGGTTTTAATATGCGCTACAATTCCGGCTCCTATGTAGAAAACAAAGGTATCTCCGTGCTCGCAGGAGCGATGGGCCGTATTGGGGACGGCGCGAGCCTGGGAGGATACGTAGAAACGGGCGGCGGTAAATATGAGAGCTTAAATGATTTCGCCGTCAAAGGCAGCGGCGATCTCAAATACGCGGGGGCGGGCATTGTGAGCGAATTCGACTTGGCGGAAAATTTCTATGCCAAATCGGGAGCCAAAATCGGTCGCATCAAATCGGACTACGAGGCTTCTCTGGCCTCGGGAAGGGCCGAATACGACGTAACGAGAACCTACTACGGGGCAAATTTAGCCCTCGGCAAGATTTTCGAGCTGAGCGCTAAT
>NZ_CALKTC010000010.1 GCF_937996225.1 uncultured Campylobacter sp. | reverse complement strand
AAATTTCAGGTCTCAGCACAACATTGCCCGGCTTATACACGCCGTGGACGTTGCCAAAGCTCGCCGCGATGCTGAATCTATCGCTGATTTTGCTTAGCCGCTCGTAGGCGAGCGCGACATCTGCGGGCTGGGTGTAAAGCCGCGCATTATCGACGCCGGTATTATCGACGCCGTCCTCTTCGCCGCCCGTGACGCCAAGCTCGATCTCAAGCGAAATTCCAAGATCGCTTAAAATTTCCAAATACTTCTCGCAGGTGGCTAAATTTAACTCCAAATCATCCTCGCTAAGATCAAGCATGTGCGAGCTAAACAGCGGCACGCCGTGGGCTTTTTTATGAGTGGTATTAGCTTTGATAAGCTCATCAATCCACGGAAGCAGCTTCCTTGGGGCATGATGGGTATGCATAATCACCGCAACGCCATAATGAGCCGCCAAAGCATGCACTTGATGTGCGCCTGCGATAGCGCCTAAAACTGCGGCATTAGGGCAAGTAGCGCCCGCATAAAACGCTGCGCCGCCGTTGCTAAACTGAATAATAACGGGCGAATTTGCAATTTTAGCGCTTTCCAAGACGGCGTTTATGGAGTTGCTCCCCACTACGTTTACCGCAGGGATCGCAAAGCCTTGCTGCTTCGCATACGCATAGACCTTACTTACGTCATCGCCGCTTAAAACGCCCGGTTTTACTATATCTAAAACGCCCATTTTTAGCTCCTATATTATTTATACTCGATTTTAGCGTTTTTGTGAAGATCTGCCGCTTTTTGCTCGACTACTTTCGCCGCTTTTTGCTGTCTAAGCACGCGCTCAATAAAAGGCTTTGCTTCGCTTTGACTTAACTGCTTTTTAGCTTGAGACTCCTCTTTTAATACGACGTGGTATCCGACTCTGCTTTTAATAGCTTTAGTAGTGATTTGACCATCTTTTATCTTAGAGATCGCATCGGCAAAAGGCTTGACCTGATCGCTAGGCATCCAGCCTAGCTCGCCGCCGGTTTGTTTAGCCTGCGGATCGATAGATTTGGCTTTGGCAAGCTCTGCAAATTTAGTAAATAGTGCACTGTCGCTAAGCCCTTTTAACTGCTTAATAATATCGTTTGCCTCAGCTTCGGTTTTAACGACGATCTGAGCCGCTTTGATTCTCGCAGGCTCGGTAAAGCGCGCTTTGTTTTTGTTATAAAAATCGGCTATTTCTTTATCATCAATATTTATTTTGCTGGCTTCTTTAGCCTGCCATACACGAAGTGCTAAGTTATCTTTTACGATTTCAAGCTCTTTTTTATAAACGTCTTCGTCCATAACGCCCGATTTTTTAGCTTCATCCGTTAGCAGCATCAGATCGATACCTTTATCGATAAGCTCCTTCTTTTGATCCGCGTTAAGAGCGGCGATATCTACATTGCCTATGCCTTGAAGTAGCGGAGCAAGCTCTTTTTCGGTTACGTCTTTGCCATTTACGGTAGCGTAAACGGTAGCGTTGAGGCTGATAGCGGCAGCCAAACTAAGTGCTGTAAATAAAACTTTTTTCATCATAATTCCTTAAAAAAATTTTAACGGCGATTATAACTCAAAGTTGTTAACAATCAAACTGTACTTTAGAATTTTAGGGTAGAATTCCGCCTTGAGGAAATGCAAATGAGAAGTAAGAAAGATATTTTAGAGATAAAAAAGAGAATTCTGCAAAACTTCGCAGAAGAGCGCAGCGAGCTGAAATTTAAAGACACTTATCAGCTTTTGGTCTGCGTGATGCTTAGCGCGCAGTGCACCGACAAGCGGGTAAATTTGATCACGCCGCGCTTTTTTGCGGAATTCCCGAGCGTTGCGGAGCTTGCAAAGGCCAATCTGGCGAGCGTTAAGCTGCTAATTAGCTCGTGCAATTTCTACAACAACAAAGCGGTAAATTTAATCAAAATGGCGCAGGCGGTGGTTCGCGACTTCGGAGGCGTCATTCCTCTAGATGAAGCGGGGCTAAAATCTCTTGCGGGCGTGGGGCAAAAGACCGCTCACGTCGTGCTTTTGGAGGGCGCGGGCGCAAACGTGATGGCGGTGGATACGCACGTCTTTCGCGTCGCGCATCGCCTGGGGCTGAGCCGTGCAAAGACGCCCGAGCTTACGGAGCGCGATCTTAGCGAGGCTTTTAAGACGGATCTCGGCAGGCTGCACCAAGGCATGGTGCTTTTCGGCCGCTACACCTGTAAAGCGATAAAGCCAAACTGCAAGGAGTGCTTTTTAAACGAGCTGTGCAGCAGCAAGGATAAGAATTTTCCGTAAAATTTAAGTCTATGTTCGCGAGTTAAATTTTACGGATTTAAATTTTATGAAATTTTACTTTTCGGGACCTACTGTTTTGCCAGCCAAGCCCGGTATCCTTCGCTTTTAATCACGTCCGCGATGCTTTTTACCATCTCCTGCGGCAAAAATTCAGACTTTTTATCGATGACGGACACTAACGCGTAAGTGCTATCGTAATCTTGCAGCTCCAAGCCAACGCGCACCAGCGTTTCGTATAAAAACGGCTCGTCTTTTTCGATGCTTACCGCATCATCGTTTAAAAATTCATAGATGAACGCAAGCTGTTTTTTATCGCCGATTTTTAAAAAATAATCGGCTAAATTCGTCGCACTTTTAATGATGATTTTGCGTAGCTCGTCTATCTGCTGCGCAGAGTAACGCTGGGTAATCAGCCGCCAATTTTCCGCCATCCTCGCCGCAACGATAGATAGCTCGAAGGCCTTGCCGCCATAGGCATATTTTTCGCTTTCATCGCCGATTTTTTCTATAGCCCCGAATTCGCTCACCATGTACTCGTATAGCTCCTCATCGCTGCCGCTGAAATTTTCTAAATATATCATCTCGGCGATAGTCTCGGAATTTTTGGGCAGATCGCCTGTATCTTCGACCTCCTGCTCTTCATTTTCTTCGTCCCAGGCGGCTTTTCTAGCTTCAAAAGTTTTAAAATCCACTAGCGGATTAGCGCCCTTTTTTACGAATTTAAAAAAGGCGGAAATATCGATCTGATGCTCATCTTCGCAAATTCCGTCCTTAAACATCAGCTCGCAATCTTCAAAAAATTCCCAACCATCAAGCGCGCCTAGGTAGCTTTGACCGATCCGTCCGTCTAGGACATAGACGCATTCGCTAGCGCTATGATCAGGCATTGCGTGGTCGTTTGAGACGATATACGGCGCTTGCGTTTTTCCAAAAACCTGCAACATTCCGTCGTTGTATTCACCGCTTATGCCCCAAAGCGCCGTTAGATTGCCGCCGATTGCGATAACGCCGTCCTGCGAATGCAGATAATTGCACGTCGTATCTTTAGCAACCTGTAAAAACAGATAATCATCATCGACGATATCGCCGCCGGTGGATAAATTTCCGTTAACAAACATCGCTCGTGCGGTATTTTTACCGCCCGCTTCGCTAAATTTATCCTCAAGCCATGCGGAATTTATCGTGCATCACGACAGGCTAAGATCGCCGTCAAACACCAGTACGTCAAAGCTACCATCCAAATATAAATTTGAGCCATATTTTTTCTCAAATTCATCATAAGGCAGTATAAAAACGGGTGGAATTTTGGTTGCGAAAGAGCTATGGTTTTCATATTGCTTTGCTTGTGATTTAACGATCTGCTCGCAGTTTTGTAGAAAATTTTTGATCTGGTTTTCCATTTTCATATCCTTTTAAATTTCTATTTCGGCAAGCAGCCCCGTCATATAGCCTGCGGAGCGAAAATTTGCGTTCTGCTTGCAGTTGCGAGTGCAACAAAGCAAAAATCTCTTTCAAAACCAGCGTAGCGACGCCGTAAGCGTAATTTCTATAAAGACGCTCAAAAGAAGGGTCACTACAAAATTTTAAAGGCGAAGTATTTTTTCTTTAGACTAGGCGGAAACGACGGAAGCGAAGGAGCGTATACGCAATACGTGACCGAAACCGACCGAGTTTCCAACGACGCATAAAGGAAAAAGACAAACCACCGCAAAAATTTAAAGGCGAAGCATTTTTGAGATAGATTTGAATGTTGTGTAGAAATTTTAAGTCAAGGCTAGACAGGTAGTCTGTCGCAGACTTAAAATTTCAAACTCATTCAAAGACGCTCAAAAGACAAGCCTTTCCAAACTACTGAAGTCTAGCGATGATGCTTCTTACGACTTCCGCCATCATCTCCACCGACGCTATCTCGCAGTGCTCGTTTACGGAGTGTGGCGAGTGGATGTTCGGGCCTATGGAGCAGGCTTGCAGCTCGGGCTGTTTTGCGACCAGTACTCCGCACTCAAGGCCTGCATGCACGGCAGCAAATTTGGCCTGCGGCTTTTGTTTTTGCAACTCCTCAAGCACCAGATGCGCGAAGTCGCTGATGCACGGAGCCCAGTTCGCCGAGCGGTCGGCTACTCTCACATCAAAGCCCAGCGCGCTAGCTAGCGTAGCGGTCTCAAAGCCAAGATTTTCGAGCCCCTCGCGCTTCATCGCGCGAGCGAAAAAATCAAACTTGATCACTTCACCCTTCTGCTTAACGGTCGAGAGATTTATGCTTTCGTTTACCATGCCAAGCTGCGTGTCGTAGCTACGCACGCCCTGGGCAAAGGAGTTGATGAGTGCCAAAATTTTACCGCTATTTACCAGCACGTCCGCTTCGCCCTCGCCCAGGCTCTTTACCCACGCAAGGCCGCGCTGTTTTGGCTCATGCGCACAGAGCGCCTTGCACACGGCGTTTGCGGGGATCGAGTTGCTCCTCTCGCCAAAGTCCAGGCTAATAAGCTCACAGCCCTCCTCGGTAAGAAATTTCGCTAGCAGCTTCGTTGCGTTTGGGATATTTTTGTGTATCTCGTTGCCCGAGTGCCCGCCGCTAAGCCCGGTGACGCCGATCTCGTAAATTTTACCGCTCTTTCTGACGCCTTGCGCGCCGATTTTTGCGCTCACGTTTATGCCGCCGGCGCAGCCTAGCGTCACGCGGTCGTCCTCTTCGCTATCTAAATTTAGCAAATTTGGCGATAGAATTTTACCCTTAAAGGCGTTTGCACCCACGAGCCCGACCTCTTCGTCATTGGTAAATAAGCACTCTAAATTTGCAAACTCCCGCATCGCGCCCATCATCATCGCCACGCCGATACCGTCGTCAGCGCCCAAGCTCGAGTTTTTCGCCCTTAGGATGCCGTTTTCTTCGATGAGCTGCAAATTCGGCGCTGCGCCCACGCAAACCATGTCGTAGTGGCTTTGCAGACAGATTTTAGGCTCGCCCTTTACGGCGTGAATGTTGCCCGCCTGATCGACGTTTACGCTAAAGCCCTGGCAGCGCGCAAAATCCACCAAAAACTCCCTCATCTGCTCCGTTTCGCAGCTACAGTGAGGTATCTCGCACAGCTTCTTAAAATCGTTCATAACCTCGTTTTTTTGCATGTTTGCTCCTTTTGAATTTATTATATCCGCGCGTTATTGCGACACGCCCGTTGAATTTAAAAGCAACCGCACTCGCTTAAGCGCTTGCGAAATTCAGCTAAATTTAAACGCGACCGCGCCGGCATAGAGCTTCCGCAAAATACGCGCAGAATTTCAATCGCGCTAGCTTACGCTGCAGGCAAGCTGCACAAAATGAAATTTTACGTAAAGTCGCATGAATTCTATCGAAATTTAGCAAGAATTTATTTAAAATTTAGTCCGAATTTTGCCGGGGATTTTTATTTTACGATTACGCCTTCATAGCCCGTTTTTGCGATCGCCTCAAGCATCGCGGTCGCGTTTGTATCATCTTTTGCTACGATGGTTGCTGTTTTGCTCTGCTGCGAAACCTTTGCGCTTATCACTCCTGGCGTTTGCAAAAGCGCCTTTCGCACGATCGTAGTGCAGAGCGGGCAGTGGATTTTTTCCACGTAAATTTTAACCTCTTTGTCGGCAAAAAGCGCCGTAAATCCAAGCATCAAAAACAAAATTTTACGCATAAAGCCCTCCTAAAATTTCGGGATATGTAAGCATAAAGGCAAGCAAGGCCCCTAAGAGCGCGTAGATCAGAATCCATTTTTTACGCCCGCTTTGCAGCGAGCATGCGCGCGGCTTTTTGAAAAAGAAAAATGCAGAAAGCGCGAAGCAAAAAAGCGCTAACGCAGAAAGTGGTGCACGGTAACCTTCCAGCGCCTCCGCGCCCGAAAAAATGGAAAAACTCGCGCCGAAAATCAAAAATAAAAGCGCGGGCAGGCAGCAAAACGTCGCCGCAACCGCGCTAAAAATCGCAGCGAATATCAGCCACAGACTGCGCGTGTTGAAGCGATTTTTGCCAGGATATTCTCGCTTTTGCGTCAAGGTTTCTTGCGCGGAATTTTCTAGTTTGGTTTTCAAATTTTGCCTTTTAATTATAATCTTGCCATAATCTTGTCGCACCGCAGCCTGCTTTTAGCGCGGAATTTTATCTGCAAATTTTAAATTTAAATTTCACCCTTCTAAGCGTCGTATGTTAGTCATTTATCGCTGAATGCGGCTATAAACCGACCGCGGCATTGCGCGGTGTCGCATAAAATAAATTTGCCAGTCCGCGGTGAGCCATGAAATCAAAGGCATAAATGTTCGCGTGCTGGTTCTTGATCTGCGTGAAATAAAGCCGCCAAAGCGCCACCAAAGTTTTAGTGGCTAAATCCCTGCACCGTCATCTCGCAATGGAATTAAATTTAGCAAATTCTATCACGACATAAACGCGACGTTGCTACTCGTAATCTCGTAGCGAAATTAAATTTATCTGCAGCCTCTGACTTTACTGCCTTTAGCTGCGCTTTAAATTTTACTTTCAAAGCCTGTTGTTGCCGCGTCGCGGTAGAAATCGATCTGATCTCTTTTGATGATGCGGATGTAGTCGGTGCTGCCGGGATGCCCGCTTTGAAAGCCCGCCGTCATCACATAGGTACCGTCCTCTTCGATGAGTCCGCGCTGCAGAGCCTCGCTTATGATACGTGCGAGCAGCGAGTTGATACTCGTTTTTTCCTTAACCATCGCGGGATTTACGCCCCACACGAGACTTAGCGCGTGCGCGGTCTGCTCGTCGTGTGCGATTGCGATGATGTCGATTTTGGCGCGGTTGCGTGCGAGTTTGATCGCCGAGCGCCCCGAGCCCGTGATCGAAAGTATCGCGCCCGCGCCCAGTCTTGCGGCGAGCGCTGCGGTGCTTGAGGTGATCATATCGGTCTCGTCGTAGAAATCGTAATCGTTAAATTTATCGTAAGGATAGATCTTTTCGGTCTCGCGGATCGTCTCGCTCATCGCGGCGACCACGGCTGCGGGGTTTTTGCCGATGGCGCTTTCCTCGCTTAGCATCACGGCGTCGGTGCCGTCGAGTACGGCGTTTGCGACGTCGCTGATCTCGGCTCTGGTAGCGCGCTCGTGCTCGGTCATGCTAAGCATCATCTGCGTAGCGGTGATGACGGGCTTTGAGCGGGCGTTGGCTAACGCTATGATGCGCTTTTGGATACGCGGAATCTCATAAAACGGCATCTCGATGCCCAGATCTCCGCGCGCGACCATTATGCCGTCGCTTGCTTCGATGATCTGCTCGATGTTTTCTACAGCGTCGAATTTCTCGATCTTGGCGTAAATTTTAGCCTTTGAGCCCAGAGAGTTTAAAATTTCGCGCACGCGCAGGATGTCGTTTTGCGACTGCACGAAGGAGATGCCTACGAAATTTACGCCGTGCGCCGCGCCCCAGCGCAGATCCTCGAGGTCTTTTTGCGTGATGACGTCGATATTTAGGCGGGTGTTTGGGAAGTTCACCCCCTTATTTGAGCTTAAAAAGCCGTCATTTTCGAGCACCGCTCGCACGCCTTGCTCGCTTACCGCGACTACCTTGGCACGGATCGAGCCGTCGTAGAGGTAGATAAACTCGCCTGCTTTCATCAGCGGCAAAATTTCTGGGTGGTTGATACACAGCTCGTATTCGCCTTCCGCGCTCTTTTTGCCGATTATTTCGCGAGGAAGGAAGGTGATTTTATCGCCCGTTTTTAGTTTAAAATTTTCCTCGAGTTTGCCGACGCGGATCTTTGGACCGCTGATGTCCTGAAAGACGCCTACGCGCACGCCCATGCTCTTTTCTACGGCGCGGATTTTGTTTAAATTTGCCTCGTGATACTCGTGCGTGCCGTGGCTGAAGTTCATCCTAAAGGCGTTGCAGCCCGCCTTTACCATCGCGCTCATCATCTCTTCGCTGTCGCTTGCGGGTCCGATGGTCGCTAGGATTTTGGTTTTTTTAAGCATCTTTTCTCCTTTAAATTTAAAATTTTATCGCCGCATTAGGCGAAATTTTACGCAAAATTTTGAAATTTCTAAATTTTAAAATTCGTTAGACGAAGGAATTTTAAAATTTTATGGCTCGAGAGAATTTTAGAATTCCTAAGGCACGGCGAAATTTTAAAATTTCATAGCTTGCAGTGCAGGTTAAATTCTAAAAATTCGCGTTTGAATGAAATTTTAAAACTCTCTAGATGTGAAGCGCGAGCAAAATTTTAAAATCCTCGCCGAAGTAAAATTTTAAAATTTTTGCCCGAGCAAAATTTAAAAATTCCTCTTTATTGCATCATTTCCGCGTCAAATTTTGCATCATCAAAGCTCGCTCCTAAATATTCGCAAGCACTTTTTGCGTCGCGAAGCGCGTTACCTAGGCAGCTCGTAGCGCCGGGGCTTGGGGTCATATTAAAGATAATCCCCGGATTTTCGCCTATTCTTGCTTCGCCTAAAAGCAGCTTTTTTTGCGAGTGTGAGATTACTTGCGGGCGCACGCCGCCAAAGCCCTTGGCGTAGTAAATATCCTCCTCGCGGATGCTAGGTATGATCTTGCGCGCATTTTTGATGAAAAGCTTTTTACCTAAAATCGGTATCTCAAAGCCTATATTGCGGATTAAGAAGTCCCTTACCTCGCTATCGCCAAAATTTTGCCAAATAACCTTGGCTACGTCCATGTCAAAATTTAATGACTGAAAAAATTCCGGCACCGAACGACAGCCCTTGTAGCGCTCAAGCTTCGGCAGTGTAAGTGCGGTAGGGCCAAATCTCGTGCAGCCGTCTGCGAGTAAATCCGGATCGCCGTGAAGCGCGGCAAATGGAAGCTTTGGGTTTTGCACCATGTAAACCTTGCCGTTTAGAAGCTTTTGCTTGGTTAGATAGAAGCTGCCCGCGATGCAAATCGTGCTAAGATCCTGCCCAAGCCCCATTTTGTGCGCTAGCCACAGCGAGTGAGCGCCTGCATCTACGACTACGAAATCGGCGCTTAGCGAGAGTCTATTTGCAGTGCGGATATAGAACTTATCGCCTACTTTAGTGATGTTTTGTACCTCGGTGTTTAGGTACAGATCGCAGGTTTTACCCTCCACGTTTTTAGCGTTTTGCACGAAGGAATTCGCCATCGCGCCGTAATCGATCGTCGTGTAAACTCCCGATTGCACGCCCATTGCTACGATATCCTCCGCTCGCTCCTCGCCGCGTCCGTCAAAAACTAGCTTGGGCTCGATTTTTTTGAGCTCTTCCTTGTCGAAAAGCTGCAAATACGGATAAAGCTCTTTAAATTTCTCAAAGCGCTCTTTAATTAGCTCTACCTCGCTTTCGCCCACGCCAAGAGCCATTTTCTGCCCCTGAAATAAAAATTTATTCTCATATCCGTGCTTTTGGCAATATTTCACGATCATATCCGCCTTGCGCTTGACTTCGGTTGCTTTTTGCAGGTCGTAGTTGGTCTCGATGTCGCCGCAATGAATCGTCTGAGAGTTTGCGCTGGCTTTAGAATTTAGCGTCGCAAGCCCTTCGTATTTTTCAAGTAGAGCGATATTTTTGATCCCGCTAAATTCTGCCAATACATATGCTAGTGCACTGCCCGTGATACCGCCGCCTATGATGATTACGTCGTAATGTTTTTCTTGCATGCCCTTTCCTTATCGAATTTGGCTGCAATTGTGCGAAAATTTCGCTTAAAAGCTAGTTATAAAAGCGTGAATTTAGATGATTTTATATAAAATTCGCACCATTTCATTTTGGGAGTAGTATATGAAAAAATTGATTCTTGTCGGATTAAGTTTGATTATAGCCACGTCGCTGTGGGGCGCGGATAAGAAAGTTTATCGCCTTAAGCTAGCTCAGACTTACGAGCTTAGTATGCCTATCGTAGGCGATGTCGCCAAGCGTATGGCAGATCTTGCAGATAGTATGTCTGATGGTAGGCTGAAAATCAGCATCGACACGCCCAGCAAACATAAAGCGCCTTTTGCGATCTATGATATGGTCAAAAACGGACAATACGATTTAGGCTATACTGCGAGCTACTATTATAAAGGCAAAAATAGCGCGAATATGCTGTTTACGACGGTGCCTTTTGGTATGACGAAAGATGAGCAACACGCTTGGTATTACTTTGGCGGGGGTAAGGAACTAGCGGATAAATTCTATGCTAAAAGCAATCTAAAGGTCTTTAATATCCTAAATAGCGGCATGCAGATGGGTGGTTGGTTTAAAAAAGAGATTAATACGTTAGATGATTTAAAAGGGCTTAAATTTAGAATTCCAAGCTTTGGCGGGGAGGTTATGAGCCGCCTTGGCGTCGCAGTCGCTACAATACCGGTAGGCGAGCTATATATGGCGCTAGAGATGGGCACCATCGATGCGGTTGAGTGGGCAAGTCCTAGCTTTGATATACCTCTAGGCTTTCATAAGGTCGCAAATTACTATTATACGGGATGGCAAGAACCCGCTAGCGAGCAGCAGATCGTGATAAATCTACAAACTTGGCAGAAGCTTCCTAAGGACTTGCAAAATATCCTAGAGGCTTCGATCGCTAAGGCGCGCGAATACGCAGAAAACGAGACGTTTTATAAAAACGTAATAATTTGGGACGAGATCAAAAAGAAATATCCAAACGTTCAGATTCGCTCTTTTTCGCCTGAAATTATGCGTGCGCTTCGCAAGGCGACGGATGAAATTTTAGCCGAAGAAAGCGAGAAAAATCCCGACTTCAAAGAGATTTGGGAGAGCCAAAAGGCGTTTTTAGCTAAAGCTAGAACGTGGACGAAGATGGGCGATTTTACATATATCGAAAAAACGGGCGACGTTGAAGCCGAGCAGAATTTTACCGCTTCGGTGAAAAAAATCTCTGTTCCTGAGCCCGTAAATAGCGCAGCCAGCGAGATAAATGCAAGCACTGCCGCACCAAAAAATGAGGATAATCAAACGAAATAGCGCTTCATTTTTTAGCTGCGTTTTTATGCCGCGCGGCTAAACTAAGCGCTAGATAAAGGTGTATGCGGCTTAAATTTGATCGGCAATTTAAGAGATTTAGGCGAGGCGCGGGTGATTAAAATGTAGGCGATTTGCTTATTTGCAGCTGCGTAGCTCGGAGTATCTTTAAAATTTTAATTTATGAAAGCGGCGATAAAATTTTATCGCTGCTTTAGCATTTAAATTAAGGCACAGAATTCGCATCGCTGCGTTTAAAGCCAAATTTAAAAGCCGCTCGGTCGCCGCCGCACAAGGCTAGAATTTTATCAAGCTCCAAGCCTCCTATCTTTTTGCTTTATTCTTTTATCTTTTGCGTTATTTAAGCTTGATATTCCGCCGTGCTCGTTTGCGGGCGACATCATGCGCGGGAGAATTTAATCTTGCTTTTTCATTTCGTGTAGTTAGCGGAGGGGCTTTGGCGAAGCGTGCCAATCTGAGATTTTAAATTAGTAGCGTTCATAAATTCCATATTTTAAAATTTCAGCACTTTTATCTTGCAAATGCCGCTTTTAAATGAAATTTGCTTCGGGGGTTTTCTTGCTAAATAAAAGCGGCAAACTTCAAATAAAATGGCAAAATTTTAAAATCTACACGCTTAAACATCACAAGTAGGGAGAATTTAAAATTTTGTCTTTCGGAGATTAAGTACAAAGCGCGTTAGAAAAAATTTTATAGGTTAAATTTCATTTTAAGCGATTGCAGATTTAAAGCTTGTGTGCAAATTTTAAAAGCCCACCTCGGCTGGAATTTATCACTAAACTAGACGGGCTCAGCCTTGGAATTTCACCGCGTCAATTTTAAAATTTTGTGCGAGTTGCGCCTAAAATTTTTAAAATTCAATTCTACCTGCTAGAACTCTTAAATTTCATGGCTTAGAATTTTGATGGAGAATTTTGCCGCAACGCTATTTCTTGAGATGCGATAAAACTACGCGGCATGCAAAAGCCGCGTAGAATATTGAGCTAGGCTCGCTGCTGCAAGCCTAGCGAATGTCGTAAGCTAAAAAGGCGCTACTGCAAAGCGTAAAATTTTATTTCAAAGCCTTAAAAAGCTCGACGCCATCAAGCTGCTCCCACGGATATTCGTCGTTTCCGACCTGTCCGCGCGCGGCGACGTCGGCGTAGAGAAAGCTTCCTTTGCCTGGGCGATCAAGACCGAATTTATCGATAATCCAGCGCGGCGTGAGCGGGAATTTTTCAAGCACGAAAGCGGATAGCTCATCGTCGCTCGCCGCGCCTAAATTCGTCCCCATACAATCGACGCTGACGCTGACGGGCTTTGCGACGCCGATTGCGTAGCTGAGCTGGACGATGCATTTTTTCGCAAGCCCCGCCGCGACGATGTTTTTGGCGATATAACGCGCCGCATAAAGCCCGCTGCGATCGACCTTAGTGTAGTCTTTGCTGCTTTGAGCGCCGCCGCCGATCGGGCTGTAGCCGCCGAAGCTATCGACGATCAGTTTGCGTCCCGTTAGGCCGCTGTCGTGAAGCGAGCTGTGATTTACGTAGCGGCCGGTCGGGTTGATGTAGATGATAGTCTTGCTTTTGTCGTAAAGCTCTTTCGGAAGCCCCGCCGAATCGATCAAATTTCCGATCAGATCTCGGACGCGCTCGATACTCATGCTCTCGACGCATGGCGCGGAAACCACGATCGTATGGATGCTTTGCGGCTTGCATTCCTCAAAATTGCTCTTCGTGCCGTAATCGACCGTAACCTGCGTTTTAATATCAACGCCAAGCTCGTTGGGATGGGATTTCGCGTAGGCATAAACGTGATCGCAAAGCGCTCTTGCGTAGGTGATCGCAGCCGGCATAAAATTTTTCGTCTCGCAGCTTGCGAAGCCGAACATTATGCCCTGATCTCCAGCTCCGATCTCGCCGCCCTCTTGATCGACGCCTTGGTTGATGTCGGGGCTTTGCTGGTTTAAAAATACGTCTACTTGCAGATCCTGCGGATGCAGGCACTGTGCGCGCGTAAAGTAGGGGTTGTCGTTGTAACCGATCTCGCTAAGTGCGCCCTTTACGATGTGGCGGTAATCGTCGTGAGTAAAATCGATCTTGGCGTTTACTTCGCCGCCGATTACTACGTGTTTGCCCGCGATGAAAACCTCTGCTGCGACGCGTCCGTTGGGATCCTGCTTTAAAATTTCATCTACGATGCTGTCTGCGATGATATCGGCGCACTTGTCCGGATGTCCGGGGCTTACGACCTCGCTGGTAAATAGATACATATCTGCTCCTAATTAAAATTTCGCGTCATTTTATCTAACGAGGTTTTAAGATTAACTAAAAATCACAAAATTTCGCCCAAATTTAAATGCGCTTAAATAAAATTTCGATATATTTCAAACGACGTTTTGATTGAAAGGTAAAAAATGAGTTCGATTCAAAAATTAGTAGCTAGCTACAAAGATAAAAATCTAGTTCTGCGCATAGTTACAGGCTTGATAATAGGAGCTATTTTGGGCTTTGCCGCACGTTCAGCGGCAGGCGATATTGCGGCAGAGCACACTTCGTTTTTAATAAATGTAGTAGCTTTTGCGGAAATTTTAGGAAATTTATTCGTAGGCGCCCTTAAAGCGGTAGCTCCGATTTTAGTTTTTATCTTGATCTTGAGCTCGATCGTAAATAAACAATACGGTAGCGCAAGCGGCTTAAAACGCGTGGTTGTTCTATATATCGTAGGCACCTTTTTAGCCTCGTGCGTGGGGGTAGCAGCCAGCTTTTTATTTCCGACGCAGCTTGCTCTAAGTAATGTCGGCGCGGCAGAAAATGCGGTCCCTGCGAGCGTTTGGATCGTGCTAAAAGATCTTCTTTTTAAGGTTGTAGATAATCCGCTAAACGCTATCGCGCACGGAAACTACGTAGGAATTTTAACCTGGGCGATAGGTCTTGGCGTCGCGCTTAAATTTTGTACTAATGAAACAAAGAAAATTTTTACCGATCTGAGCGAAGCGGTAACCAAAATCGTGCAGTTTGTAATCCAGCTCGCGCCGTTTGGAATTTTCGGTCTAGTAGCTTCTACCGTGTATCAAACCGGCGTTGACGCGCTGCTTGGATACGTACGAATCGTAGTCGTGCTAGTAGGTGCGATGGCGTTCGTAGCCCTCGTGGTAAATCCGCTCATCGTCTTTGCGGTGATTAAGAAAAATCCGTATCCGCTCGTATTTACCTGCCTGCGCGAAAGCGGCCTCACGGCGTTTTTCACCCGCAGCTCGGCGGCGAATATCCCGGTAAATTTAAATTTATGCAAAAAGCTCGGTATCAGCGACGAGCTAAGCTCGATCTCGATCCCTTTGGGAGCTACGATAAATATGGCGGGCGCTGCGGTGGTAATCGCGATCTTGGCGCTTGCCGCGGCTCATACGCTCGGCGTGCGTCCCGATTTTTGGACGGCGCTACTGCTTTGCGTGGTCTCGGCGGTCGGTGCGTGCGGCGCTAGCGGCGTGCCAGGCGGCTCATTGATGCTGATACCACTTGCGTGCTCGCTCTTTAATATCTCAAACGACATCGCAATGCAGGTAGTCGCGATCGGCTTTATCATCGGCGTAATCCAAGACTCTGTAGAAACCGCGATCAATAGCTCCACGGACGTGATTTTTACGGCGATCGCGTCGCAAAGTATGCAAAAATAACTCACCTTAAAATTTACCGCAAATTCCGTCCGTACGGCGGATTTGCGGTTTTTAAAATTTTACTTATTCTTTTTTGATAAAATTATCCAAAAATTTTAAAAGGAAAACGATGAATTGGAATTTAGGCGAGCTGTTTGCAAACGAAGCGGAATTTAGCGGCGCGATAGATAGCGCCTCCGCGCAGGCTAGGGATTTTGAGCTTAAATTTAAAGATAAGCTGCACGCTCTTGGCGCGGAGGAATTTTTAAGCGCGCTTGAGCTTTATGAGGGCATCAGCGAGCAGATCGGCAAGATAATGAGCTTTGCACATCTTAGCTTTGCGCGAGATACGAGCCTTGGGGCGCAGCAGGCCAAGACGGAGCAGGCTTGCAACGACATTTCGCAGAGCCTGCTTTTTTTTGAGCTCGAGTTTAACGAGCTTGACGCCGCAAAACAGGACGAGTTTATCGCAGGGGGCGGGAGATTTAGATATTATTTGAGCTTGCTTAAACGGCGCAGGGCTCACCAGCTAAGCTTGCCGCAAGAAAGCGTGCTTTTAAAAACTTCACCCGTAAGCGGCGAGGCGTTTTCGCGACTTTTTGACGAGAGCATGGCGCGGATGAGCTTTGATTTTCGCGGGCAAAAGCTTGGCGAGGAGGAAATTTTAAGCTTGCTTCATAGCTCCGATCGCGAGGTGCGAAAGGACGCCGCAGCTTCGCTAAGTGCGGTGCTAGAGCAAAACTCCCACCTGCTTGGCTACATCTACAATATGATCAAAACCGATCTTAAAATTCGCTGCGAACTGCGGGGTTACGATAAAGCCGAGGCGGTGATGCACGAGGAAAATCAGATAAATATCGCAAGCGTCGATGCGCTAATCGCAGAAGCGGAGCGAAGCTTCGGTCTGGTCGGCAAATTTTACGCCAAAAAGCGCGAAATTTTAGGCTACGACGCGCTGTATGATTACGACAGATACGCGCCGCTTGGGGGCGATGAGAGCGAGTTTAGCTTCGAGCAGGCTAAGCAGATCGTGCTAGCGGCGTTTGAAAAATTTAGTCCGAAATTTAAGCAGATCGCGCTGATCGCGTTTGAGCAAAACTGGATCGACGCGATGCCTGCGCAAAATAAGCAAAGCGGCGCGTTTTCGCATTCCGGCTCTCGCGATACGCACCCTTTCGTGCTTTTAAATTTCACGCGCAAGCGCCGCGACGTATTTACTCTCGCGCACGAGCTTGGGCACGCGATACATCAGTATCTAAGCTACGGCGTGGGCTATTTCAACTCCTTTACGCCGCTAACGACGGCGGAGACTGCGTCGGTTTTCTGCGAGATGCTGGTGTTTGATTATATGCGCGAAAATTTTTCAAATTTAAACGGCTTGTCGTATTTCAAAAGCACCGCCGCCTCGGACGGCTCGCAAAATTTTAAACGCGACGCTTCGCAAGAGGCTCAGGGCGGTGAAATTCCAAGCGAGCACGCCGTAAAACACGCCGCTTCGCAAGACTCTGCGGGTTCGTGCGAGCTTGCTGCGCGCGATACGGATACGCCCTCGCAGACCGCAAGCGATAAGGCCGCGCTAAGAGCGATGCTTGCGGCAAAGATCGAAGATATCTTCGCGACGCTTTACCGCCAGATCGGATTTACGACCTTTGAGCGGCGCGTGCATGCAAGCGCGGATGAGCTAAGCGTAGACCGTATTAATGAGCTTTGGATGGAGGAGTCGCGCAAGATGTTTGCGGGCGAGCTGATCTTGCAGGATCATTACAAAAGTTGGTGGAGCTACATCCCGCACTTCATCCACTCGCCGTTTTACTGCTACTCCTACGCCTACGCGCAGCTTTTGGTGCTCGCGCTTTACGGGCTGTATAAGAGCGGCAGGCTCGAAAATTTCGTTCAAATTTACACCGAGTTTTTAAGCTCGGGCGGCAGCGACGAGCCACAAAAGCTAGTGGCGAAATTCGGCTTTGATATCAATAAAAGCGAGTTTTGGCGCATCGGCATAGAGCAGGTCGCGGCGCTTGTAGATGAGTTTGTGAGGGGTTAGGATGATAGATAAAATTTTAAAAGACGATAAATTTATCGCTGCGAGCAGTGCGAATATAGGCGCGGTTTTGGACTACGTTTTAGCTCTTGGATGCGGATTTGGCATCGTTGCGAGGACGGATCAGATAAAATTTGACCCGCCGCTGCCGGAGGAAATTTTAAAAAGCTTCAAAATGCCCGCGATCTTTTTGCAGCTGGAGGAATACACGCTCTCTAGCGCGCATCTTAGCAAGGATGAGCTGGTTTTCGAGGCGGGCTTTGGGCCGCAGGATTTTGCAAGCACGCTTAGCGTGCCGTTTTACGGGGTCTTGCAGATCGTCGTGGACGGTAAGCCCATCGCGGTAAATTTCTCCCAGCCCGAGTCCGAGTGGCTTAAGCGCGAAAAATCGCGTAAAATTTTCTCAAAATGAGCGATATTTTAGAAGGTCTTAATCCCGCTCAGCGCGAGGCTGCGAGCCACGTGGACGGAGCGATGCTAATCTTAGCAGGTGCTGGTAGCGGCAAAACCAAAACGATCACCGCGCGCCTTGCCTACTTGCTCTCAAACGGCGTGCCTGCGGAAAATACTCTCACGCTTACGTTTACGAATAAAGCTGCCGCCGAGATGCGCTCGCGGGCGCTTAATCTGATAAGCGGGCTAAATTTAAGCGGCGTGCCGCTTCTGTGCACCTTTCATAAATTCGGGCTTTTGTTTTTGAAATTTCATATTAGCGAGCTTAGACGCAGCGCAAACTTCCAAGTAATCGATACCGACGATAAGAAAAAGATCATCAAGGGCTTTGAGATAAATTTGCCCACATCGCTATTAGCGGCTAAAATTTCAACCTACAAAAATTCTCTAATCGGCCCCAAAGATATTGACGAGCTTTTAAACGATAAAGATGACGAGCTAAGCAGGATGTATAGCGGATTTTACGCGCATTGCGCTAGAGCATATAAGCGCTACGAGGCGTATTTGGCGGCGAATAATCTTGTAGATTTCGATGATCTGTTGATATTGCCGTATAAAATTTTAAACGCCAATGAGCGGCTATGCGATGAAATTTCGCGCCGCTACGCTTATATCACGGTGGATGAGTATCAGGATACCAACGACATTCAATTCAAGCTGCTGCAAAAGCTCTGCACCGCGCATGAAAACCTCGTGGTGGTGGGCGATGACGATCAGAGTATCTACGGCTGGCGCGGTGCGCGGATAGAAAATATTCTAAATTTTAAAGATCAGTTCTCAAACGTAAAATTTATCAAACTTGAGCAAAATTACCGCTCCACGGACGAAATTTTAAATGCCGCCAACGAGCTCATCTCGCATAATAAAAACCGCCTCGGCAAGAGCCTTACTAGCATGAACGGCGGCGGCGAAAAGATCGAAATTTTGCGCTCGGACGAGGAGAGTATTGAGGCGGCAAAGATCGCAGAAGCTATCAAAAAGCTGCTTTCAAGCGGCGTAGCGCCCTCTCAAATCGCCGTGCTTTACCGCGTAAACGCTCTTTCGCGCGCGCTGGAGGAGGGGCTAAATCGAGCCAAAATCCCGTACAAAATGGTAGGCGGCGTGAAATTTTACGAGCGCGCCGAGATCAAGGACACGATCGCCTATCTGCGCTTGGTAAACGACGAGCACGACGACTTTTCGATGAGGCGGATCATAAACGTGCCCAAGCGCGGCATCGGTAAGGTCTCGCTGGCGAAGCTCGAGGAGCTTTCGCGCCTGCGGCTCATAAGCCTATTTGACGCCTTTAGCGAGCCGGACGCAGGGCTTAGCGCCAAGGCGGCGCAGGCTCTAGCGGAGCTTAAAAGCGGTATCGCTTCTATCTCCGCGCTAGCCGATACGATCAAAAAAATAGACGCGCTGGAGCCCGCTTTCGGGCTAAAGGCCTACTATGCTTCGCTGCCCGACGGCGCCGATCGCGTTGCAAACATCGACGAGTTTTTGGCGATGCTGAAGGACGAGGCGAGCAATAAGCCCGATTTTGATCTGGCGGAATTTTTAAACGAGCTGAGCCTTCTTAGCGATCAGGACGCCGTATCTGGCGATGCGATAAACATAATGAGCGTGCACGCCAGTAAAGGGCTTGAGTTTTCGCACCTTTTCGTAATCGGACTGGAGGAGGGCTTTTTCCCGCTTTTGGGCGACAGCAATGACATTGAAGAGGAACGCAGACTCGCATACGTAGCGATCACGCGCGCCAAACGCACGCTTACGCTTAGCTTTGCCGCTAGCCGCTTTTATCGCGGCAAGCGCGAGAGGCTCGATGCGAGCAGGTTTATAGCCGAGGCGGGTTTGGTGGCTAAAGAGCCTCTGCGCGAGCAAAGCAGCGGCTTTAGCAAGGGCGAGCTGATCAAACACAAGCTATTTGGGATCGGACAGATCACGGCGGTAAACGGCGACCGACTCACTATAAATTTTGGCGGAATTTCGCGCGTGATAATGTCAAATTTCGTAGAAAAGATCGGCTCTTATGAATAGATTGTTTTTAGCGGACAAGCCCGCGGGCATCGGCAGCAATAAATTTTTAAGCGCTCTTAAGCGCAAATACGGCGTGAAAAAGGCGGGCTTTAGCGGCACGCTCGATCCTTTCGCGAGCGGCGCGCTGATCGTGGCATTCGGGCAATACGCGCGCTTTTTTAGATTTTTAAAAAAGGAGCCAAAAGTTTACGTCGCGACGCTGTGGCTAGGCGCGCAAAGCCCAAGCAGTGATAATGAAAATATTGAGCGCGTGGAACAAATTCCGTCGCTTTCGCGCGAAGTTTTAGATGCCGCGATGGCGCAAATGCGCGGCGAGATAAAATTTATCCCGCCCGCTTTCAGCGCCAAGAAAATTGACGGCGTGCGCGCATACAAGCTCGCTCGCGCGGGCGAAGAGGTGAGCTTAAAAGAGAGCTCGATGCGGGTTTTTGATGCCGAAATTTTAAGCTACGCTCACCCCTTCGTGAGCTTTCGCGTCGCACTCAGCGAGGGCGGTTACGTGCGCTCTTTTGCGCAAATTTTTGCAGAAAAGCTAGGCGCCACAGGCACGCTAAGCGCGCTTAGGCGGGAGAGCGAGGGAGCTTTTGACCTGCAAGATCCGCGCTTTGCGGAAGAGGCGGCGCTAAATCCGCTCGAGTTTTTGGACCTTGCGCCAAACTTTTACGACGGCGACGCGCGCGACGTGATCTTGGGCAAAAAGCTTGCCGCAAAGGATCTGGTGAGCCGCGCAGACGGGCGCTATCTGCTTATCTGCGGCGATTTTTACTCGATCATCGAGATAAGCTCGGGCGAGGTTCGGTATCTTTGGAACGACGTTCCGATCGCGGGCGGCGCGTTTTAAGCCGCGGCCCCAGCCTGCGGCGGAATTTTGATCGGGCGGCCCTGGCTTGAAATTTGAGCGGTTATAAATACGGCGCGTTTTAAATTTGCTCGCATAGCGCGCTGTCCCGCGCGGTTAAATTTTATCGTGCGGAGCAGCGAGTGAGAGATCACGCTTTTTTTGTTGCGCATAGATCGCAAATCGGCCTCAGGCGGCGTAAATTTAAACGTGCGGCTAGGCAGGCGACGCTCGCTTGTGAAAAGGAATAAATCCGCGGGGGTTAAATTTAAACGCGACCAAGCGGCGTTTTGATTTGCTTTTTGGTGCGATATGACGACGCGCCGCGAGATTAAAATTTCGCGATTTAAAAAGCGCGCAGGTTGGGGCTTATTGCGGCGCAGCAAGCGGCCTCTGCCGAATGAAATTCTAGCTCGCGGTAATGCGTAGTCTGCGCCGATGGGTTTGATTTTGCAGCGGGCGACATACCGCTAAACTAAATTTATGACCTAGTGCGGCGTGCGGTGGTGCGGCTAGAATTTTGCCGGCTTGGAATTTTAATCGCTAAGATAGATTTGCGCTGCGGATTGAAATTCTGCCGCATGCGTCGCAGATTTAAATTTCCGCGCTTTATAAAATTTACGTATCGGGCGCCGCGATCGTGGGTTAAATTCCGCGGTGCGCACTTCACGGCACGCGGTTTTGAAATTTTAATCGCACCGGACGGGGCGTGCCGCAGGCTGAAATTTAACTCGCGCACGGATTTAAAATTTTAATCGCGCTAGATGGACTTGTCGCAGTCTAAATTTAACGCAAGTGCGCCAAAGCGCAGAAGGAGTAAAATTTGAAGGCTTATGCAAAGATCAATGTTTTTTTAAAAGTCGTCGGCACGCGCGGCGGCTACCACGAGATCGCCTCGCGCTTCGTGCTGCGCAGGGAGCTCTTTGATGAGATAAACTTTGAGCGAGCGAGCGGCTTTGCGCTTGAATGCGACGCCGCGCAGATCGCGGATAATATAATTTTAAAGGCTAAGGCGGCGCTTGAGCGGGCGGGCTTTGCGCGCGAGCTTGCAGAATTTTTCAGCTCGCATAAGATCGTGCTTAAAAAACATATTCCGATCGGTGCCGGTCTTGGGGGCGGCAGTAGCGATGCGGCGGCGTTTTTGCGGCTTGCGAACGAGGAATTAAGCTTAAAAATTCCGCGCGAGCGGCTTATAGCGATCGCGCAAAATATCGGCGCGGACGTCGCGTTTTTTGTCAGCGGGCTTGAGGCCGCAAACGTGCGCGGCATCGGCGAGATCATCGAGCCTTTCGAGGACCTCTTGCCCGCGATCGAAATTTTAACGCCCGCTATCTTTTGCTCCACCGGTGCGGTTTATAATGAGTTTCGCGTAAGCTTTATGCAAAACATAGACGCCGCGCAGGCTCAAGAGATGTTGCGTTTAAGCAGCGAGCAGCTGCTGGCGCGATACGACGGCCCCCTGCTAAATGATCTTTTCGCGCCGTGCATAAAGCTATATCCGCAGATGAGCAGGTATCGCGATATGTTTCTAAGCGGCAGCGGCAGCAGCGTGTTTTTCTTAAAATAAGAATTCCAAGGCGCGCGGTTAAAATTTAAAAGCTAAATTTAAAGATAAAATTTAAAATTCGCGCGATCGCTTTTAAATTTAAGCAAAAACGGGCTAAGCTTAGGGTCAAATTTAGAAGGAAAAAGATGAAAGAACTGAGTAAAAATCGCAAGGCATTTCACGATTTTACGATACTTGAAAGCTTTGAAGCAGGCATCGTGCTAAAGGGCAGCGAGGTCAAAGCTCTGCGCGCGGGCAGGGGCAATCTCAAAGATAGTTTTTGTCGCGTGATCCGCGGTGAGCTGTTTTTGCTAAACGCCCATATCAGCTATCTTGAAAGCACCAACGCCCACTTTCGTCCAGACGAAGGGGCAGTGCGAAAGCTTTTAATGCATCGTAAGCAGATCGACAAACTGCTTGGCGCGGCTAGCAAAGAGGGCCTTACCATCGTGGTTTTGTCGCTGTATCTCAATGATAAAAACCGCGTAAAGGCGCGTATCGCTTTGGCTAGTGGCAAAAATCTGCACGATAAGCGTGAATCGCTAAAACGTAAGGAAGCCGACCGCGAAGCGCAAAGCGCGATGAAGCGATACGACAAGCATTCATTTTAAATTCACAAAACTTTGGTTAAAATGCGGGCTTAAATTTAAACCCGAAGGAAATGCAATGAAGAAATTTTTACTATTATGTTTAGCGATTTTTGTTTTAAGTGGCTGCGGAGATGATTCGCAGAAAAAGACGGGCTCTGCGGGCGAGAATTCCGCCGCGAGCGAGAGTCAGATGGCAAAAAATTCTGCTCAAGATAAAAATGGCGAGCGTATTGGCGGCGAGAGCGGCGAGGAGGTAGCTTTTACGCCGTTTAAAACGGGTGAGCGATTTACGCTTAAAAGCGTCGTAGGCGGCGAAGTAACGATCGAGCGGACAGAAAAGGGCTTTAAGCTCGCGGACAGCGATAAAATTTTAATGTTTGATATTTTTGGTACGTATTGCCAGCCGTGCCGCATCGAAGCGCCGCATCTGATGGACTTTCAGCTAAAAAATTCCGCGGATTTTCTGATGGTCGGCTTGATTTATTTTGAGGATATTACCGATGCGCAGGTGATCGAAAATTTTACGAAAAAATTTAACGCGTATTATTTCATCTCCAATTCAAAACAGAACGAGCGCATAGTGGGTCAAATTTTAAGCGACATCGGTTATCGCCACGCGCTTTCGATCCCTTTTAAGGTAGTGCTTAAAGACGGGAAATATCAAAGGCTTACCGACATCAACGAGGGCGATGAGCGGGGCAAGCCGTATTACTTAGGCATGGTCGATACCGATGTGATAAAAAGCGATATTGTCAGGATAAAAAATGGCAACTAAAACCGGCGTGCAGATTCGCACTAACGCCAAAACAAAATCTTTCGTGCCTCGTCCGTATAAAGTAATTTTGCTAAACGACGACGTGACGACGATGGATTTTGTGGTTTATATTTTGATGGAGATTTTTGCCAAAAACTTTAACGATGCTGTAGATTTAATGATGAAAGTGCATAAGCAGGGCCGCGCGGTTTGCGGCGCGTATCCTAAAGAGATAGCCGAATGCAAGCAACAAGCGGTTTTACAAGCGGCAAAGGCCGCAGGATTCCCTCTTAGATGTGAGATCGAAGAGGATTAAATTTAAAGGAAAGCAATGATAGGATTTTTTTTAAACAAACATTTTGAACAAGCAATCAGCGTCGCAAACGACGGCGAGGACGAATACATCACCACTTCGCACGTAGTTTATGCGATTTTTAAATACAATAAGCCCTTTCATGGGCTCATCGCCAAAGAAATTCCGGATATTAACTACCTAAATATCTTGGATAATCTGGGCGGGCTTTTGGATATGATGCCTAAATCAAGCGGCAAGGCTCCGGCGCAGACGATAGAATTTAAGCAGTTCTATACCGAATTAAATAACGCTAAAGAGCCTAAAAACGAGCTCGATTTTATGCTTAAAATTCTAAATGATAAGGAAAATGACTGCACTAAAATTTTAAATCACTACGGTATCAATGCCGCGATTTTTGAGCTCATCGTGCGAAAGTACAAATCCGCTTTCGATCACCGCGACGAGGTCGTTTCTCGCGATGAAGCCGCAGCGATTAAGCTAAACTCATACGATATCGATGATATCACGCATGCGATGAATTATGACGAAAGCCGCAGGCAGTGGCAGAATACGGAATTTGAGCCTGCGTTTGAGGGCGAAAAGGACGCCATAAACGAGCGCGATATTAAAAAGGACTCGCCTAGCTCACTTTATACAGCGAATCTCAATAAAATTGCGCTTGAAGGTAAGATCGATCCACTCATCGGACGCGAAAAAGAGATCGAAAAGACGCTGCAAACCCTCTGTCGCCGCAAGAAAAATAATCCGATCTTAGTGGGCGAAGCAGGAGTTGGTAAAACCGCGATCATCGAGGGTATCGCGCTAAAAATCGTCCGCGGCGAAGTGCCAGAAAAGTTAAAAAACAAGGTGATTTACGCCCTTGATGCTGGCGCGCTGATCGCAGGCACTACGTTGCGCGGGGAGTTTGAGGAGAGGCTAAAGGATCTCATAGACGAGTTTAGCGCCAATCAAAACGCGATTTTATTTATCGATGAAATTCACACGATCGTTGGCGCAGGCACGGGCAATCGCAACGAACTTGATATGTCAAACATCCTAAAACCTTCGCTTGCAAGCGGCGAGCTATCGGTCATCGGCGCTACTACATACGGCGAATACCGCTCGTTTTCGCAGGATAAAGCGCTTAGCCGCAGGTTTTGCAAGATCGATGTAAGCGAGCCTAGCATTGACGATAGCGTCGAAATTTTAAAAGGCGTAGCCAAAAAATATGAGGAATTTCACGGCGTGAAATTTAGCGACGAAATTTTGCGAGATAGCGTAACGCTTGCTAAAAAATATCAAAGTGATAAATTCCTTCCCGACAGCGCCATTGATCTCATCGATGAGGTGGGTGCGAGCTTTGCGTTTAAGCCGCACGAAGCTCCGCTTGAAATCAGTAAGGACGATTTGGTAAATACGCTTTCGATTAGCGCGAATATCGCAAATTTAAGCAGTAGTGTCGATAATAAACAAGTACTAAAAAATCTGGAAGCTAATATCAAGCGCGAAATTTTCGGTCAAGATGAGGCGGTTAGCAGCCTTTGCAAGGCACTTTTGCGCTCTTATGCCGGGCTTGGAGGCGCAAGCTCTCCGATCGGGGTATTTTTGTTCGCAGGTAGTAGCGGTGTGGGCAAAAGTGAGCTAGCCAAGGTCTTAGCCGCGCAGCTCGGAGTACATTTTGAGCGCTACGATATGAGTGAATATATGGAAGCTCACAGCGTCTCGAGACTCATCGGAGCACCTCCTGGATACGTGGGCTTTGAAAACGGTGGAATTTTAACGAATAACATCAAAAAGCACCCTTACAGCGTCATTTTATTTGATGAGGTAGAAAAAGCTCATCCTAGCATGACGAATATTTTTTTAGGAATTTTCGATAACGCAAGTCTTACCGATAACAACGGCGTTACGACCGATTTTAAAAATACGATCATAATAATGACGTCGAATTTAGGCACGAAAGAAGCGCCGCAGGTCGGATTTACAAAAGACGAGAGCTATAAAGTAGATAGCGCCATAAAAAGCTTCTTTGCGCCGGAATTTCGCAACCGCATCGATAAAATCATAAATTTTAACCGCTTAAGCGGCGAAATTTTAGAAAAAATCGTGGATAAAACTATCGGCGAGCTAGAGTCGCAGCTAAAAAACGTAAAGATTAGTCTAAACAAGGAAGCAAAAGATTTGATTATCTCGCGCGGCTATTCGGACGAGTTTGGCGCGCGAAATTTAAAGCGCGAGATCAGCTCTCAGATCAGCGATCATATAAGCGGCGAGCTGCTTTTTGGCACGCTACAAGAGGGTGGCTTAGTTAGCGTGAGCGTAAAAGATGGCGAGCTAAGCTTTAGCTTTGCTTCTACGCCTTTGCCGCAGATAGAAAAAAAGCAACCCGCACTAGCTCAAAGCAGTGTCGTTAAATAATGGCTCGGTTTTACGATTTTCCAGATCCTATGGATGCGCCAGATTTTGCACCGCTTGCAAGTGGCGGCGATCTGAGCGAGGATTGCTTGCTTAGCGCTTATAGCGCAGGGATATTTCCGTGGTTTAACGAAGATGAGCCGATTTTATGGTGGTCGCCCGATCCGCGCGCAGTGCTTGATCCGCGCGAAGTGCGTGTGCAAAAGTCCATCAAGCCCTATCTTAAGCGATATGAAGTGAAATTTGACGCAAATTTTAAGTGCTTCATCGAGCGCTGCAAAGACGTGCGCAAAAAAGAGAGCGACGGCACGTGGATCAGCGAGCAGATCGTGCAGGCTTACTCGCGTTTGGCAGCAGACGGTTACGCTCACAGCGTCGAGGCGTACGAGGACGGCGAGCTTGTGGGTGGGCTATACGGGCTAATTTTTGGGCGGGTGTTTTGCGGCGAGAGCATGCTGAGCCTAAAGAGCAACGCTTCGAAAGTCGCGCTGATTAGGCTTTGTGAGGTGCTTGCAAATTTCGGCTTTTTAATCGATTGTCAGATTATGAACGAGCATCTGAAATTTATGGGTGCTAAAGAGATGCCGCGAGCAGAATTCCTCGCTCTATTTGCTGAGCTTAGTGCGCAAGATAGCGGCTTTGAGCGCTTTGCGGATCTTAAAGTTCCGCGCGGAGCGTAGCAGTGAGCCAAAGCTTGAAATGCGGCAGCGTAAAAAATACGCGGAATTTAGAATTTTAAAGAAATAAGATGTGGCAAAGAGATAAAAGCTCCTCGGTCGGTATGATTATCGTGATGTTTATATTCGTGCCGGCGGCGCTTTTTGTATTTTTGGCGATTTTATATTTTTGGGGCAGCACCGAGCGCAAGTTACCGCGCCTGGATGTCAATGAAACCAACAGCGCGATCCGTGGCGCGATAATCGCAAAAGATAATTATGTCGCGGCAAATTCCGTCAAACTCTACAAAGTTAGCGTCGATGCACGAAGCATCGATAAAAACAAGCTTGATCTTTTCGTGCGGCTTTATTGCATCTATACGGGCGATAGCGAAAAGCGTGTCAAAAGCGCTATCGAGGGCTCTGGCGGCACGACCGTGCTGTCGTATAAAATCGACGCCAAAACTGCCGTGCATCTAAAAGAGCTTGCATATAAGCTAAATTTAAAAAAGGTCTTCGTCAGCTTCATAGGCGCAAACGGCAGGCTAAATCCGCCTATCCGCATGAGCGTGAGCGAAAGCGGCGAGAAGCGCAGTTACAATGTCGGCGATTCGCTCACTCCGTTAATCGGCTATATCAATAAAAAAGAGGTTGATGGCATTACAAAGGTTAGCGGCATCAAAGGGATCGAGAAGTACTACGAGTATTATCTAGCGCCCGTTAGAGATGAGTTTATCGTGGGTCCGCGCGATATCGGCGGCAATATCATTCTAGAGCGCAGCAGCAAAAAAACGGGCAGGATCGACGGCTACAATGTCCGTCTAAGCGTGCCACTAACGCTGCAAAGAAAGATAGAGCGCCTAAGCGATGAGGGCGCTGATAATTACGATGCGCGAGAAATCGTGGTGGGCATTATGAACTCCAAAACGGGCAAAATTTTATCCCTCGCGACCAACGCCCGCTATGACCCCTCAAACATCACGAAAAACGATCTTAAGAATTTAAATTTTACCGCGAGCGAATACGCCTACGAAGTGGGCTCGATTATGAAGCCGATAATTTTCGCAATCGCCTATGATGCCAAAGCCGTCAAACCGGGCGAGATCATCAATACCTATAACGGCAGCTATAAGCTTGGTACTCGCACGATCCGCGACACGCATCCTGCAAAGCAGATGAGCGGCGAGGAGATCATTATCCACAGCTCAAACATAGGAATGATTAAAATTTCAGAGCGGCTGGAGGGGCAGGCTATTTATGACGGGCTGATGAACTTCGGTATGTCGCAAAAAACGGGCATTGATCTGCCGTATGAGCAAAGTGGAAATATCCCAAGCATCAAAAGCCTGAATAATAAAATTTACAAAGCCACGATCAGCTACGGCTACGGCGCGCAGATGACCTTCCTTCAGATGCTCAATGCCTATACCGTCTTTAACAACGGCGGCGTCATGATTAGCCCGCGCCTAGTCGAAAATCTAGAAAATAACGGCAAAACTTACATCGTCAACGAAAGCGAAACCCGCCAGGTCATCTCTAAAACTACCGCTGATGTAATCAAAGGAATTTTAATCAAAACGGTCGAGAGCGGCACGGGACGCAAGGGTCGAGTAGCGGGGCTGCAAATCGGCGGCAAGACGGGCACTGCGCGCATCGCCAAGGGAGGCGGCTATTCGAGCGCCTATAACAGCTCGTTTTTCGGATTTGCCAACGACGCGGACACTAGCTACACGATCGGCGTTTTGGTGCGCGAGCCTAAAAGGGGCAGCTACTACGCCGCTCAAAACGCGCTGCCGATCTTTAAGCGGGCGGTAGGAATTTTGATAGAGGAGGGCTATCTAAAGCCCGCAGCCGACGCAAACGCCACGCAAAAGGTCGAGATCAAGGATGAAGCGGTTGAAATTAAAGATTAAATTTGCTAAATTTCGCGAGGTTTTTTAAAATTTTGCGGCGATGAAATTTCACGGAATTAGGCGCGGCTTTTTGAAATTTTACGGCGTTTAAATTTTATAGCGCAGAATTCTAGCGGCATAGAATTTATCGGCGTAAAATTTTAACGGCACGGCGATGGAATTTTATCGTAACGCGGGATTTTGGCGCGGTAGTAAAATTTCATATCAAGGCAAAATTTTAAATTTGTCGTCGCGCAAGCAGCGCAAGTAAAACAGCGAGTGAGCTTAGCTGTTTAAATTTAAAGACGCGGCGCTATTAAATTCGCGTCGTATGCCCGTGCAACTGCGGAATTTAACGATGAAATTTAACGCAAAGAAAAGAGGAAAATATGAAAGCAAATGAGGGAAAAATGAAAATAGCGATAATCGGGCTTGGCTACGTTGGGCTTCCTTTGGCGGCGGCGTTTGCTGCGAAACATGAGGTCGTGGGCTTTGACGTCTCGCAAGAGCGCATAGACGAGCTGCGCGGCGGGCACGATCGCACGCTAGAGCTTAGCGACGAGGAGCTTGCCGCGGCGATTCAAAACGGGCTTAAATTTAGCGCAAAGCTAGATGATATGAGGCAGAGTAATTTTTATATCGTGTGCGTGCCTACGCCCGTAGATAGGCTAAATCGCCCCGATCTTACGCCGCTAATCAAGGCCAGCGAAAGCGTCGGAGCCGTGCTTAAAAAGGGCGACATCGTCGTGTATGAAAGCACCGTCTATCCGGGCGCTACGGAGGAGGATTGCGTGCCGGTGTTGCAGCGGGCTAGCGGGCTAAAATTTAACCGTGATTTTTTCTGCGGATATTCGCCCGAGCGGATCAATCCTGGCGATAAAGTTCACACCGTCACGAAGATCAAAAAGATCGTCTCGGCAAGCACTGCGGAGGCTTTGGACGTTGTAGATAGCGTCTATCTTAGCATACTTCAAAACGGCACCTTTCGCGCCAGCAGCATCAAGGTCGCAGAGGCCGCGAAGGTGATCGAAAACACCCAGCGCGACATCAATATCGGCTTTATCAACGAGCTTGCGATCCTGTTCGGTAAGCTCGGTATAAACACCAACGACGTCATCGACGCGGCGGCTACGAAGTGGAATTTCTTAAGCTTCCGTCCGGGGCTCGTCGGCGGGCACTGCATCGGCATCGATCCGTATTATCTGGCGCAGAAGGCGACCGAGGTGGGCTATCACCCCGAAATCATCCTCTCAAGCCGCCGTATCAACGATAATATGGGAAGTTACGTCGCTACGGAGGTCGTTAAGATGATGATAAAATACGACGAAAAGGTAAAGGGCGCGAAGGTCTTGATCTTGGGACTGACATTTAAAGAAAACTGCCCCGACACCCGCAATACGCGTGTCGTGGATATGATAAGCGAGCTTAAAAATTTCGGCTGCGAAGTAAGCGTCTATGATCCTTGGGCGAGCGCCGCCGACGCCAAGAGATACTACGACATCGATCTGCTGCAAAAGCCCGACTTGCGCAAATTTGACTGCGTCGTAATCGCCGTAGCGCATAAGCAGTTTTTCGAGCTTGATTACGCAGGCTCGCTGGTTTACGACGTGAAAAATGTCTATAAAGGCGCGCAAGGAAAGCTCTGAAATTTAGCTTGGGGTTTAAATTTAGACTTTATCGGTGCGGTTTACTTTTTATGTTTTGAAGCTCAAACACGATGCTAAACCGCAAAAATAGATAAAATTTTTTGGTATAAGTGAAAGTTAATCCTCATCGTTATATAATCGCGGCACTTTCGGAGGGATAAAACGAGTTGTCGCTTTAGGTTTTGCTAAAAAGCTAAAGCTCTTTACAGGCTAGTGTTTTAAGGCTGAAGGATCAAATTTGAAGACCTTTTTGAAGACCTTGCTTAAAATCATAAAAAACATTTTTAAAGGTATATTTTATATAGTTGTTTTTATAGGTCTTTTTGCCTTGGCGCTCAAAGTTCAGACCGGCAGATTTAAATCAACCCCCCATCACTATACCGTCACTGCAAATACCAAAGTAGATCCTAACTCCGAGCTAGCTAAATACGTAACGCAAAAGGAGATAAACGCAGTCGGCTATAGATATTGGGATATAGACGAAGAGGAGGTTAGAGATAACCCCACGATGGAACTTTTGCGCAGGAGCTTAAAATCAAAAGATACGGATAAAATTTTAAAATTTATGCAGGATAATAATATAAGCGTAGATACCCCTCTTCATTTCGGCGTTACCCCTTTGATGTATGCTAGCTTTTACGATGATGAAAAAACCGCAAAAAAGCTGATAGAGATGGGGGCCGATCCTCATAAGAAAGATAATTACGAGCTATCCCCTATGGCATACGCTATGGAAAATAACGCCACTAAGTCGGTTAGGCTTTTGCTAGATAGCGGAGTTAAGTTTGACGAAGTAGAGATCGTGCAGGAAACCTACGGCATTATGGATGTCGAAAACTGGATAGATTCTGTAAGCTTTGACGAAAACGCTACGCCGATCATACATTACCGCACGAAAGAGGTTCTTTTTAGCGGCGGAGGCGAGCGATATTATTTTATCACCCACCTAGTTAGAAACAATATGTACGATATAATGAAAATGGTGCTAGAGAGCGGTTATAGACCGTATACCTACTCCACTTTCAATATGGGAGAGGTCTCCGTTTCAAATAAACTAGAGGAGATATCCGGCTATAAAAATATAAAAAATACTAACAAGGAGTATGGGGTAGAGGAGTTTAGACTTTATATGTCGGTATATGGCGATCTACTGGACGTGCCCGAGCCCGGAGCTATGATAGATCTGCTTTTGCAATATGATATAGGCGGAATCCCGAATGATGAATTTTTAAAAAGAATGTATGATGATAAGTGCTATGAAGCATATAGGTATGATATAGCCGTAGGATACTATAAAATGGGAAGTATGTTTGACTCAGCATTTTTGCAAAAACATTGTTCCGACAAGAATGCTACCTTTAAAAATATTAAAGAGTATATACTATTTGCGGTAGGGCAAAAAAAAATTGATAAAATAGAATTTGCAGCAAATAGAAAGCATATAAAAAATCCCAACTTCCATATATCTAAAGAGGAAGTCGAGAGGCTAACTAACGACTATAAAGAATATAAAAGAAATTTATTTAGTAAAGAAGCGGAAGATCAAAAATAATAGGCGGCTAAGCAACCCGCTGTGAAATAATTAATTTTAAAGCTCTTTTTGGTTGCTTAAAAATGAAATTTCGCCGATTTTATCGGCATTGTATTTGGCCTGCGAACTCCGCAAAAGTATAAAAACTCGAATAGAAAAGCTAAATTAATCTCTAAATTTACAGTGCCTGCGCGAGTATAAATTTCGCGAAATCCTCGCGGGAGTTCGGGCATTTGCACACTTCGTAGTATTCATAACCCAGCTCGTGCGCCCTAGCTCGATAAAAAATATCCAGCTCAAAATCGGTCTCGGAGTTATCCACGCAAAACGCGATCGGAAATATGAGCGCTTTTTTGCTTTGCAGATCCCGCAAGACGCCCGCGACATTGGGCTCTAGCCACTTCACGGGGCCCAGGCGCGATTGATACGCCAAAATAATCTCTTTAAATTTAATCCCGCGCGCAGCTAGCAGATCTTTTAAAATTTCCACGTGCGCCTCTACCTGCGCCTTGTAGGGATCGCCCGCGGCGATCATTTTTACCGGCAGCGAATGCGCGGAAAATATGAGCGAAATTTGAGAAATTTCATCCGCGCTAAATTTTGCGACGCAGCTTGCGATTAAATTTAGTAAAATTTCGTTGTAAGCGGCGTTGTCGTAGAAGATGTCGATGATTCTATAATTTTTTATACCGAGCCGTTTAAGTGCGGCTTCGGCAGAACACAGGCTCGATTGCACCGTAGTTTTTGAGAAGTGCGGATACAAAGGCATCAAAATTATCTCATCAAAATCTGCATATTTTTTAAACACGTCCTCCGCAAATGGCGGCGTGTAATTCATCGCATAATCGCAAACCAGCTCGTCTATTGGTTTTTCATTCTGCGGCATCTCGTTTTGCAGCGCCTTGTCCTGCGTCGGGACGTCTTGCGGCGGCTGGTTTTGCAATAGAACATCTTGCGCCGACTCATTTGCAGCGCCTTGGAATTCTATCTCATTTTGAAATTTAGCTGCGCTCTGAAATTTTAAATTTTGCACACCATCTGCATTTTCAAATTTTAATCCCGCGCCTAATTTTGCTCGCGCTAGCTCATTTACCCGCTCGCAAAGCGCTTCGGTGATGGAGCATATCGGCGAGCGCCCGCCCAATTTTTCGTAGTTGCTGCGCGCCGATGCGGTTCTGCTTTTTACGATGAGCGCGGCTAAAACGCTTCGCCAAAAATCACTCTTAACGCCCAAAATAAAGGGGTCGTTAAACATATTTTTTAAAAAAACTTCAACCTCGCTCAGATTGTTCGGACCGCCCATGTTGAGTAAAATTAGGGCTTTTTTCATGAGATGATTTCTCTGATTTTTATCGCATCCTCTACGCTTGCAAGACCTGCGTTAGTGCTGCTGTCGCACATCGCGCAAAACGCTTCGTGCTCGCGGCGTAGCGAAAAATCGTCGCGATCGACGCGCAGATTTACGCGCCCGTCAGGCGTAATTTTAAAAAGAGTTATTGAGATTAGATCGCCGAAATACACACCGCTGTCGGTGCAAATCTCGATACCGTGGCGCCTGATCGGATAGAGATTGGACTGCATTAGCGTGCAATAGCAGCCGCTTTTTGTGTGAAGCGTCGCGCATGCGGCTAGAGTGCGCTCTTTAGAGATATTTTTGCTAAGTTCTATGCAGGCGATCTCGCTGTGAGAAAGCAGCCGCACAAGATCGATATCTCTAAAAAGGGCATTGGCGACGATATCTGCTCTATCATCGTTTGCAAAACCGCTTACAAAGCTCATCGAAAAAATTTTATCCCCCTTGGCTAGCTCGCGTAGCAAGGATACGATGACAGGATTGTAGCGGTCGGAGTAGCCTACGGCTAGGCGCGTGCCGTTAGTAGTGACTGCGTAATTTATCTCTCTGGCTTCGGCTAGGCTTTGTGCGAGCGGAGATTCTACAAAGATATTTTTGGTAAACGGCAGGCATTTTAAAATCAGCTCTTTATGCGATGGCGGGGGAGCCGTGATGACTACGGCATCGGGCTTGGCGACGTTAAAAAGATCGGTTAGATTATCAAAGATCGGATAGCGTGGGCCGAAATTTTCACTGCTGCCCTTATGATAAAGCGCTACAAGCTCGAAATAATCGCTCCTTCTTAGCTCGCTGAAGTGCTTTTGACCAAGCTCGCCCATGCCTATGATCGCTATCTTTTTTTTCATCGCCATGCCCTAAATTTAATCTTTCGCGCCATTATAACTAAGAATGGTTAAAATTTATAATTTTTAAAATCTAATTTGGCTAAAATGCGCCTTTAAAATTTAACTTGAAATAGGACAAATCATGGATATTAGAAGCGAATATTTAAATTTCTTTGCGAGCAAGGGCCATCAGATCGTTCCTAGCGCGCCGCTAGTGCCCGATGATGATAGCTTGCTTTTTACCAATGCGGGCATGGTGCCCTTTAAAAGCATATTTACAGGAGCCGTTCCGCGTCCGACGCCGCCTATCCGCACGAGCTGTCAGACCTGCATCCGTGCCGGCGGCAAACACAACGACCTAGACAACGTCGGCTATACCGCGCGCCATCATACGTTTTTTGAGATGCTTGGCAATTTCAGTTTCGGCGAGTATTTTAAAGAGCAGGCGATCGCCTATGCGTGGGAGTTTATCACTGAAATTTTAAAGCTTCCTAAAGACAAACTCTACGTCACTGTGCATGAAAAGGACGACGAAGCTTACGAGTTCTGGACGCGCCACATAGCACAGGAGCGCATATATCGCTTCGGCGATCACGATAACTTTTGGGCGATGGGCGATACCGGACCGTGCGGGCCGTGCAGCGAAATTTTTTACGATCAGGGCGAGGAGCATTTTCACTCATCCGAGGATTATATGGGCGGCGACGGCGACCGCTTTTTAGAGATTTGGAATTTAGTTTTCATGCAGTATGAGCGCAGCAAAGACGGCAAGCTTAGCCCGCTTCCAAAGCCTAGCATCGACACGGGCATGGGGCTTGAGCGCGTCACGGCGATTAAGGAGGGCAAGTTTAGCAACTACGACAGCTCGCTTTTCATGCCGCTAATTAACGAGGTCGCGAAGCTTTGCGGCAAGCCTTACGTTTATGAAGGCGGCGCTAGCTACCGCGTCATCGCCGATCATATCCGCTCGGTTACGTTTTTGCTAGCGCAGGGAACAAATTTTAACCGCGAGGGTAGGGGATATGTTTTGCGTAGAATTCTGCGTCGTGCTGTTCGCCACGGCTATTTGCTTGGTATAAAAGAGCCTTTTATGTATCGCCTCGTGGATAAAGTATGCGAGCTAATGGGCGGGCATTATGCATATTTGAATGAGAAAAAGCAAGCCGTAAAGGAGCAGATCAAGCTCGAAGAGGAGCGGTTTTTCGCCACTTTGGCAAACGGCATCGAGCTTTTTAACGAGGAGCTTAAGCGCACTAAAGAAATTTTTAGCGGCGAGGTCGCGTTTAAACTATACGATACCTACGGCTTTCCGCTCGATCTGACCGCCGATATGCTGCGCGAGAAAAATTTGCGCGTGGATGAGGCTAAATTTGACGCGCTTATGAGCGAGCAAAGGCAGATAGCTAAAGCCGCATGGAAGGGCAGTGGCGATAAAAACGTCCGTGGCGATTTCAAGGCGCTGCTAGAGAAATTCGGCGAGAATAAATTTAGCGGTTACGAAGAGCTTAGCCGCACGAGCAAGGTTTTAGCGCTGCTTAACGAGGATTTTGCGGAAGTGGATGAGCTCAAAGCCGGCGATATCGGCTGGGCGATGTTTGATATCACTCCATTTTATGCACAAAGTGGCGGTCAGACTGGCGATAGCGGCGAAGTGGAGTCCATAGCCGATGTGTTTGATACTCAGAAATTTTATGGGTTAAATTTATCCCACTTGCGCCTTAATCGTAACCTGAAAATCGGCGATATCGTCGGGCTCAAGGTTTCTGAGGAGCGTGAGCAGATTGCACGTCATCACAGCGCGACGCACCTTTTGCACGCGGCACTTCGTGCGGTGCTAGGGGCTCATATTGCTCAAGCAGGAAGCTTAGTCGAAGCGGATCGCTTAAGATTTGACTTCTCGCATCCTAAGGCACTTAGCGGCGAGGAGCTAGCTAAAATCGAGGAATTTGTAAATAACGCCGTTTGCAAGGGCTGTGCGGCAAAAACTGAGATTATGGATATAGATGACGCTAAAAACAGCGGTGCAATCGCGCTTTTTGGCGAAAAATACGGCTCAAAAGTGCGCGTTGTGAGCTTCGGAGAGATTAGTAAGGAGCTTTGCGGCGGAATTCACGTGCGTAATTTAAGCGAGATAGGACCGTTTTTTATAGTCAAAGAAAGCGGCGTAAGTGCGGGTGTTAGGCGTATCGAGGCAGTTTGTTCGCGCGCGGCTTTAAATTTGGCGCTTCAAAATCGCGCTAAGCTTGCTGAAATTTCTGCGGAGCTAAAAGGGATTGAGCCTCTCCGCGCGATTGAGAAATTAAAAGATGAGATCAGATCGCTAAAAGATCAGATCAAGCATGCAAGCAGTTCTCATGCACTGGCATTTTTAAATGTCGGCGATATCAAACTTTGCGTAGCCTCAGTCGAAAGCGGTGATATAAAAACTATGATAGATGAGTTTAAAAATAGCCACGAAAAGGCGGCGATAATGCTGATGCAAGTAGGCACTGACGGCAAAATTTCAATCGCGGCAGGCGTTAAAAACGCGCCGATCAAAGCGGGCGAGTGGGTTAAGCTAGCGGCGCAAATTTTAGGCGGCGGCGGCGGTGGACGCGATGATTTTGCAACCGCAGGCGGCAAGGACGTGCTAAAAATCGAAGAAGCGATCAAAGAGGCGATCTCTTACGCAAAAGGTAAAATTTGAACGAAATCAATACCGGCTTCATCAAAGCCTCGCAAATTTTGCCGCTGATTCATATTTTAAGCGTGATTTTTTTGGTCTGCGCGCAGATCTGCGTATTTTTGATCGCGCGGATTTTTATGAATTTAAGCAGTAAAAGTCAAGCGGATGCGAAGGATGTAAAATTTGCAGAAATTTTGCGATATATGAAACGCTATGAGCAGTTCTTTGCACTATTTTTGGTGATCGTTTGCGTAAGTGGATTTTTTCTTGCGGACGGCGGAAGTTTTAAATTTTCAGATCCTATGGTAAAAGGTGCGATTGCCACGTTGTGGGCTGGCGCCGGCTTTATACTACTAAATTTTATCTACATGCATTATAAAATTTCATCTTTGAAGCGAGCTTTGGATGCAGGAGATGAGCTTGAGGCGAATGAGCATTTAATCATCGTCGTTAAATATTTCATCCCGCTAAATATCGTAGTCACGCTGATTTGCGTTTATCTAGGCGTGACGGTGGGCGAGTTTTGATGATTTATTTAGCTTCCAGTTCGCCTACTAGAGCACAAATTCTAAAGGATAACGGCGTAGAATTTACGCAAATTCCTTTTAATTTCGATGAAAGCGGCATTAGCAAGGACGATGCACGCACCTATGCTTACCGCGTTGTCTTGGCCAAGAAAACGCAGTTTTTTAAAATTTATAAAAATTATGATAGAGTGCTGTTTGCCGATAGCTCCGTGCTTGCTGGCGGCGAAATTTTAGGCAAGGCGCGGGATGAAGCGGACGCATTAAAAATGCTACGAGCTCAAAGCGGTGCTAGCTGCGCCGTTTATACTGCGATGATTTTTTGCAGTAAGGCGCTAGAGCTTTCGGCACTTAGCGTCGCAAGCTTTGAATTTGCGGAATTTAATGAAGCGGATTTAAAAGGCTATATCGCTAGCGGCGATTGGCGTGGCAAGGCGGGTGCGATGAGTATCGAAGGCTTTAACGAAAAATATATTAAAAGCTCGCGTGGGTCAAAATTCACGGCGATGGGGCTTGATCTGGAAATTTTAAAGAGGTTTGTATGGTAAGAGTTTTATTTAGTTTTATTACGGTTTGTGCGTTTGCCGCAGGCGGAATTTTTTTGTATTTTTACTCGCAAATCCGCTTGGAATCGGACTCGATCATCGATTATCATCCCGAGCTTACGACTAAAATTTATGACCGCAACGGTAATTTGATAGCTAACGTTTTTAATGAACAAAATAGAATTTACGTAAAATTCGACGAGATCCCAGGCCGCGTGATCGAGGCGCTTGTAGCTATCGAGGATACGGCGTTTTTCGAACACGGCGGTGTGAATGTCGAGGCGATTTTTAGGGCGATCATTAAGGACGTCAAAGCGATGAAATTTGTCGAAGGGGCTTCCACGATTACGCAGCAGATCACGCGAAATTTAGTTCTTTCGAGCGAAAAGAAGCTTGATCGCAAGATCAAAGAAGCGATCCTATCGCTTAAAATAGAAAACGCTCTAAGCAAGGAACAAATTCTAGAGCGTTACTTCAACGAAGTGTATTTTGGGCACGGATATTACGGCATTCGCACGGCGGCTTTGGGATATTTCAAAAAGGATTTGCAAGATTTAAGCCTTAAAGAGATCGCGATTTTAGTGGGCTTGCCGAAAGCTCCTAGCAGCTTTGATCCTACTAAGCACCTGGATTTGTCGCTTTCGCGTGCCAATAACGTGATTTATAGGATGCATGAGCTCGGCTGGATAAATAAGACCGAATATGAGCTTGCGATGAACGAGCAGCCTACGATCTACAACGAAACACTCACGCAAAACGCAGCGCCGTATGCCGTAGATGAGATCATAAAAGAAGCGGAAAAAATTCTACCGGACGTCCGCACGGGCGGATACCGCATAGATACGAGCCTTGATCTAAAGGCGCAAGCGATGGCGCAAGAGGCATTAGTTTTCGGCTACAATGAAATTTTAAAGCGCAACAAAGACGCCAATGCAAGCAACGTAAACGGCGCTATGGTCGTCACGCATCCGCAAAACGGCGAAATTTTAGCCTTAGTAGGTGGCGTGGATTACGCGAAATCAAATTTCAATCGTGCCAGCCAATCCCAGCGCCAAACCGGCTCCAGCTTCAAGCCTTTCGTCTATCAAATCGCCCTTGATATGGGCTACTCGACGATGACCGAAGTTCCCGATATAGCTAGAGAATTCGACGATGGCAGCGATAAAACGTGGAAGCCGAAAAATTACGACAAGACTTACAGCGGCTATATCACGATCAAAGAAGCTTTAACACGCTCGCGCAACCTTGCCTCGATCAATCTGATGCAATCTATCGGCGTTGATCGCGCGGTAAAAAAGCTTAGCGAGTTCGGCTTTAAAAACGTCCCGCCCGCCCTGTCAGTGGCTATCGGCAGCTACGGAATTTCGCCGCTTGAATACTCCACGATGTATTCGATGTTCCCGGGGCTTGGGATTACTGCAAAATCAAAATTTATCGTTTCGATTACCGATAAGGACGGCAAAACTCGCTTTATAGAGCCTGAGCGCCGCCGCGTGCTGCGCCCGGAGCAGGCATATCTGATGACTACGCTATTAAAAAATATCGTGCAGCGCGGCACCGGCACTCGCGCGCGCGTGCAAGGAATCGACGTCGCGGGCAAAACCGGCACCTCAAACGACAGCATAGATGCATGGTTTTGCGGCTTTACGCCCGATCTACAGATCATCATCTGGTATGGCAACGACGATTATAAACCTATGCGAAAGGTTGAGGGCGGCGGTCGTACCGCAGCACCGGTGTTTGCAAAATTTTTAGATGCCTATTTAAAAGAATATCCGCAAACCAAGCGCAACTTCACCGTCCCAGACGGCGTCTTTAGCAGCTCATACAACGGCAAAGAGGAGTATTACACTAAAATTTCGCCGCTTCCTAAACCTCGCGAAAGTAGCAGCGACGGATCATTTTAAATTTGAATTAATTTTTTATAGTGTTTTGGAGTATAGAATATAAATTAGCGGAAGTTGAATTAAATGGCTTAAATAAAATTTATTTTTGTATGCTTTTTAAGTCATATAGCGGTAAAATAAAAAATATTTAAACAAAGAGACTAATGTGAGGACAATTAAAAATTTTTACGAATGGCTAAGCATTTGGAATAAGATAAAAATTTACTTTTGCCTAATGTTTGTCGCTTACGCATGGTATTATATAGTCGCTTTGTCTAATCCAAAAAATTTAAGTGATCTCAAAATCACAGATGGCATAGTAACAGGTTTTACTAGCGATTCCGCGTTAAGGGGAGGAAGCTGGTGGTTATTGCAATTTTATGATAGCGAAAGAAAAGCCGTAGAGAAGGTTTCCTTGGGACTAAATTATAAAGGGATAGATGAATTTTATATATATGACAAACAAAGAAATATACTACGTTTTGATCTTTTGCAAGATCGCAAAGTTAGGATTTGGTATTCTGAATTCCCCTTTCCGTTTAAAACGAAAACGGCTTATCAAATTCTTATTTTAGACGATAATTTAGGCGAACGAGAAAGCATAAAAGGGAATAGATATTTTATGAGATTTGCGGATAGAGGATATTATATTACACCGAAGAAATGGTTTATGCTAGCAATGTCTCATATGGTTTTAATTTTTATAATTCTAGATACCATATCAAAATTTAAAGGAGAAAATTATGGCAAGCATTAATCCATCAGTGGGATTAGATATAATAAAGGATATTTTGAATACTCCCGCTGTAGGTTCATATGTTGGTAGTGGAAGCACTCTTTATGACGCAGTAAAAAATGCTGAAAAATATTTTGATGAAAATAATGGGAGCAAATCAAATGCAGAGAAGGCCGTTATTGATATTACTTCGTTTTTTACTGGATTAAAGGTAAAGGGAGCCGGTTTAGCTACGCTCCCAGCTAGTTTTGATCTGGATGTCAAAACAATGCAGGATGATATAAAAAAGTATGGTTCAGTTCGCCCCTCATCTATGGCAGCTACTGCCGCAGATGCATTACTGGCAATAGGGGTGCTTCCAACTCCTTTGGGAGTAGGTTGCGCGATAGGAGGGATGATCTTAACGCTTATAGCTTGGAAATTGGACAGAATGGAAACATATGAAGACTATAAACAGAAAGTAAGAGAAGCTCAATTTCTTGAATACGCTAAATATTTGCATTCCGATGAAGTCCAAACTTATTTACAAGATCCTAACAAGGTAAATCTTACCGTTTCAAATTTGCGTATTATAGAAAATGATGGAGAAGCTATATTTACTGTAAGTATAGACAAGGCATTGGAAAAGGATTTGAATTTAAGATTATTTACTGTAGAGGGAAGCGCATTAGAAGAGAAAGACTATGGCAGAATAGGCGAAGAAAAGAAAAATTATATTTTTGCGAAAATATCCGCAGGGGTTACCTCCATCACTCAAAAGGTAAAAATTGTAAGGGACGGTAAAACAGAAGGCAAGGAAGTATTTTTGTTAGTTGCAGAAAGTTTATATTATAGTGGATATGATGTAGAAAACGTGACTAAATTCGCTGCTGGTTTAGGTACCATCATTGACTTTCCAGAAGATAAATGCCCTCAACCAACTCACAAGAATTTCGATCTAAGCTTTAATCTACCTAGCTCTACCTCATACGGCGAAGGTGGAGGATTTGGTGGAGGCGGCGGAGGTGGAGCCGGCGGAGGTGCGTCTTGGAGCATAGGCTCGGTTCCTAGCATCTCGATTCCTTCCAAACAGCCGAGCCCGGACATCCCTTATGTAGAGTGCCCTGACGAGCCGGAGTTTAACTCTATGCTGATAGCAAAAATACCGCAGGCGGCAAACAATACCGCCCCCGCAAATTCTAACCCATTAAATTCCCAAGCCGCGAACGAAAATGATAATTCAGGCTCTTGCTCCGACGGTATGTGTGTACCTAACCGCTCCGAGCAGAATTCAGGCTCCGGTGATAAAGACAAAAACAAGGCGGGCTTTGCTTCAAATGCGAATAATGCAAATTCCAAGCAGAGCGGAGCTGCGTTAAATTTATCGGGTACTACCGATACTGATAAATCCGGCAATAAACTCTATTTCGATATGAATTCCGACGGATTTAAAGAGAGGATGCTTGATTGGTTCGGACAAGACGAGGGAGTGCTGGTAAACGATACAAATCGTAACGGCATAGTTGATAACGGCAGCGAGATTATAGGCAACAGATATCTAAATTCCAAGGGTGAAACCACCCTGGATACTTTATCTCTGCTTAGAGATTTTGACACCAATAAAGATGGGGTGATAGATAGCAAGGACAACTCCGGCCTAAGCATCTGGATAGATAAAAATCGCAATGCCAAAACGGATGAGGGCGAGCTGATCTCTTATAAACGACGCCAACTCGCCGATCAAATCGATATCTCTAAATTATCTGGATACTCTTCTTAGCGGATATGATAGAAATCATGATATGAAGATCGATAAAAGCGACAAAATTTATGATTACATCTACGTTAAAAATAATGACGATAACTCTATAAATTTATATGTTTACGGAGACGACAGAGCAAGAGCATTCTTGGGAGATAAAACAAAAGACCTTACTCTGCAAACAGACCAAGGGCTAAAAAGAGTAAAAGAGGTTATCTTTTATAAGGATATAAAGGAGCTAAATTTAGATAAGCAGAAGCCTGAATATAGCGATCCTAGGTCGATTCATTTGGTTTCCGATGCTGCACCTTGGGATTTGAATGAAATAAGATATTCGAGCGAGGTAAATCTAAAAGAGAGCGAATACTATACCCCAGGCAACACTCTTTATACCTATGAAAGAGGAAGCGGCAAGGTCAATATAGATGATTGGAACGGTATAGATACCTTAAAACTTGACGAGGGGATTAGTAAGGAGAATTTAATCATCGAAAAGGCAAATGGATGTATTAAAATTTACGTCAAAAACGGTATCGCTACCAAGGATGAGGATTTAAGCAAAATAACGGACGTAATTACTATAAACTTTGGAGTAGATTATGCTATTGCTGGCGATGCATCGGTAGCGACACCAGAGGCGGCTGCCTTGGAAAACAATATTGCGAATAAGGTGGCTTATCCATCCGCAGATACCCGTTCTAGACACAAGCGAGCTGTTGATGCACCAAGAAGAACTACCGGAGTTATAGAAAATATTGTTTTATCGGACGGCAATAGATTAAATCTCGATTTTTTATACAACGGTACCGATAAAAGCGATCTGATAGTTTGCGGAGATGATGATTATGAAATTAAAGCCGGCGATGGCGATGATATGATATTCATAGGTAGCGGGCATAACATCATAGACGCAGGTAAAGGAGACGATACGATTACTATGTATTTAGAAAGGCGCCTTGAGAGTTGGAATACCTTCAAATTTGGAAGAGGAGACGGGAAAGACACCATAGACGGTTCGGAGGGGAATTATTCGCGTTATTACGATCCTCCCTATGCGTATATAGAATTTAAAGAAGGCATTACTGCTGATGACATTATTATCAGAAAGAATCATGATTTGTTCGACGGTATATCATATGAGGTGGCGTTAAAGGAAGAAGGCAAGAGTTTCGATGAGCTAAGCGATAAGATATATATCAAGGGGGATTCAAGCTTACAATCACTTATATTCCAAGATGGTGCCCGTTGGGATGACGAAGAAATATATAATCGCGCCCAAGAAAATAAGATAATTGATAATTCCTTAAACGCCTTTGTGCTTGATCTAAATAATAACGGTATCACTTCTATTTCGCCAAGCGACGATTCCTCACCTAAATTTAATATAAACGGCAAGATTAAAAGAAGCGGTTGGATAGAGCAAGGTGACGGGCTACTTGCTATGGATATAAATAGAGATGGATATATCGATCCTGCCACTGAACTAATAGGCGAAAAATTTGAAGGATGGGAAAATAATGATTATATAAATAGAGGTCTTGCGGCGTTAAAGAAATTCGATAGCGATAATAACGGAATTTTAGACGAAAAGGACGATAAATTTAATGAGATTTTAGTTTGGCAGGATAACGGCGACGGAATAAGTCAAAGAAGTGAATTAAAAACATTAAAAGAATTAGGCATAGACAGTATTATTATTATATCTGTAGAAGGTCCTAAAGGGGATATATGGCATGAAAATGATAATATGATCATTGGTAACGCTATCCCATTTTCTCAAGATGGAGAAACTAAAGGATTCAAAAGACTATGCTTTAGGCAAATAGGAGAAGACGAAATTTTACCGGATCATGGCAACAAAGATCATTCGGGTCCGGTCGTTCCTAACCCAACCCCTAAAAACGGCATAAAGTCACTATCTAATGCAGGCATCAAGCGCATCGATATACGTAGCGGCTATACAGGCTCTGGAGGAGCTAAAATAGGTGCTAACGACGGGGAGCTTAGCTTTGAAAATAGATGGTTTAAATCCGACACTCTAGATACGATCTACGAAAGAAAAAATGCAGAGCAAGAGGGAGATCTTTCAAGCCTCGCAGGAAGCGGCAAAGTCAGATCGCTAAACGACGCTATGGCGGGCGATAATGGTTTGAAGCAAAGCGTGCAAGAGTATAGAGCGGGCGTGGTAGATAAAGCGTTTGATGAGCTAAGTTCGGATATGGATAAAATTTTAGACAAATGGGCTTTAAACGATAATTTCGGCTCGCAGGATTTATCGCTGCCGCCGGTTGTGCTTGATCTTAACGGCAACGGTATCACATCCACGCCGCTAGATAATTCGCAGGCATATTTTGACTATATAAATGACGGCAGGAGAAATAAAACCGCATGGATAGAAAAAGGCGATGGAATTTTAGCCGTAGATATCAATAAAGACGGGATTATCAATAATTCTTTCGAGCTTTTCGGATCAAATTCCAAGCTTGAAAACGGCACTTACGCAAAGGACGGCGTGCAGGCTCTAAAGGATTTCGATAGCGATAATAACGGCGTGATCGACGAAAGAGACGAGAGATTTGGCGAATTGCTTCTTTGGCAGGACAACGGAGACGGCAAATGTGAGAAAGATGAAGTAAAAGGTCTAAAAGAGCTTGGAATTTCATCGATATCTTTAAAATCTACGGAGGATACTCAAACCGAAAACGGCAATAAAATAACCGCAAGCGGGGAATTTAGAAGAACCGACGGCAGTAGCGGCATAGTACGCGACGTGTGGTTTGAGACGAGCAAAAAGCAAAGCATCGCCCTTAGCGATCTAGACGACGAAACCGAAAAGAAAATCTCCGTTGTGGAGGCTTTCCGCGGTGCAAGGCTTAGCGCAGAACAAAGGGCGAATCCGTATATAATTACCGCGGTGCTTAAAGAATACGAGAATATAAAATTTGATTCTATCAGTAAAATTTTAGCAAATAAACTTTTTGGCGAGGATGCGAAAAGCTGCGCACTTATGTTTAACGCTCTAAATTTAAAGTTAGCTCGCATAATTAGCGGTGAAGCGAATGCAAGCGAAACGGCTCTAGCGATCAATCTGCTAGCATCGGTGTTAAAAAGAGACTATAATTACGCGCTTTTTAAGCTCAATAAGAGTTATTTAAGCGATGATAAAATTTCGTCACTTCTGGCTAAAACCGGTATAAAATTTAGTCTTTCAGGAAACGAGATCACGGGCGTTATCGGCAAGCATGTATTTGGCGATAAAACTAGCGAGACCTTTGATTATAGCAAAGAGCGTTCGGGCGTTATCATCTCGTCAAAAGAGGGCAACGACCTCGTAGTGGGTTCGGATTTTAACGACGAGATTTACGGTGGTGCAGGAAATGACATCTTAATGAGCGGCAGCGGTATAGACATTCTTAACGGCGGAGCCGGTAACGATCTGCTAATCGGATCGAAGGATAGGAATATCTACGAATACTATTTAGGCGATGGTGAGGACATCATCTACGATGACGGCGGAGCGGATGTATTGAGATTTGCCTTTTTAAGCTCTGAGGATCTAAAGTTTAGGCGCGAGGGCGACGATATGAAAATTTCGGTCTACAATCCATATAATAAAACCGAAATTATAGGCGGCATAACTATAAAAAAAGGTTACACCGAAGGCAAGATAGAAAAATTTTATTTTGACGGCAAGGTTTATGATTTTGATAAGTTTATTAAAGAGATATCCGAAGCGGAACCTCCGCAAAATAATCCTGTAAAATTTAAAGATAAGCTCGTAAATGCCGAGTTAAACGACGTTAGACAGTTTGTATCCGCTTTAGAAGCCATTGATCCTGACGGCGATAAGCTTAGCTATGAAATTTTAAAAGACGCAGAAAATGGAAAATTCCGCATAAATGAATACGGAAGCTACGAATACATCCCGAACGATAAATTTATCGGCGAGGATAGTGTCAAAATTAAAGTGAGCGACGGCAGAGGCAGCTTCGATGAGAGCGAGATTAAATTTAACGTGAAAGTTTCGGCTCCCGACATAAAAAGCGAAAAATTTATTTTTGATGAGGATACGAGCCTAGCTGAGGCGCTTGAAGTGGAAAACAAAATAGGCGGCGCATTAAAATTTGAAATTTTAACTACGAACGAGAATTTAAGCACCGAGCTGGGCGATGATGGAATGCTACACGTAAAACCTGTACCAAATTTTAACGGCGAGCAAAGTCTTAAAATCAGAGTTACGAACGAATTTGGACTAAGCTGCGAAAAAGAGATCGCTCTAAAAATTAACCCGGTAAATGATGCGCCGATCGTAGAAGATCCTAATGAAACCGTCACTCTTAAAAATACTTTCAGCTATGCCGGTAAGATAGCAGCTAGCGACGTAGACGGCGATGTGCTTCGCTTTAAGCTTATTAGCGGCGGTAAAAATTTAAAGCTAAATTCCGACGGCAGCTATCTTTATAATTCAAAATCCGCTGGCGAAGAGGAATTTAAAATCGAAGTTAGCGATGGTGGTATCTCGGTTACCAAAACGCTTAAATTTAAAAACCTTGGCTACGTAAATGACGGAAGTGGAAATATCGTAATCGACGGTAAGACGAGCGACACACTAAATTTGACTACAAGCAGGGCGGCGGATCTTAAATTTGCAAGATCGGGTAATGATCTGATCATTAATGGCGATAGATCAAATACGACGCTTAAGGATTATTTCGTCTCAAAAGATATGAAACTTAGCAAAATTCTTCTTGACGGCGGCACTGAGATAAATATCTCAAATTCTAACCTGACGCTTCCAAGCAAGAAATGGTATCAGTTCAAAAAGACGGCTACTTTGAAAACGGCAGGCACCATCGTCTCATCCGGTGATAAAAACATCCTAAACGGCTCGAAGCAAAACGATACCATCATTAGCCTTGGTAAATTTAACCATATCAATGCAGGTAAGGGTGACGATGTAATCTTTGCGGCGGAGGGCGATATCGCAAACGGTGAGAGGGGGAACGATACGCTGATAGCCACTGCAAATCGCGCTACGCTTATCGGTTCGGACGGCGATGATACATACATCGTATCTGCGAGTTTAGACGGCGTCGTGATTAGAGATAAAGAGTATTTAAGCTTAAAAGACGGCGGCAGAGATGTACTAAAACTACAAGGTGCTCGCAAGGATGAAATTTCATTTAGCAGAAGCGGGGTTTTCGGCAAGGATTTAGTATTGCGTTACGCAGGCAAAAGCCTAACCATAGAAAACCAGTTCAGCTCTAAATCTGCGGTAGAGAGAATAGAGCTTGGCGATGGAGATTACATCACTAGCGATAAAATTTCAAAGATCATCGAGGATCTAAATTCTTATGCGAGCGATAAAGGATTTGTAAATTTCGGTGAGGATAAATTTCGCTCTAATGAGCAGATCGCACAGATTTACGCAAGCGGCTGGAGTAATTAAGTAAATTAGGCGAGGAAAATTCCTCGCCCTCCATTTATCTGCTACATATCTTTTTCTGCCTCTAAGTTGCACGCACATCGTGCTGCCATGCTGCTTGATTATTTAAATTTAAAACCAACTAATTCGGCGCTATTTAATTACCGTATCTTTACGCCATTTATGCGTATATTTTCTCAATCGTTTCGTACTCCTTCCAAGTATATTTTAATAAATTCCAGCTTAAGCAGATAAATTTCATCTTTTTATTGACGAACCTCAATGCTTATCGAAATTTAAATAGGTAAAATTCTCTCCTAATTTCAGTTAAAGGAGTGAAAATGGGAGAATTTAAAAAGCTCTGGATGACGCTTGTAGCGGTACTCATCGTGGGCTTTAGTTTCTTGGGTTTTTACGGCGGCGAGGTGTATAGGCAGTCTCCGCCGGTGGTAAAATTTACCGATGCTAGCGGAGCTGAGCTAATCAGCACCGAGCGCATTTACCGCGGACAGGAGGCCTGGCAGAGCATCGGCGGTATGCAGGTGGGCTCGATCTGGGGTCATGGAGCGTATCAGGCGCCCGATTGGAGCGCGGATTGGCTACATAAGGAGCTGGTTGCGTTTATGGATATCAAGGCGCAGGAGCGTTTCGGCGTGAAATTTGACGCCTTAAATGACGAGCAAAAGGCGCAGATCAAAGCGCTTACAAAGGCCGAGTACCGCACCAACACCGTAAAAGACGGCACCGTTAAGCTAAGCGATGATCGCTTAAAGGCTATGGCGGTAGTAAAAGACGAGTACATGGGCGTTTTCGGAAACGATCCGCGCTTTAAAAAGCTTCGCGAGGATTACGCGATGAAGGAAAACACGCTCGCAAACGAGCAACATCGCGCCGAGCTTATGGATTTCATCTTTTGGACCGCTTGGGCTGTTTCTACGGATCGTCCGAGCGGAGAGGCGACCTATACCAATAACTGGCCGCACGAGCCGCTGATAGACAATGTCCCTACCACGGAAAACGTCATTTGGACTATCGTAAGCCTCGTTGTTTTGCTTACCGGCATCGGCTTGTTGGTTTGGTTTGGAAATTTCTACGGCAAAAAGGACGAGGATTTCGAGGCTCCTGCGAAGCTAAATGCAGATCCGATCGCCGCTTTAGCGCTTACGCCGTCGCAAAAGGCGCTCGGCAAGTACCTTTTCGTAGCGATTGCGTTGTTTGCATTTCAGGCCTTCATCGGCGGCTTTGTTGCGCACTATACGATCGAGGGTCAGTCCTTTTTCGGGCTTGATATTTCGCAATATATCCCTTACTCGCTAGCTCGCACCTGGCACGTGCAGGCGTCCATTTTCTGGATCGCTACCGGCTTTTTGGCGGCGGGATTGTTTCTAGCTCCGATCATCAACGGCGGCAAGGATCCTAAATTTCAAAAGCTCGGCGTGGACGTGCTTTTTTACGCGCTTCTTTTCTTGGTCGTCGGCAGCTTCGCGGGCGAATACATGGCGATTGCGGGCAAGATGGATCCAAGCAGCAGCTTCTGGATCGGGCATCAAGGATACGAGTATTTAGATCTCGGTAGAATTTGGCAGCTGATACTGTTCGTGGGTCTTGTGATCTGGATGGTGCTCGTGCTGCGCGGCTTTATCGCGGGCTTTAGAGCCGAGGGCGATAAGAATTTATTAGCGATTTTTACCGCTTCGGTCATCGCCGTGGGGCTTTTTTACGGCGCGGGTCTATTCTACGGACAGCGCTCGCCGATCCCTGTGATGGAGTACTGGCGCTGGTGGGTCGTGCACCTTTGGGTCGAGGGATTTTTCGAGGTTTTCGCAACGGCGTCTTTGGCGTTCGTGTTTGCGTCCTTGGGCTTAGTAAGCAAGAAATTTGCCACCTACACCTCGATTGCTAGCGCGTCGATTTTCCTAATCGGCGGAATTCCGGGCACCTTCCACCACCTCTATTTTGCGGGCACTACTACGCCGATAATGGCTGTGGGCGCGAGCTTCTCGGCGCTTGAGGTCGTGCCTTTGGTGCTTTTGGGCTCAGAGGCGTTTCACTATTACAAGCTTCAATTCGCGCAGGATTGGGCTAAGCGCCTAAAATGGCCGCTTTACTGCTTTATCGCCGTGGCGTTTTGGAATATGCTAGGCGCGGGCGTTTTCGGCTTTTTAATTAATCCGCCGCTTGCGCTATTTTACATCCAGGGCTTAAACACCACTGCAGTGCACGCTCATACGGCGCTATTTGGCGTATACGGCTTTTTGGCGCTCGGCTTCGTGTGGCTCGTGGCGCTGTATATCTACAGGCAAAAAAGCTTCGACGATACGCTTATGAAGATCGGCTTTTGGGCGCTTAACGCAGGTTTGCTTCTAATGGTGCTGATTTCGCTATTGCCTGTCGGAATTTTGCAGGCATTCGCGGCGATCGACGTTGGTATGTGGTACGCAAGAAGCGCGGAATTTTTGCAAAAAGACAGCCTCTACGGGCTCCGCTGGGCGCGCATCATCGGCGATACGATCTTTTTGGTAGGAAGCGTGTGCTTCTTGCTTCAAATCGTGCGAATGATATTCTCACGCGCTAAATAGAGCCTTCGCGAGCCTTTATCGTTCGCTTGCCTCGCAGGAATTTTATATTCTTGCGAGGCTTTTTAAATTTAGCGCACTTCGCGCGAGCTTTTTGTACGTGAGCTTTTTGCTGCAAAGGGGAACCGTGCGAGCCTTTTGCCGCGGACGATATCCGCGCGAGCTTTAAGCTTAGCCGCAAATCGCGCTAAATCTTTAAAATTTTAAAATTTCATCCTCTTAAATTTACCCGAGCCAAATTTTAAATTTGCTACAATTACCGCCGAAATTTCAATCTCAAGGAGTAGAAAATGGGTGTGCGAGAGCAAATTTTAGAAGACATTAAAACGGCGATGAAGAGCGGCGATCACTTCCGCAGAGACAGCCTGCGGATGCTTAACGCCGCGCTTAAGCAGGTCGAGGTGGACGAGCGCATCAGCCTTAGCGACGAGCGCGTCTTTAGCATACTTCAAAGCGAGATCAAGCGCCGAAACGACTCTGTGGAGCAGTATCGCGCGGGCGGTCGCGACGATCTGGTGCAAAAAGAGCAGGGCGAGATCGAGATCATCGCGTCCTATCTGCCCGCGCAGCTAAGCGATGCCGAGCTTGCCGCTACGGTTAGCTCGCTAATCGCCAAGCTCGGTGCGAGCGGCGCAAAGGATATGGGGCGCGTGATGAAAGCCGCCAAGGAAGCGCTCGGCTCAAGCGTGGACGGCAAGCGCCTAAGCGAGGCGGTCAAAGCGGCACTGAAGTAGCCTGCGTTTGGGGCTAAATTTAAGTTCGGTTGCGGCTAAATTGTATCGGCGCAAAATTTTGCGGCCGAAATTCTTTCGGGATAGAATTTTGGTTACGGAGTTTATACGCTAATTTAAAATTTTAAAGGATTATCATGAAAAAATTTATCGCGGTTTTACTAGCCGTCCTGCTTGTGGGGTGCCAGTGCAAACAAAACGTAGCGCCCGGGGCGAATGAAACGCCAGAAAAGATCACGGCATTTTTCGTAAACGACGGCAAGGAATACATCGTAGGCGAGAAGCTCAGCTATGTGCTGACGGATGGCTCGTCGCTTAAGAAAATTTCGGAATTTTACGACGGCGGATACGCCAAGGGGCTTAAGCGCGAGTTTGTGCAGATCGAAGTGACGGATGCGAAAAATGGCGAGGCGCGCGGCAGTTTCAGTGCGTTTTTAAATTCCGCAGCCGGTGCAGATGTCGCCAAAATCAAAGCTCTAGCAAATCGCATCGAAATCGATGAGAAAAAAGGCGAGATCGAGGTTATTTTTAACTTTGATGCGCGAGTAGTGCAGATCAAAAATCTTAGCGAAATAATGAAGCCAAGCGATAGGCTGCGCTCTCCGATACCCGCTCACATCGAGGTTTTGCCGGAGCGCTGCGAAAGTAGCGCTCTATCGGATGTGATAAGAGGCATCGTAGCTATACCGGTGGTAATCGTGGGAGCGGTACTGTTTCTGCCCGTGGTGATGATGCAGGAATATAGCCCTCGATAATAAAAGCCGTGAAATTCCGTATCTTGCAGCGAAACTTACAATGTAATGATCGATGAAGCTCGGCGAAATTTGGTATAACTTAGATCGCAAGTTCGATCTATTTATGATCGCATTTTATTTGGCGGCGATGTGGTACGGATTTCTTTTTAGCTTGAATCCGAAAAGCTTAGACGATCTGAAAATCGCAAATGGAATAATCATGGATGTCAGAAGCGATGATGGGCGCGAATATATGCAGATTTTTACGGATGAGCGCAAATTTATCAAAGTCTTTTTAAATGGCGATACGGATAACTTAACCTCTTTTTATAAAAATAAAATTTTGCTCAATGCAGCAATTGCTGAAGCTAATTTTAAGCGCTCAGGAGCGGACGAGTGGCAAGGCGTAAATATCAAGCCTTCTATCTCGCTAATCGCATACAAATGGCTGGAAGGCAAGCGAGTTAAAGCTTGGTATCAAAGCCGTCCGTTTCCGTTTCGGGGTCGCGGCACGGCATATCAAGTTTTATTTTTGGATTATAATGCGAGCGTCGATCCGCCGCAGCGCGAGTATCTGATGAAATTCAGATATGACAAATACGCTACGACGGATGATAAATTTACAGCTACGATATTTGGAGCTTTGACGCTCATTTTTCTTGCGATAATGGCGGGCAAATTTTATCAAGCATGGCGCCAACTGCAATAAACATTGCGCCGCGAAATTTTAATTAGCATTGGATAACCTGAAAACACGGCACGCAGTATTGATACGAAGTATTTTAAAAGGGGCTAGGCTTGCGGCGTGCATTTCATTGCGGATAGCGGCGGCGCAAGCAGGATAAGCTTACGGCGATAAATTCAGAGCGTCATTAAAATACAGACCGAAACGAGATTTAAAATTTTGATAAGTAGTGCGCGTCCTGCTTTAAAATTTTTAGGCTTCGGCTATGCCGGCAAGTGCAAAATTCTAAATTTTAAACTGCATAAAATTTCAAAATTTAAACTGCGCGAGATTTCAAAATTTCAAATCTCGCGCTCGTTTAGCAGTATCCATAAATTTCAAACGCCAAATGGGAGCGAATGGGCTAAAATAGCCCATTTATCAGCCCTTTAATCGCGTCTGATTGCTCCTTTTTCGCGTCATTTTTGCTGCTATTATCGTCCTTTTTCACGCCGAAAAGCTTGTCGATGCCCTTGCCGATCTGCTTGTCGAGTTTGCCCTTTAGATAGTCCGATTGGATATTGTATTTCGGCTCTTTAATCGTGCCGGTGATGTTTATTTCAAGATCGGCTTTTTCGATGTTTGCCTTAACCGGCACCGAAATCGCGCCCGTTTTACTATCCAGCGTGCCGTCCGTTACGTTTAGCTTGCTTTTTTGCGCGCTCATATCGGCGTTGAAATTGATTAAATTTTGCTTGATCGTGCCGTTTACTTTGGCGTCGTTATAGACCTCGCCGCCTAGATCGCGGCCTAAAATTTTACCGATTTTATCGATCAATCCGCCGCTAGGAAGGCGGCCGTTGTTGATGATCGTGTCAAATTTTCCGCTGTGCGAGCTGGTATTATACGTAAGATTCGCATTGCCCGTGCCGTCGTAGACGTGATCGATATTTAGAAGCGTCGTAAGCTCTTTTACGATGAAATTTTGGATTTTAAAATTTGCCTCATCGCCCGCGATCTGTCCGTTCAGCTCGCCGCCCGCGATCTTGGAATTTATGGTCGCAAACAGGCTCTTGCCATCGTGCGAAAGCTCGCCGGTAGCGGCGAGCTTGCCGTTTAACCTGCGACCGAGTAAGAATTCCAAACGCTGCAGGCTTGGGATCAGCAGCGCGTAGTTTGCCTTAAGCGCTTTGTTTTTGAGCTCGTAGGTGCCGTTTAAGCTCTGAAGCTGCGCCAGATCGGAGTTTGCACTTGCGCTAAAGGTCGCGATGGAATTTTTGATATTTGTCTGCGCCTGCGCGTCCGCTTTTAGATCGCTCGGGAAGTTCTTGTCCGTCGCGCCGTCTAAAAATTTCTTAAAAATCACGCCGTTAGCGAGCGAAATTTGCGCCGTGCCGTTGATACCGTCCTTTAAGCTTAACTTCGCATCGCCGTTTATCGCGCCGTTTCCGATCGCATTGCCATAAAACAGAGCCGAAAGCACAGCCAGATTTAGATTGCTCGCTTTAAGCTTTAGATCGCTTAAATTTCCGCTCGCATTCAGGTTGCCGCCCATCGCGTTTAGATTTAAGCTTAGATTTTTAAGCTCATTTTGCGCTAGAGCTGCGCTAAGCTCGCCGTTTGCTTTGCCTTGCAGCTTCACTCCCAGGACGTTTTGCAGCGCGGCTAGATCGTTTGCATTTAGCTTCGCGGACAGCTCGCCGTTTTTGTTTTTCAGATCGTATTTAGCCTCCGCATCCGCTTTAAGTGCGTCTTTAAACGCTGAAATTTGCGAGTTTGAAAGTTCAAGCGTAGAAAAATCGGTCTTTAAATTTCCGTTTGCTTTAACGTCGCCAGAAATTTTGCGCCCGATAAGGCTTTCGAGCTTCGCTAAATCGGGCAAATTCAGATTAAAATCAGAGTTTAAAATTTTGCTTTTCAGATTAAATTCCGATTTTTCGGCGCTGATCTTGCCCAGCGTCGAATCAATTTTGCTTGCTGCTCGCAGGACGTCATTTTGCGCCGTGATGTCCGAGTTTAGCGTGATCTGCACGCCCTTTGGGATGGAGATATTCATATCTTTAAACGCAGATTCGTTTAGGATCAAATTTGAGCTTTTGATGCTCGCGTTGCCCTCTGCGCCGCTGCCTCCAGCCTTGATGTCCGAGAGCACATCGATATTTCCTTTGGCGTAGATCGGTAGCGAAGCCACGGCAAGAGCTTTTTCGATGTTTAGAGCTTTAGCGTCGATTTGCAGATCAAGCGGCTTGAGGTCTTTTAAATTTGCTAAAAATTTTACGTTGCTATCAAAAATCCGTCCGCTGCCGTTGATGCCGAATTTGCCAAGATCGCCTAAAATTTGCCCCTTGAGGCTTAGCCCTTCGCTCGTTTTTATGCCGAGTTTGGCTAGATCGTGCGCGTTTGCGTCGTAGCTAAGATCGAAGGAGCGCGCAAAAAGCGAGTATTTGCCCTTTACGTTTACGCTCACAGCATCATTTACGTTGGCGCTGATGTCCAAATCGCCGAAATTTAGATCGAATTTATCGAGCTTCACGTCAAGGCCGCTTTTTTCTTTGATCAAATTTTCTATGTAAGGCTTGGTAAGATTGTTGCCAAAATCGCTGAAAAATAGGCAGCCGGCGCCTACGATAAGCAGGATTAAAATTCCTGCGATTATGCCGAAAATTTTCATTTCGTCCCCTTAAAAATTTAAAATTTGAGGGTATTATAGCCCTTAAAATTTAACGTTTGAAATCTCAATACTTGAGTTTAAATCACTAAAGTTTTATAAAAATTTTTCATAAACTATTGACAAGAATATAAATTTTGCATATAATCTTGGCACTCAAACACATTGAGTGCCAATTTTAGAAAATCACAAATCAAAGAAAGGACTGAAATGAAATTTCAACCACTTGGCAAGCGCGTTCTAATCGAGCGCGAGGAGGAAACTAAAAAGACCGCTTCGGGCATCATCATCCCCGACAATGCTTCAAAAGAGAAGCCTTCGACCGGTAAAATCGTAGCCGTCGGCAGCGAATGTGAAGGTGTCAAAAATGGCGATACCGTAGCGTTTGCAAAATACGCAGGCAGCGAGATTAGCTTAGACGATAAGAAATACCTTATCTTAAATTTAGAAGATATTTTAGGCATAATTAAATAAAAAGGATTGAAAATGGCAAAAGAGATTATTTTTTCAGACGACGCAAGAAACAAGCTTTACGCGGGCGTTAGGAAGCTAAACGACGCTGTAAAAGTTACGATGGGACCTCGCGGTCGCAATGTCTTAATCCAAAAGAGCTTCGGCGCTCCTGCGATCACAAAAGACGGCGTGAGCGTGGCTAAAGAGATCGAGCTAAAAGATACGCTCGAGAATATGGGCGCTTCTTTGGTGCGCGAAGTAGCGAGTAAAACCAACGATCAAGCAGGAGATGGTACTACTACAGCAACCGTGCTAGCTCACGCGATCTTTAAAGAGGGCCTACGCAACGTAACTGCGGGCGCAAATCCGATCGAAGTTAAGCGCGGTATGGATAAATTTAGCGCTGCGGTTATCGAGGAGCTAAAAAAATCCTCTAAAAAAGTAAGTGGCAAAAAAGAGATCGCTCAGGTCGCTACGATCTCTGCTAATAACGACAGCGCGGTGGGCGATCTGATCGCAGACGCTATGGAAAGAGTCGGCAAGGATGGCGTTATCACGGTAGAAGAGGCAAAATCTATTAACGATGAGTTAAACGTAGTCGAGGGAATGCAGTTTGACCGCGGCTATCTAAGCCCATATTTCATTACAAATGCCGAGAAAATGCTAGTCGAGCTAGCTTCTCCACTAGTGCTTCTATTTGACAAAAAAATTACAAATTTAAAAGATCTACTTCCGGTTTTGGAGCAGGTTCAAAAAAGCGGCAAACCGCTTCTAATCATCGCCGAGGATATCGAGGGCGAGGCGCTTGCGACCTTGGTCGTAAATAAACTTCGCGGCGTGCTAAACATCTCCGCGGTTAAGGCCCCAGGATTTGGCGATCGCAGAAAGGCGATGCTTGAAGATATCGCGATTTTAACGGGTGGCACCGTCATCAGTGAAGAGCTTGGCAGAACGCTAGAAAGCGCCTCCATGGCTGATCTTGGACAAGCCGAGCGCATCGTGATCGACAAAGATAACACAACTATCGTGGGCGGCGCGGGCAAGAAAAAAGATATCGATGCGCGCGTTTCGCAGATCAAAGCTCAGATCGCAGAGACTACGAGCGATTACGACAAAGAGAAGCTTCAAGAGCGCATGGCTAAGCTTAGCGGTGGCGTTGCGGTTATCAAGGTGGGCGCTGCGACCGAAACCGAGATGAAAGAGAAAAAAGACCGCGTGGACGATGCTCTAAACGCAACCAAAGCAGCCGTAGACGAGGGTATCGTAATCGGCGGCGGCGCTGCGCTAATCAGAGCTGGACTTAGCGTAAAGCTAGCTCTAAGCGGCGACGAGCTTATCGGTGCGGACATCGTTAAGCGCGCGCTTTTCGCTCCACTTCGCCAGATCGCAGAGAATGCGGGATTTGACGCGGGTGTCGTAGCAAATAAGGTCGAGCAGGGCTCAGACAAAAAATTTGGCTTCAACGCCGCAAACGGCGAGTACGTCAATATGTTTGAGGCAGGTATCATCGATCCAGTCAAGGTTGAGCGTATCGCGCTTCAAAACGCGGTCTCCGTCGCAAGCCTGCTTCTAACGACCGAAGCGACCGTCAGCGAGATTAAAGAGGAGAAACCTGCAATGCCTCCAATGCCTGATATGGGCGGAATGGGTGGCATGGGCGGAATGATGTAGCCCTCATAGGAGCGTCATTCGGCGCTCCTATGCCATTGCAACGGCGTGGTGAGATTTTACGGTGCCCCCGCAATGCCTTTGTGCGGCGATATTGTAGCTACACGCCGCTAAAATGATATGCGCCGCGTTTTTAGATACGTCTGAAGCGCGGCGATTTATTATGAATTAGCGATTAAGCGGTGTGATTTTTAGTCACTGCATGATCTTATAAATTTCGTATCTCACCGCAAATTTACGGTTTTGCCGCTTTACCCCTTAATTTAAAAGCTTTATCTGAGATTGCTTTTTACCTTAAATTCTGACTTGCCACTCAAAATCTAAGCGCAGAATTCTAAAACTTTAAAATTTTTTAGCTCTCCTTCTTAAACACTTACAAGATAAAATTTTTTCGTGGCGTCATATTTTTAGTGTGATAAAATTCTATTGCCAAACAGAATCCTAGCTGCGGAATTTTTAAAGCTTAGCCTTTTGTTTGGCGATACGGCTTTGAATTAGAGCTGAGATTTCATAGCCTCACTCATTAAATTTAACGCGGCTTAATCTAAGCTTTGCTAAATTTCGCCTAAAATCCATGGAAAGGAAAACGATGAAAAATTTAGCTCGTATCTTTTTAATTGTGTTCATTTTGACGAGCTTTTCTGGCGCTTTTGCCGCGCAGCAAAGCCACAAATCTACCGCCGCGCAGCAGAACCATAAATATAAAATTTCATCTCAAAATCTGCGAGCCAAAGATCATTCGAGTAAAAATATAGCGGCAAGATCCTCTGCCGAGCCACATGCTAAAAAACCTACAAATGCTAAAAGTCTTTCAAATTCCAAGCTCACAAAAAATACGCGCGCATCTGGAAATTCTACTAAAAATTCCACGCGAAAAAGTACGAAAAATTTTACTAAAAATCCCGGGCAAAATTTCGCATCGCATTCTGCGAGAAATAAAGCACCTAGGCGCCCGGCTAGTCAATCAGGCAGTCAGAATGGAGCTAGCAAGAGCCTAGTCGCGACGCTGATGCGTTTGCCAAAGACCCGTATTTATGAGGATGAGGTGCCAAACGCCCGCGATACGGAGCAAACTTACAGAGGCGCAGATATGCGGAGAAGCGTAAGCGCGCAAACTCACGGAGGCGCGGATGAGCAGACCGGCAAAACCGTAGACGCACAAGCTCGAAAATTAACGACGACTCGAATTGCACAGCCGCAAGCTCGCTACGGCTATAGTGCAACTCGTTCTGGCGCTATGGGGCATACAGCTGCATCTCATTCGAGCGCCACGAAGTATACGGCTCGTCAAAATGCTCGCGCGCCCTATCTTCCCACATCTGCTCGCTCTAGCCGTGCGATAGGGCGCTCTGGCGGTAGCGCGCTTAGTAAGATGTCGTCGCCAAAGCGGGGTAATGCGCTAGGGCAAGGTGCTGCGATGCGTTATGATGAGCGTTGGGCGAAGCCCGCTCCACAGCCTTACGAGCCTGCGCCTGAGACCGAGAAAAAGCGCGGGCTGATATTTTCGTCGCAGTGGGGCCCCGCCGCGCCGAAAAGCAAGTGGCAGCAGCACGAAGCCCCGACGGATGACGCTTCGTCGCGCAATGAGTCGGTGATGGATATGCTGCAGGACAAGATGAGCAGGGTCAAGGTGAATATGGAGCTAGTGCGCTAGCCTAGGCGGCACGCCGGCGCAATTTATATGCGTAGGCGGTTTAAATTTTGTTGCCTCTATAAGATCGCGATACTGGCGCGGTGTGTAAACACGAACGCTGATGTTTTTTCGGCTTTGCCGCCGTGCGAAACAATGCCCTAATGCTGCAATTAAAGATAGAATGTTCATATTTCATCTACTTGCTTTGAATTTCACGGCTGCATGCCGCGCTGCTAGGATAAACCATGCTGCACTCTTTTTGCGCGAGCGAGCGCTACGACGATACTGTGGGTAAAATTTCGCGGAAATTTCAAAAGCTTAATTTTGTAATTTTACGTCGCAGGACTTCGCTTGCTTGCCAAGTTCGCGAAATTTTGCTTAGCTGCGTGGTTTATTAAATTTCGCTTGCCATCAAATTTTGTAAAGTTTCGCTTGCTGCTGGAATTTTTAGAATTTTATTAGATGGCGAAATTTTATAGAACTCTATTTGCTCAAATTTCGCAGCGAAATGAAATTTTTCGTAAGTGCGAAAGCAAAATTTAGTGGGTAAAATCCTGCAGGCAAAATTCTACGGCGGCTAGCGAGTGCGAATTATTAAATTTTAACCCCGTTTTGAATAAAATAGCGCAAAAAATTCTAAAGGCTTAAATTTGAAAAATCGCTATCCGACCCGCCAAATCTCCGTCGGCTCCGTCAAAATCGGCGGCGGCGCGCCCATCTCCGTGCAGTCGATGAGCTTTTCTAAGACTAAAGACGTGGAGGGCACGCTAGAGCAGATAAACCGCCTGTATTTCGCCGGCTGCGACATCGTGCGCTGCGCCGTGCTCGATAAGGCGGACGCGGATGCGCTCGCACGTATCAAAAGAAGCTCGCCGCTTCCCATCGTAGCGGACATCCATTTTAATTTTCGCTTGGCGTTGCAGGTCGCGGAGTTTGTCGATGCCATCCGCATCAATCCCGGCAATATCGGCGGCAAGGAGCGTATTAAAGAGGTCGTGCGCGCATGCAAAGCTCGCAGCCTACCTATCCGCATCGGCGTAAATTTGGGCTCACTCGAGGAGCAGTTCGAGCAAAAGTACGGCCGCAGCGTGGAGGCGATGGTGCAAAGCGCGCTGTATAACGCCGCGCTGCTGCAGGATGAGGACTTTAGCGATATTGCGATCTCGCTTAAGACTTCGGACGCGCCGAGCACGGTGGCTGCGTATCGTGCGCTGCGCCCGCTATGCGAGTATCCTTTTCATCTGGGCGTGACTGAGGCGGGGACTAAATTTCACGCAAGCATCAAAAGCGCGATCGCGCTGGGCACGCTTCTAATGGAGGGGATCGGCGATACGATGCGCGTGAGCATCACGGGCGAGCTTGAGGAGGAGATCCGCGTCGCGCGCGCGATCCTGCAGGACGCGGGCGTGCAAAAAAGCGGCGTCAATATCATCTCGTGCCCTACCTGCGGGCGTTTGCAAAGCGATCTGCTAAGCGCGATCAAAATCGTCGAAGAAAAAACCGCGCACATCAAAACGCCGCTAAATATCAGCGTCATGGGCTGCGTCGTAAATGCGATCGGCGAGGCGAAGGGCGCGGACGTAGCGATCGCGTTCGGCAACGGGCGCGGCATCGTGATGCGCCACGGCGAAGTGGTCGCCAAACTAGAGGAGAGCAAGCTCGTGGAGCGGTTTTTGCAAGAGGTCGAGGACGAGGTGCGGGCTCGCGAAGAAGCGTGAGAGCTGCGGGGCGCCTAGCCGGTTAAAGTGGTTAAAAGCCGCTACGGCGCGTGGCTTAGTTCTGCGGTTTCGTGTTTCGTCGCGCTGGGCTCACTGCGGTTCGTCTAGGTTTATCGGTACAGCGCGTCTGAGGCGTGAAATTTTAAAATTTCATCCTTAGGGCAACGTTTTTAAATTTGAGCTTTTGAGAATGCGGCTTGGAATTTTGGATTTAAATTTTAGCTCTGGAATTTCATTTTGAAATTTTTAACTTTGCAATTCGCCGTGAAATTTTATTTTAAAATTTGAGCCTTGCGATTGGGCGCTAAATTTGCGGCGTGAAATTTCGATACGTAAAATTTTAAACCATAGAGCTCAGCGGCGTAAAATTTCAAGGCACGGCGCGGAAGTCGAGCCGCATTAAATTTAGCGTGACGGACGCACCGTTTGCGAAACAGCGAGCGAGCGTTAAATTTAAATGCCACGGCATTCGGCTCATTGTTTAAGGCGTTTGAAAAATTTCAAATCGTGACGCTTCGGTTTAAGTTTAGAAAGGTTCGCTCGCCGCAGCTCGGGTGCAAAATTTACTGCCCGAGCTTGTAGCGCTAAATTTTAATGGGCGGGCTTAAAATTTTAAAGAATTCTAAGCCTTAGCGAAATTTCAAGCTCTATGAAATTTCAAAATTTTAAATCCGCCGCGGCTGCCTTTAGGCGCAGCTTTAAATAGCCGCGGTGTGTGTGTGCGGCATAAGAGTGCAGCGGTTTTAAAATCGCGCGAGCTTTTAAGATCGCAAGCTGTTTGATCTAGCGAGGTTTTGGGTTGCAAGGCTCCGAGCTTCGCAGGCTTTCGGAAGCGCGAAATTTTCAAAGCTGCGATAGTTCTAAGGTCTCGCGACGAGCGTTCAAAGCCGCATCGCTTTTCAAAAGCGCGTACCGGGGCTGTGGATTAAAATTTACGATTTTATAGAGCTTAAAATTTAGACGCGCAAAAGCGCGCGAAACGAGGGGAAGCGATGGCAACGAAGCAGAATGTGCCTGCAAATTTATACGATCTGGATATGGAGCGCGCGATTTTAAGCTCGCTTTTGCAAAACGAGGACGCATACGGCGAGCTTAGCGAGATAATCTCGGTCGGCGATTTTTTCTACAAGCCGCACGCCGACATCTACGAGGCGATCGTCAAGTGCTCCTCGCACAACGAGCCGATCGCGCCGAGCTTCGTTAAAAAATGGCTAGCTGAGCGCTACGACGATGGCGCATTTACCGAGGTCGTAGCCACCAGCGGCGTGGTCGATGCCCCAAAATACGCGCTCGAGCTGCGCGAAAAATCGATCAAGCGCTCACTAATCAAGGTCGCGCACGAGATCCCTTCGATGGTAAACGAAGCCGTGCGTAGCAAAGACACCGCCGATAAAATCAGCTCCAAAATTTACGAGCTCATCGACGAGGAACGCCACGGCGGCATCAAAAAATCGCACGAGATCATCGCCGACGTGGTAGAGGAGCTGAAGCGCCAAAAGGCGCTCGCAGGCTCGGAGCTCGTGGGGCTGGATACCGGCTTTCGCTTCCTAAACGACTGCACGAAGGGGCTGAAACCTGGCGAGCTCATCATCATCGCTGCCCGCCCAGGCATGGGAAAGACCGCCTTTGCGCTAAATTTGATGATGAAAACGCTGCAAAGCGGCAAAGGCGTCGTATTTTTCTCGCTAGAGATGCCCTCCGTGCAGCTGATGTACCGCATACTAAGCGCGCTTAGCTCGATCCCGCTAAGCGACATAATGAGCGCCAAGCTCAGCGACGACGACTGGACGCGCTTCAACGACGCTTGCGACGCGGTGCTAAATATGCCGCTTTTCGTCTATGACAGCGGCTACGTGAACATCCACCAAGTCCGCACCCAGCTGCGCAAGCTCAAATCCGCAGACGCCAATATCGAGCTTTGTGTGATCGATTACATCGGACTTATGACGAGCACGAGCAACTACTCCGAGCGCCACCTGCAAATCGCCGAAATTTCACGCGGACTCAAGCTCTTAGCACGCGAGCTAAACATCCCGATCATCGCGCTGTCGCAGCTAAACCGCTCGCTTGAGGCGCGCTCGAACAAACGCCCGATGCTAAGCGATCTGCGCGAAAGCGGCGCGATCGAGCAGGACGCAGACATCATACTTTTCGTCTATCGCGACGAGGTTTATAAAGAGCAGATGGAGCGCGAGCGCATTTCGCGGCTGGAGGCCGAGGGCAAGGACGCGGGCGAGCCCGTGTTTAGGCGCAACGACTATCAGGAAAAAGCCGAAATCATCGTCGGTAAAAACCGCTCAGGCGAGGCGGGCAGGACGATCGAGGTGGGCTTTCAGGGCAGATTTACCCGCTTTGTCGATACGAGCTTCGGCGGCGAGCCCAGCGAGAGCGCGATCTTTAACGAAAATGACAATCTCGACTACGTCTCGCAGCTGCAAGATCAAGGCTTTGAGGAGCCTACTGCGCCGCGCCTCGATACGGCGCAGAATTTGCAGCAGAATTTTAATGAAGCTCAAAATTTTAACGAAGCGCAAAATAGCGGCGTAAGCTTAAACGAAAGCTCCGCTAGCGCCCGAAATTCCGGGGTAAATATCGATTTTGATGAGATGCCTAGCTTTGGCGAAAGCAGTGAGCAGGACGACGAGGAGATAGACGGCGAGTCTAAGCTTAGCGCAGAGCAGGGCTTAGCAGAGGTGCGTCGCGCGGCACAGGACGCACCGCGAAAGCAAGAATTTGAGGAGCAAAATTTAGATGATGCAAGAGCGGGCAGTGTCGCGCCCGAAACAGACGTGCATAAAAATTTATCGGGCACTCCGCAGGGCGTAAAAGACACATCGCGGGGCACGAAAGGCGCGCAGCAAGGCGCAGAGGGTGTATCGCAAAGCGCGGGGAGTGCGCAGCGAATCGATGTTCCAAATTTTGAAAGAGGCGATGGCGATAAGCCGCCTTTTGAAGCGCAAGAGGACGAGGCGAAATTTAAACCCGCGCCGCCTTTAAATATCGAAGAGATGGGCATTCCAAAGATCAATGAGGCAAACAGGCTCGATGACGATGACGCGCCGCTGGATCTGTGAAATAGCGCTTAGGCTCGCGCTGATCGTTAGCGTTTTTTGTTTCGCGCTTTACGCGCAGGATTTCAGTGACGCAGGCTTTTGCGCGCTGGCGGCGTTTTGGGCTTATGCGTTATTTCAGGTGCTATTTAGCTTTTTTTACGAGGCGAAGCAGCGCGCCAATGCGGCACTATTTCGCAGCAGCGGGACTTTGATTAAAATTTTTAGAGGCAGGCTGATAAGCGGGGTTTTAGCCTGCGCGGGCGCGATCCTCTTGAGCGTCACTTTGGCGCTAGGCCTAGCGGATCTGCGCGGCGCGGAGCTATTCGTGACGCTCGCGGCATTGCCTGCAGCTCTTGCTCTGATGCGCCTAGCGGTGCTGAAGCTCAGCCTAAAAGAGATTAAAAATCCTAGAATTTTATCGCTCAAACTTAGCATTTTGCTGCTCGCCGCGCTTGCCGTAGCGGTAAATTTCACTATAAATTTAGCCTATTTGCGGCTCGCAGACGGCGCAGATACTATCGCGCACTCTCAAAATTCCGCGATAAATTTTACTCCGCCCGTCCGCACCGCCGCATCCATGGGAAATTTCGCGACAAACGACGCTTCCGCGCCCGTCGGAAATTTTAAAACAAATAACGCCGCTAAATCCGCTACGAATTCCGCGACGAATAACGCCGCCATGGTTGTGCGAAATTCCGAGACTGATAATGCCGTCAAGTCCGCACCGGACGCTGTCAAAAAACCTACCGCTTTGCCTGCAAATTTTAAAGCGGGCTCCGTCAGAGCGGTGCACGCCTCGGCTGCAAATTATAAGGCAAATACCGCCGCTGCGCCGCAGACCTTCGCTAAAAATTCTACGACTAGCTCAGCCGCAGCGCAAAATTTAAATTTAGCTCCAACTCCTGCCACGCCGAACGCGTCCGCCGATAATTTGGCTGAAAAATCCGCGACCAGCCCCGCATCGGTAGTCGAAATTTTTGAAATTTTAAAATCTACCGCGCCGCAAGCGCACTTCAGATCCGCTCTGCTAAATGAAATTTACGCTTTGAAATTTTACAAAAACGCGCTGTTTGATCTGGCGCTGTCGCAGAGCCCTAGCGCGCTGAAAATCGCTCTTTTGTTTCTGATCTGCGCGGGAGATTTCCTCTTTTACTGCGCGATCTTGCATCTTTGCGCCTTCGTGCTTTTTATGCCGCGAGCCACGTCCGTGCCCAAAATAGGGAGATTTAGCGGCACGATCTTCGCGCTTGCCTACGTCACGCTGTGTTTGATCTGCGCCGCGCAGACGCGAACGGCAGCGAGCAGGGCGGAGGGCGCACATCCTAAAAGTGCGGTCGAGACGAGCGTGCAGATCGTGCTACAAAGCGGCGAGCGGCTGATCTTAAGCGCGCGCGAGGCGGACGTTCTAAGAGGCGAGCTAAACGCCACGCGCTTTGCTGCGGAGGCAAACGCCGCATCTGCGCTGAATAGCTACATCGACGCCGTTTACGACGAGGGCGCGAGGCTCAGCGCGCAGAAAATGGCGGATTTTAATTACTCGTTTCTGAGCGATTATCTGGTGCTGTGGCACGGCGTGTGGGACGATGACGCGGGGGCGTATCTGAATGAGAAATTTGCGGGCTTCGTGAGCGAAAGCTTCCCGAAAGATTTTGGCGAGAATATCGCTAAAATCGCTGCAGCAAACGTCAAAAATTATGAGAGCTCACTAAATTTTACGCTCAAAAAATACGGCGCGAAAATCGATCTCAACGTCACGCAGAGCTTCAGCCTAAAAAGCAAGGCGTATCGCGCGAGCGGGACGGGGCTAGGGGCGCTTGGCGGCGTGCTGGGCGCAAAGCTGATAAGCAAGAGCCTCGCTAAAACTGCGGCTAAAACGGGCGCGAAGACCCTTACCAAGGCGGGCGCCAGCGCGACTAGCGGTAGTGCGGGGCTCGTGTGCGGTCCGGGCGCGGTGGTGTGCGTGCCTGCATTTGCCGTGGCTACGTGGTTTGGGCTGGATTTTGCGTTTGCCAAGGGCGACGAGGCGCTCAATCGAGAGGAGTTTGAAGCTGCGATCGTGCGCGATATGATGGCGGCGAAAGAGGAGCTAAAGCGCGCGCTGGCGGAGGATTTCAACGCGACGATAGATGAAATTTCGAGTGAAATTTTAAATTTAGACGGGAAGTAGGGCAGCGGATTATGCCTGCGCAACTTAGACCCGTTGCGAGCGAAATTTTACGGCGGATTATGGAGTTTTCGTGCGTAGCGGGCGGCGAAATTTTAAAATTTAATCTAAGCGCAGGCGGGACGGGATTACGGCGCACTTATTGCGCTACCGCGCCTCTTAAATTTAAGAGCCTGCTAAAAATTTTTATATATAATCGCCGCTTAAAATAAGGAGCGATAATGAAAAAATTCTATCTTAAAATTTCGTTATTTGCGTTTATAACGGCATTTGCGGCGACCTCCGCTGCGGCAAAATCGCATTTGACAAGCTTGATAAAGTTAGAGGATTTTAATAACGAAGAGCAAAGGACGCTTTTTAAATCCTGCGATTACGGCGAGGGAAAATATAGCGCGTGCAATAATCTTGTTGAAATTTTATCTAAAAAGTGCGACGGCGGCGATATGGACTCATGTGCTACGCAAAGCGATTTTTTACAATCTTTATATAGAGAAGAAGAGGCTATGAAATATCTGATTAAGCTGTGCGATGCTGACTTTGTCGAATATTGCATAGGGCTAGGTTGGGAAGATATAGAATTTAACGGCAATATACAAAGAGCGATTAGGAGTTTTGAAAAAGTCTGCGATAGCAAGCTGAAGGATAGCGAGCCTTTTTGTAGAATGAATGAGGAATTAAAGAGCTGCCTAGAAGATAAAGAATGCAATCCGATAATAAAGGGCAAAGCTCTTTTAAAAAGAACTGCAGAGGAGCTAAAATGAAAAGTATTAGCGTTTTATTCTTATTGATTATGATATTGTCCTGTCCATTATCCGCCAAATCTACGGCAGAGGAACAAAATCTTTATAACGAATGCGACAAAGGAAAAGGCAAATATAGCTCGTGCACCAAACTAATAGAAATTTTATCTAAAAAATGCGATGACGGAAATATGGAAAAATGCGATGATTTGGGCTATGTTATGGGTTTAGAGCTCGGTATGCGAGAAGCGGCTTTTGTGCCCTTAGAAAAATCTTGCAAGGCAGGTATTGCAGCATCTTGTTTTAACCTAGGAATTCATGATATTGCGATAAGAGGCAATGTCAAAAGAGCGGCACATAATTACGCTATAGCTTGCGAAAAATATTCAGAGCGCTTGGAAGAAGAAAGAATATTTAAACTAAAGTCTTGTGCGCTAAAGACGGCTTTAGAAAACTGCTTACGAGATCAGGAGGAGCACGATCCCGTAAAGTGTGCGAAAAAAGCCTTTTGGGAAATAAGCGATAAATACGACGCAAATTCAACCAAGGAGTAAAAGATGGCAAATCCAAAGAAGGGCAAAGAGCGATAATGAAAGAATTCTATCCCGCAATTTTGGTGCCTTTGATCTTAATGATGCCGGTCGCGGCAGAGCGCAACTAAAGCGTAGCCGTTAGTAAAAAGATAAAATTTACGTCGCCTGCCGATCTAAATTTAAATTTATATCATTCGTAAGTATTAAAATGAAAGTACTATTTTTTATACTCGCGTCGGTTCTGCTTTTAAAGGCTGAGAGCGTAAGCGAAATTTATTCTCTAGGAGCGCCTGCGTGCGATACTTACGATTTAAATTTAAAGAAATGCGGTAGCGGCGACAGCGAAGCATGCTATTTGGCGGCTTTAATTCTAAATAATAGATCTTGCACACGAAAAAACGATGATTTGGCATTAGAATTTTTTGAAAAATCATGTAGTTTGGGATATGCCAAGGGTTGCATTTTTATGGGGCGAGCGCATTCGCTTACGTCTTTGGATGAAAAACACGCGAAAATCAAGACATATTACGAAAGAGCTTGCGAACTAGACGCGAAATTTTGCGACGATTACGGGCTTTTATATTTTTACGGCGAGGGCGTAAAAAAGGATGAGCTTGCGGCAAAAGAGTATTTTAAAAAATCCTGCGATGCGGGAAATCCTGCAGGATGCGGGCACTTTGCTACATCGTTAAACAGAGAGGACAAAGATATAAACGAGGTTACAAAATTTTATGAAATCGGCTGTAATGGAGAGCATTACCCTTCGTGCTACGCTTACGGATTGCTATTGTGGGCTAAAGTAGATAAAAATAAAGGCAAAAATTTTTGCAAGAAGGCTTGCGATAAGGGTAATGTAAAGGAGGCGTGCAAATGGGTGCTTGATATGAGCGAGGAGGAGAAAGAGCAAATTTTATATTTGAGGCGATATTTAAAGCTAGGTTGCGAGGATGGTGATACGCAAATGTGCAAGGATTTAGGAAAAATAGGGAATTAGGGTAGAATTTTAAATACTAAATTGCCCCACTTGCAAGCTCATGAAATTCGGACTTTAAAATTTAATCTTAATTGGGCTATAATCTTAGAATTAATATTCAAAAAGGAGTTTTTATGCAAACACAAAATAATTTTATAAACCGCGAGCTAAGCTGGCTACGCTTCAATACTCGCGTGCTGGAACAATGCAAAAAGGATATCCCGCTAATTGAAAAATTAAAATTCCTAGCGATTTACAGCACGAATTTAGACGAATTTTATATGATCCGCGTGGCGGGCTTGAAGCAGCTTTTTACCGCCGGCGTTATAACCAGCGGAGATGACGAGATGACGCCTCTTGAGCAGCTACGCGCGATCCGCTCCTATCTAAGAAACGAGCAAACCGAGCTTGAGCAGCAGTATTTCGGCATCCAAAAGGAGCTTTGCAAAAATGGGCTTTTTATCAAAAGCTACGACGAGCTACAGCCCGAGCTCAAGCCTGCGGCGGACGAGTTTTTCTTCTCGCAGATAATGCCCGTCATCGTCCCGATCGCAGTGGATGCGACCCATCCGTTCCCGCATCTAAATAATCTCAGCTTCTCCCTCGCAGTCAAGCTCTGCGACGAGGGCGCGCCCGAGTCGGTGCATTTCGGGATGATTAGAATTCCGCGCGTGATCCCGCGCTTCGTGCAGGTAGCGCAAAATACCTACGTGCCGATCGGCACCATCGTAAAGCGCCATGCGGAGGAAATTTTCCCGGGCTACAAGCTCATCAGCTCCGCAGCCTTCCGCGTCACGCGAAACGCCGACATCGTGATTGAAGAGGAGGAGGCGGACGATTTTATGATGATTTTAGAAGCGGGGCTTAAGCTGCGCCGCAAGGGGGCTTTTGTACGGCTTCAGATCGAAAAGGACGCCGATGCCGAGCTTTTAGAATTTCTAAATTCCCATCTTAAAATTTTTTACAAAGATATATATGAATGCGCCGTGCCGCTTACGCTGGACGGGCTTTGGGAGATCGCCTCCAATAAGGATTTTTCCTTTCTAGCCCATCCTCAGTATCTGCCAAAGACGCTGCCCCCCTTTAACGAAAACACCTCCGTTATGAGCGCGATGGAGAAGGAGGATATCCTGCTGATCCATCCTTACGAGAGCTTCGATCCCGTCCAAAAGCTCATCAAAGAGGCTGCAAAAGATCCGAAGGTCATCTCGATCCGTATGACGCTGTACCGGGTGGAGAAAAACTCCCCGATCGTTCAAAGCCTGATCGAGGCCGCAAGCGACGGCAAGCAGGTGACGGTGATGGTCGAGCTTAAGGCGAGGTTTGATGAGGAAAACAACCTGCACTGGGCGAAAGCGCTCGAAGACGCGGGCGCGCACGTGATCTACGGCATCACGGGCTTTAAAGTCCATGCCAAAGTAACTCAGATCATCAAAAAAGAGGACGGCAAGTTAAAATTTTATATCCACTTAGGCACGGGCAACTACAACGGCTCGAGCGCTAAAATTTACACCGACGTGAGCTTTTTTACCTGCGGCGATCGCTTCGATAAGGACACGACAAATTTCTTCCATATCCTCTCGGGCTACAACAAAACCCGCAAGCTTGACAACCTCGCTATGTCGCCGATGCAGATCAAAGAGCGGCTTTTAGCGATGATAAAAAACGAGGAGAAAAAAGGCTCTGCCGGCAGGATCATCGCTAAGATGAACGCTCTTGTCGACGGCGATATGATCAAGGCGCTGTATAAAGCAAGCGCCGCGGGCGTAAAGATCGATCTCATCGTGCGCGGCATCTGCTGCTTGCGCCCGGCGCTCAAGGGCGTCAGCGAAAATATCCGCGTGATCTCGATCGTCGGCAAATACCTAGAGCACGCTAGAATTTTTTATTTCGCGCACGCGCAGCCTAGCCTATACATCGCGAGCGCGGATTGGATGCCGCGAAATTTGGAGCGCAGACTGGAGCTGATGAGCCCGATCTACAACGAAAATTTGCAAAACAAACTCAAAGAAATTTTAAAGCTTCAGCTAAGCGACAACGAGCTTGCATTCGAGCTGCAAAGCAGCGGCGAATACCAAAAGATAGAGCCTAAAAAAGGTGAAGAGAGGATCGACGATCAAGAATTTTTAGAAGCTTATTTTAGTAAAATTTATAAAAACATCCGCAAGCATGATGAAAGCAGCACGGCACTAACTAAGCTTTTAAAGGAGAGCTAACGCGGCTCTGTTCGGTTTGCGCCAGGGCTAGCTGCGCACCTAGCCCACGCGCAAACCGAGCCTATAAATGCAAAATTTTGCGCCGCAAACGCGCAATAAATTTACGGAAATTCGAAATTTTATAAATTTTGCAGGACGTAGCTTCGTAAAAATGCCGGTCCGCATGATGCCCGAAATACTACGTGCGTAGATAAATTCCGCCTACTTATGATAAAATTTTGAAATTTCTCAAGTTAAAATTTCAAAATTTATTTACCCCGTCATCGTTTAGTATTTCATGAAAAACTTTAAAATTTAAAGTAAAAATTTCTGATTTTAAAAAACGTAAATTTAGGAGATAAGGGCGCAAGGCTAGGGATTTCTTTAA
>NZ_CALKTC010000009.1 GCF_937996225.1 uncultured Campylobacter sp. | reverse complement strand
GATAAGTTCATTTATTTATTCCTTTGCGCCCAAAGCGTTTGAAACGGAGAATTTCATCGCTCGCGCGGAATTTCGTATTTAATATGGCATTTTTCTCCAAATAAAAGTCATTGCGAAATTTTACTATCCCAAGGGTTAAATCAAGCTTTCAAATTTTAATGCACGCGAAAAGCAAAAGCTCAAATCCGCTTAAATTCGGCTGCTAAATTTAGCCGCCTCGCGCATCGACTGCCGACATTACCGCAGCGCGGTTTTCTGCCCTCTCATCCTCGGCGTTCTTGATGGTGTTTTGATGCGGCGCTTTGTCGTAAAATCTCCACGCGAGCGATCCGCACTTTTACGGCGATTCGGACAAGATAAAAAATTGTAAATTTCTTCCGTTTTTCTAGATTAAATTTCTGCGGTTGCCCGCATCGATTTTGCGGCATAAAAGTGTCGTCGCTTCTTTTACCGAATAGAACCGCTCCGCCGTATTCGGGCAATGATCGGCAACATACGGTAAATGATTAGTTATTTCGCGCTTGGGGCGTCGTCCTTAAAATTGGGGGCTAAAGTATAAAGGTGCTCAAATTTTGCTACGAAGCCTTCGCGCAGTAAAGCCTCAAGCGCCCGATTAAAAAGCGCCGTTTGCACGGCCGTATCCGCACAAGAATTTGCGGCGAGCTCGTCGTGCGTTTGCAACGGCTGCGCGATAAGTGCGCGGATGATCGCTCCTCGCGCCTGACGCAGAGATCCTTTAAATTGAGACTGCTTGACGTAGTGTTTGCTTTGCCTGTTCGGATTGTCCCGCCGCTTTTTAAGCGCCGCGCCGTAGTCCATCAGCGCATAATACCACGTTCGCGGATCCTCCTCATAAAGGCTCGCGCGCACGAGCGGCGCGATTTCTTTATCGCTCACTTCCTCGCGGTACGAGAAAAAGAAGTGGATGAAAACGGCGCGGATATTCGTCTCGATAAAAATCGTGGGCTTATCGTAGGCAAACGCGGCGACGGCTGCGGCGGTGTAAGCTCCGATACCGGGAAGCGTCCGCAGTGCGGCAGGATTAGAGGGCACGGCGCCGTCAAATTCGCGCACGATTTTTTTGGCGCACTCGTGCAAATAGCGCGCGCGGCGGTTGTAGCCCAGACCCACCCAGTACCGCAGCACCTGTGTAAAAGGCGCGTCGGCGAGCGCGCGCACGGTGGGGAATTCCTCCAGCCAGCGCGCATATTTGGGGATCACTCGCTGCGTCTGGGTCTGCTGCAGCATAAACTCCGATACGAGGATCGCATACGGATCGCTCGTTTGTCGCCACGGCAGCGCCCGCCCATGTTCGCGGTAAAAAGATAAAATTTCGTTTTGAAACTCCGCATAATCCGTGCCGTTTGCTGCCCGCATAATTCGCTCCCTTATCTTAAATTTAAACCTTACGTATCGGCGCTACTGGGTACGTTTATGCGCCGAACCGCCTTTTGGTATTTTTCGGTTTTTAAAATCTCGGCTACAAGCTCATCGCCGCTCGGCGTAAGCGAGCGGCGATACAGGCGGAAGTGCTCGTTTGCTCGCCGCGGCGTCCTTTGATCTTTAAATCGACGATGCCGCCCGTTTACGGCGTCGTAATATTCGGCAGTTTGTCGTTGTTTAGATCAAATTTTAAAATTTTGATGTCCGCGCAGCGCTTCGCGTAAAAATAATCTTTGTAAAAATAAGCGCCGCAGCGAAGCCCGTGACCGATCGTTTCGTCGTTTTTGAGTTTGTTTTTGATCGCAGAGAAAATTTTCCGAATAGCTGCGCCTGGATTTTTTTCAACGAGCCGCAACGTGATCATCTCTATAGCTTCTTGCGTTTCTGCTCGCCCGTGCCTTCTATGATGCTTCGATACATATCGTCGTAAAATACCTTTGCAGGCAATTCGGACTCTTGCGGCGATTCCGGCGAGATAAAAAATTTTAAGCCTTGCCTCAGGTCGATTAAGTTTCGGAGGTTGCTCGGATCCATTTTGGCGGCGCCATAGGCGCTTCTTTTTTTACAAATATACCGTCCCGCCGCAGCCGGCAAGGATGTCCGCGATATACGGAATAAAATCGCCGAGCGGCATAAGAAGGCGGACGCGGGGCATTTTATCTGCGTTTTAAATTTTACTCTTTATGGCTTCAGGGGTCGCACGCCGCTTTAAATCGATGTTTATCTTTTGGTCGCGCGTCCGCATAAACAAAGCGCGCTTTACCGCGTAAATTTAAAAGCGGCGCCCGAATTTAGCCGAGCGCCGCAATTAAAATTTAACCGATTCGCGCATTCAAACGAGCAGTGCCATAGGGCGCACCTCTTGGTTAAATTTAAGCGGGTGCGATCAATACTTAAACGAGCTGCCCGGCTCGATCAACTTAACCTTTTGCTTATAGTTCATCTTAAGCACCGCAGCAGGTCCGAGCACGGTCGCCTTCTCGCCCTCTAGCCAAAACGCCGTACCCTCCGGCATCGCATAAACGGTCGATTTTTGATTAGCGATCAAAAATTCCTCCAGCCTCTCCTCTCTGCTCTCGCCGTTGTGCCCCACAGGCTTGCCCGAGATGAAGTGCGGATTGATCTGGTGTGGGAAGATGTTGAAGGTATTAAACGACTCAGGCTCGATGATCGGCATATCGTTCGTCGTCATCATCGTAGCGCCCGCGACGTTCGAGCCCGCGCTCCAACCGATATACGGCGTGCCGTCCTCGACCATTTTGCTAATCAGAGCGATGAGCTCGTTTTCGTACATATCGTGCACGAGCTTGAAGGTGTTGCCGCCGCCTACGAATATGCAATCCGCGCTCGCGACCTCCTTCGCGGCGTTTTTAGCGTGATGGACGCCGACGATGTTTAAGTTTAAGCTCGCAAGCGCCTCTTTGACGCGTTTTTCATATTCGTCGTAGCTCCTGCGTAGGCTCGCGTAAGGGATGAAAACGATCTTTTTGCCCGCGAGGCTGTTCTCCTGCGCAAATTTACCGATCCACGACACCGCGTGCGATAGATACTTCGTGTCCTTATAGCCAGAGCTTGAGAGCAGCAGCGCTCTTTGCCTGCTATGATCGCGCTTAGAGAGCTTAAACGCCTTTTCGCTCGCAGCTAGTTCGCTCGTACCGAGCATCGCAGCGCCCGCTGCCAAAGCGGCCACCTTTAGTAGGTCTCGTCTTTGATTTTGCATCTTTTCTCCTTTAATCAAAGTTGATATCTGTTTTGAAATTATATTCCTTTACATATAAAGAGGGGCTGAATATTCGGTTTAAATTTCGCTCGCCAAAAGGCCTCGGCAAAGTAAAATTTTAAAACTATTAAATTTCGAATTCGTCGAGGCGCTGCGTCGTAAAATTTAAAAGCGCGGCTAAATTTAATGAAATTCAGGGCGCCGACACGAGGTTAAATTTATTTAAATTTACGCTTCATCTTTCGGGGTATATGAGCCCGTATTGAAAAAATAGCATACTCCAAAAACTATTCCGCAAATCGGCGCTACGATTAAGGCGTACAAAAATATATGAGCTGCGGCACCTTCCAATATCCCGGTAAAAATCAAGGTCGGATATAAAAGCAAAACTATACTGGCAAAATTTTCTATCGTAAAGACCAACAAACTATCTCCTTGATCCTTGATAAAAAGGTTGCTGTATCGCTTAGTCTTAGTGTATCTTAAAAAGCAGATCGTCGCGCATATGGGCAAAACTATTATCGCGACATCACGAATATATATAAAAATTTTAGACGACGATTCTATACCGATATTCGAAAAAAGCAAATCAAGAAAAAACATTAGCATTGGCGAGAAATAGATGGTTGTAGCTGCCGACGAATAATACCCTATAATCACGCGTCTGATAAATCTATGCCTATCGTATCGCTTCTTTAAATTCTCGGGGATAGCGGCAAATTTCTCGTCCAGCTCTTTCGTGTCTGATTGAAATTTCTCGTCCACAGCTCGCTCCTTTTAAAGCGCTAAATTTTAAAAATTATATCGAATTTAGCTACGCAAAGTGACTAAATTTAGGTCTAAATTTAAATGCGAAAAAGTATAATCGCGCCATGGTTTTAACGCAAAATTTGATCTATGAAATTTTACCCTTGTGGAGGAGATCCCTGCGGGTAGGGTCGCTAGCTACGGACAGATCGCGCGCCTGATCGGACTGCCCGCCCACTCGCGGCTCGTGGGGCGCGTGCTCTCGCAAGCGTGCTCTACGGCAGCTACCCGTGCCACCGCGTCGTAAGTCATTCAAGCGCCTTGGCGGCGAGCTTTACGGCTCAGCGCGAACTGCTAGAAGCCGAAGGCGTGAAATTTAGAGGCGAGCGCGCCCGTATGAAAAAGCACCGCTGGGAGTGCTAAAGCCTAATCGCCGCAGCCTGAAGCACGGAATTTACGGATCATTCGAAGCGCGAAATTTTGAATTGTCCGCAGCATGGAATTTTAACTTATAAAATTTTAGATCCGCACTGATTTAAGCGGCGGAGCAGGGTGCTGCCGATTGCTAAGAGCCTGCGAGCTTTATTTGCTTGTAGATGCGGCGCAAATCATCATGCGCGAAAAGTATAGAATTTTATCTTTTGCGGCGGCTTAAACGCCGCACTAAGCGGCTCCTTGGCAATCAACCCCGCCGCAGTTTTACGAAGCAGATGCGACGCCGCCTATTAGTTTTTTCACTGCAGGCTTTCGCGCCCGTTTCGGCGCCGCTTGTAGATTTTAGCTATCGCAAATTTTGCAGCGACCGAACTATCCGTCCTCGGCGCGTTAAAAATTTTAAATCGATGCGGCTTCTGCGGGAAGCGGAGAAAAAGCGGCGAAATTTTAAAATTTGTTCAATCCGCTCTATGAGCGCATCGGTGCGGGATGTTTTGCGGTGCGTCGATTTGAGTTTCGGGCGGTGCGCCGTTTCAGCGGCGTAGCTAGGCTCATTTAGCAATACGGCTCGCAACGCTTATCGTCCTTGTGACGGCAGGCCCCATCTTGCGCAGCTTTGCTATCCGGCTAGCTTTTTGGGCCTTGGGCGCGCTACCGCATTCTTACGGCGCGGTGCTATTTGAAGGGGCGTGAAAAGCCCTCGCATATCGACGCCCCCTGGCTGCAGCAGCTTTATTTTCCTATCGATGCCGCCCGCGTAGCCCGTGAGGCTACCGTGCGTGCCTACGACGCGGTGGCAGGGGATGATTATCGAGATTTCGTTGTGCCCCACGGCTTGCGCGGACATCTTCGCTAGCCCGCGTGCCGCGGCGATTTCGCGCGCGATCTGCCCGTAGGTCGTGGTTTTTCCGTAAGGAATTTTAAGCAAAATTTCCCACACGGCGCGCCTAGACGCCGAACCCACGGGATTTAGAGCGGGCGTAAAACCCGGCTCGCGTCCGCTAAAATACAGATCGAGCCAGCGCTTGGTTTGATCAAAAATGGCTAGGTTTTTCTCCTCGAAGTATTCGCTTTGCTCGTTTGCGCAGAATTTTTCGCTCGCTATAAGTGTGTGCGCGCAGAATTTGCCGTCCGTGCCGCTTGCCGCTTCTGCTGCAAAATCGCGCGTGTTGTACTTTTCATCTGCGCCGTCCGTCGCTTTTGCAGCAAAATCACTCTTTTCACTCTTTTTTAACGCCGCAAAATCGCGCTGTGTTTCGCTCGCGGCGCGCCGCTCTTTTGCGAGCAGATCGGCGCCGCCCCGCTTTTCATCCGCACCGCTCGTCGCGAGGGCATGCGCGTAGTATTTCTCGCCTTCGAACCACAGCCCGCAAAGCCCCGCCTCATCACCCGCGAGCGTGATTTTACCAAGCGGCGAGTCGTAATATGCGATAAATTTCATAATTGCTCCTATTTTGCGCTTTTGCGATTAAATTTAGGCGCCGCAAACAGCGCCTAAATTTCCCAAATTTCTAAAATTTGCGGACAGATTTTAGCTACGCTTTGCTTAAACTCCGTCTTTTGCGCGCTACTCGGGTTGCTAACGGCTTCAAATTTGCAAAAAAGCTCGGCGATCTTTAGCCAGCCCGCAAGATTTAGATCGAATTTTTTCAAATTTGCCTCGGACAAAAACTCCAAATCATGGTCGTAAAACGCGATCTCGCCGCTAGAGCTTAGCAGCCAAAGATCGCCGCTGCCGCTGTCTGCGAAGATACAAAACTCGCGCAGCAGCCCGCTGTCGCCCTCAAAAGGAAATTTTGCCGCGTCGTTGCAGCGTGCGATCTCATACTCTTTCAGCACTCTAAAATCGCCCGCAATCTCCCTTCCGAAGTATCCGCCTAGGATATTTTTTAGCTCGTTTTTGTTCAAAATTTAACTCCTTCGCTTTAGCTTCGTTTTTTGGCGTAGAGCATAAGAAAGCCAACCATCGCCGCGAAAATCACGCACATCGCAAGCGTCACGATGAGCGTGCCATGCGCCGAGCCGCTTAAAAACAGCCCCGTCGTGTTCATCCCGAAAAAGCTCGTGATGAAATTTAGCGGCATCAGCAGCGACGAGATGATCGTGAGAATGTAGATGTTGCGGCTAATTTTGTCGTTTTTGAGGCCTTGGATAAATTGATAGATGTCCTCGATCCTGACGGCATATTCGCTCATCACGCCTTTAAAAACGCCCGCTTCGTAGGCGTAGTTTTTCAGCTGCTTTTTCAGCGCCGGCTGCTCGTTTGCGCAGATGAGAAGCGCCTCGTAAAAATGCGAAATTTTGTTTTGAAATTTGCGGATTTCGTATTTTAGGACAGAGTGCTTTTTCATAAATTTTGAAAAATCGCCGCGCCGCGTGTAGATCTTTTCGTAATTTTCAAGCTCTGCGGAGTGCTCTAAAATTTTATCGCGGTACTGCGCGAGGATCTTTTTGACGACCGCGAAAAACTCCGCTTCGCTGCTAGGTCGCACCTCGCCGTCCGCGTCATCTTGCGAATAGATCGCGCCCGAATCAAAAATAAAGCGGTAGTTTTGCTCGCGCGGCGCGTCCGTCACGAAGTACACATACTCGCACTCCTCGGCGTAGTAGTAGCCCGAAACGCTGCGCTTTTCGGTAATCGGGTTCAATGAGGCCTCCTTATTCAATCGTTTTAAATTTGTGGAATTTCAGAATTTCGCTCAAATTTACGGAATTTTGAAATTCCGCTGCCGACCAGAATTCTGAAATTTCGCCGCCACTTAAATTTTATCGTATTTGGAATTTCAAAATTCTTTTGCGCTTGGAATTTTAAAATTTTGTGAGCTGTAAATTTCGGCTAAATTTTAAAATTTCGCATGCCGTAATTCAGCCCCTATTAAAATTTAACGCGAGCCGTAAGGCTCGCCCTTTGAGCGTGCCAGGGGTTGGGGGATTTTAAGGGGGAAGGGGAGCGACCTCGCAAAACGAGCGTAGCGACGCAAGGCTTAGCCTGGCGGCGTTTCTTGCGAGCGCAGCGAAGCAGAGTAAGTAGCGCCCCTTCCCCCTTAAGAGAAAACGTCGCCACGACCTAATCTCTAGAGATAAAATTTTATATAGCGAAATTTTAAATTCCAAATTTATATTGCCGTTTCGCTATTTATAAATTTAAAAGTAGCACTTGCCTTTATAAAATTCCGTTTAAATTTTAACCCACGATATGTTTCTCTTGGGGCGGGAAGGGGCCCCAATTACGAGGTCGCTCCCCTTCCCGCCCCGAAAGAAATACACAAAGAGCTAAAAATACTGAAATTTAACATAGTGAAATCTTTATAAATTCGAGCCGGCGTATGCGTTACACATAATCCGTAAGGGGGCGGCGCTCAGAGTTAGCGGGGCGCCCCCTTACCAACCCCCACCCGCGCGACGCTAGAAGGGCGAGCTACGCTCGCGTCAAATTTAAACTGCGGCTTGCGCTGCATATTTAGAATTTTAAATTCTACGTAAAATTTAAAACCGCGAGCCGCAACCTGTACGCAAACGAGTGTAAATTTAGCCGCGCCGCGCGCAGCATTGGTGCAAACACAGAGTAAATTTTACAATCTCGGATAAATTCAAAAGCAGATTTTGCAAGCGTAGGCAAATTTCACAAGCCCGAGCAAAATTTTACAAAATCTCCCTAAAATCATACCCTGCGTTTTTGAGCGCCCAGGCGATGTCCTCTTGATGAGCCTTGCCTTTGGTCTCAAGCGTGATCGTAATCTGCGCGTCGCCGTACTCGATATTGGTCGAGAAGCGGTCGTAGTCGATCTTGACGATGTTTGCGTTGGCGCGGCGCAAAATTTCGGTAAGCCCCGTAAGCGCGCCCGGCTTATCGACGAGCGTGACGTTGATCGTCATCTTGCGGTGCGATTTTATGAGGCCTTTTTCGATGATGATGTTTAGCATCTGCACATCGATGTTGCCGCCGCTTAGGATGATGCCGATCTTTGCGCCCGCGGGGAATTGGAATTTCGCGTTCATCAGCGCTGCTACTCCCGCCGCGCCCGCGCCCTCGACGATGATTTTTTGCTGCTCGAGCAGATAGAGTATCGCGCTTGCGATCTCCTCGTCATCGACCTGCACGAACTCATCGACGCACTCGATGATCGTAGAGAGCGTGATCTCGCTCGTATCTCGTACCGCGATGCCGTCGGCGATGGTGCGGACCGATTTGGAATTTAGCGGCTTTTTCGCGACGAAGCTATCGTGCATCGCAGGCGCGCCCTTAGCGGCTACGGCGATGATTTTGATGTCGGGATTGATCTGTTTGGCACAGCTGCAAACCCCCGTCGCAAGCCCACCGCCGCCTACGGGAACGACGATGTATTCAAGATCTGCGACCTCCTCGATCATCTCAAGCGCGATCGTGCCTTGGCCAGCTTGGACGAACTCATCGTTGAAGGGATGGACGAACGTCAGATTGTGCTCTTTGGCATATTCCAGTGCAAACGCATACGCCTCGTCGAAATTATCGCCCTTTAGGATGATCTCTGCGCCCAGAGCCTTCGTGCCGCTTACCTTAAGTAGCGGCGTGGCTTCAGGCATTACGATCACGGCATGCACGCCGAATTTTTGCGCGCTCATCGCTACGCCTTGGGCGTGGTTGCCCGCGCTTGCGGCTATTACTCCATGCGCCCGCTCCTCGTCCGTTAGGTGCGCGATTTTATTGTAAGCGCCACGAATCTTATACGCGCCGGTGCGCTGCAAATTCTCGCTTTTGAGATACACTTCCGCGCCGTAAAGCTTGCTGAGCTTCGGCGCCAGAGCAAAGGGCGTTTTATAGACGAAATCGTTTATCGTGCGCTTTGCTTGGATGATTTTATTTAGATCAACCATCTACTTCCTTTCGTAATTTTAAATTTTGTTATTATACATATTTTAGGCGAAATTTTATCTCGCGCGCAGCCTAAATCCGCAGCTTATATCTGGGCTCACGCCTAGCTCCTGCGCCGCAGCAGCACGCCGCATTCGATATGGCTCGTATGCGCGAACTGATCGAAGATCGCAAACCTGCGCACCTCGTGCGTAGCGCAAAGCGAGCGTAAATTTTCAAAAAGCGTCTGCGGATTACAGGAGATGTAGATCAAATTTTGAAAATTTTTTATGAAATCAATCACGCTAGGCTCTAGCCCCGCTCGCGGCGGATCGATCAAGACGTGCGAAAAATCGTAGCCGAAAATATCGATCCCCTTTAGCCGCTCAAACTCGCGCCTGTGCGCAAACGCGCTCATCAGCTCATCCGCGCTAAGGCGGACGAATTGCGCGTTGCGAACGCCGTTGAGCTCGCAGTTTATGCGCGCATTCGCGATCGAGCTTTTTGAAATTTCGCTCGCCAGCACGCGGTTAAATTTAGCCGCAAGCAGGATGGTGAAGTTGCCGTGCCCGCAGTAAAGCTCCAGCAGATCGCACGCGGCGGAGCTTTTTGGGCGCACGGCATGTTTTTCGCGGCTCGAATTTTGCGCGGCGGAATTTTCGCAGGCTGAATTTTGCACGCAACGCTTTTCGCAATCCAAATTTTGCCCGGTCAAATTCTGTTCGATGAAATTTTGAGAGGCAGAATTTTGCGTATCCGAATCCTTACGAGCGAAATTATCATCCGCAGAGCTTTCGTCTGCGGAGGCACAGTTAAATTTCACGGAATTTTCGCCGTTAAATTTTGCAGAAGCGAAATTTGCTTTAACAGAATTTCGGCAAGCGGCATCTCGTTCGGCGAAATTTCGATCCATAGAATTTTGCGCGGTAAACCGCTCGCAGTTAGAATTTTGCTCGGCGGAATTCTCCGCTATGGAGTTCTTTGCGGCGAAATTCTGTGCGGCGCACACCTCGCTCGCGCCATCTTTGCCGAAGTCCACGCAGCTTCTCGCCCAGGCGATCATCTTTTCGTTCACGCCGCGGTTAGGCTGGATGAAGGCGTTTTCGCCGAAGCGAAATTTATAAACCCGTCCGTCCACGCAAAGCTCGTCTGTGAGGCTTAGCTCGCCGCTTAGCAGCTTCTGTCCGCGCGCGCGAGCCATGATCGTGATATCTAGCTTGCCCGCCAGCTCGCAAATCGCCTCCTGCTCGCGCTCGCCCAGGCGCTTGTGATAAAGCAGCGTCGCCAAAATCCCGCTGGCGCATGAGATGAACTCGACGCCGAAGAGCCTTTCTTTTAAAGCTTCGTTCCACCTAAGCGCTTCCAGCAGTTGCGGCATTAAATTTGCGATAGGAAGCGCTACCTTAGGGCATTCGTTAATTAAAATTTTCTTGCTACGTGCGCCGCCCATCGTGTAAGCAAGATCAAATGCGCTATGCCAAATATCTTGCCAGATGCCAAATTCTGCCCTGATGCGGTAATTTTGCGGCTGTGAGGCAAAAAACTCAAACTCGCCGTCAAAAAATTCTCTGAACTTATCGCTTATCAGCTGCTTTTTGTATGAAATTTGATCCTCATAGGGCTCACCGAGCGTGCAGCTGCCGCAACTACCGAAGCTTTCGCAATTCATACATCCACTCTTTTACCCACCACGCGCAGTAAAAGAATGATAGCCGCGATACCCAAGATCAGACATCCCCACACGCTAAGCCCAAAACCCGCAGGCAGGTAGCCGCAAATGATACTAATGCCGCAAACGACCAGCGCATAGGTCATCTGCGTGCTTACGTGCTCGATGTGATCGCAGCCTGCGCCCATCGAGGAGAGGATCGTCGTATCCGAAATCGGCGAGCAGTGATCGCCGAATATCGCTCCCGTAAGTACCGCGCTGATATTTACACACATAAAAACGTGAAATTCCTCGCCGCTAAGGCCATATTTTTGCCCCACGGCGTGCGCTAACGGCACGGCCAAAGGCGTGACGATACCCATGGTACCGAAGCTCGTGCCCGTTGAAAAGGAGATAAACGAGCTAAGCACGAAGATCACGATCGCAAGAGCAAAGCGCGGCGTAGCGTCGCTTAGAAGCTCTACTAGGTAGCGCGAAGTGCCGAGCTCCTTGATAACCGAGCTTAGCGACCACGCAAAAAGTAGGATTATGACGGTATTTAGCATACTTTTCCAACCGCCAACCCAGACCTCGATCGCCTCTTTGACGCCGTAAATTTTTTGCGCGATGCCTAAAACGACGGCGATGATCGATGAAAAGAGCGCGGATTGAAACAGCACTACCGAGGCGTCCGCCGCGCTAAATGCGGTGCGGATAGAGGTAAAGCTAAGAGGAGCTGCTTTGACCGCCTCCAAAGTCTCGCCCTCCAGCGAGCTGTAGCCATTGAGATAAAAGCCGATGACCGAGAGGACGATCATCGCGCCTAACGGGATTAGCGCGTTTATCTTGCGAAGTACTACGCCCTCTTTGGGTACGAAAATTTGATCCTCTAAATTTTTGATTTTAAAATCCGCAGCTCCGCTCTTGCCGCCGCGAGATGCGATCTCTGCGCGATACATCGAGCCAAACTCCCTGCTCATCACTGCCGTGGCGACTACGAAAAAGATCATGAAAATATTATAAAATCTATACGGGATCGTCTCCACAAACACGGTAAAGGCGTTTATGTTTTCTATGCCGATCTGCGAGTAGGCCTCTTTGATCGCCGAAATTTCAACTCCGACCCAGGTGGAGATCACCGCGATGCCGGTGATCGGCGCAGCGGTCGCGTCGATGATGAAAGCAAATTTCGCGCGCGAAATTTTAAATTTATCCATAAGCGGCCGCATGATAGGGCCCACGATTAGGGCGTTTGCGTAATCATCGAAAAATATCACGATACCCATGAGCCAGGTGTAAATTTGACCCAAAACGGGAGTGTCTGCGTGCTTGCTAAGCCAGAGCGCAAGCGCCTTCGTACCGCCGCTTTTGGTCACCAGAGCGATGAGCCCGCCGATACACATAACCTGAAGCAAAATGCCCGCATTCCACGTATCCGCCATCGATTTTACCATACGCGAGCACAGATCGGTAAAAGCGAAAAGCGCCGAAGCTGCGATATTTTGATCGACCATACCGATAAGAAAGGTTCCGCTTAGCACGCCCAAAAACAGCGACAAAATCACGTCTTTGGTGATGAAAGCAAGCACGATTGCCGCAACCGGCGGGATAAGCGTCAGCACGCCGTAAAGCTCGCTGTTTCGCACGGCGGGCTCCACGTCCGCAAGCGCCAGCGCGGGCAGTAAAATCGCCGAAAAGATAAAAAGATTTTTTAACATTTTAATCCTTGATGATTGATAAAATTTTAAAATTTAACCCCCGATCGGAGGTTAAATTTTAAAATTCTGCGCGCCTTGCAGCAACTATTCGTATTCACGCGCTTTCTTTTACGGCGATTTTTGAGCGCCTTAATCGCGCAGCAAACTCTACAATTTTACTACGTTTGCAATTTTGCGAACGCATTTTTAAGTAATTTGTCGCGCAGCAAAATTCCTCCGGTGCAAAATACCGCGCGCGGCGTAATCAAAAGCGTTTTATAAGCGAATTTAAAATTTTACTTAACATAGCAAAAGACCCAAATCAAGGTAAAATTCCACAATGTTGTAGCGCTTGCTTTGTCGCAAAAGCGATAAGTTTATCGCACAAAATTTGACGAAATCCCGCTCTTGATCGCAAAGCAAAATCCCTCAGTAAAAATTTTATCGCGCATAAACGCACAAATATCGCCATTTTTAAAGCTCGTCTGCGCGTTTATAAAATTTCAGTGCATGCAACCTGCGCAAGCAAAACGATAAAATTTTAAAGCGTTAAATTTCACCAAATTGCGCTCGAAAAATCCGCTAAATCTATAAAATTTGCAAAGCGGCAAAACTCTAAATTTAAAGCTCATAAAGCTTTTGCAAACCCAAAACGCTGCAAACCTAAAACGACGAAGCGGTAAGCGGCCCTTTAAATCAAGCCCGCTAATTCTCACGCTCAGGCGCATCTTGCGGATCGCTCGTAAAATCATCGCTTACTTGCGTAGGACTTAGTCCAAGCGAGCGCAAATAGCTCTGCGTAGCTGCTTCGCCACCCGCAAGCGCATAGTCTAGTGCATTTAGCCCCGCCTCATCGACTGCTTTTTCGTTTGCGCCCGATTTTACGAGCAATTCAACGATCTGTTTGGTACTTTTTTGCGCCGCAAACATCAGCAGTGTCTTACCCGCGCCCGAACGTTCACAGCCGTCGCTACGCTCGCCTAGCGACGCTAGAGCCTGAGCTTCAGCGCTGCCGATCTGGCGGACATTTACGCTAGCGTGCGAGTAGATTAGCAACTTTACGAGCTCATAATTTTTTGCCGCGGCGGCGAAAAATATCGGAGTTTGCCCAAGCGAGTTTTTATAGCCAACCAAAGCGCCTTTAGAGATCATAAATTTAGCGCTTTGAACGTTATTCATCGCGTAAAATAGAGAGTTTTCCTCACCCGCATTCACCTGCGCACCTCGCTCGATCAAAGCACCGCTAAAACGCTCGTCATATCCTAGCAAAAGTGCCAGATCCAGGGCATTATCAAGCTCGTAAATCGCAAAATCCTTGCTAAAAAGTAGCGTACGAAACTCATCTGCGCCTACTCCGCCTTTTAGTGCCAGCTCAAGCTCACCGTAATCCCCTGCCTTGCGATCCTTTGCAGCGTATGCGATAAATTCCGCTATCACGGCGCTTGCCAGCTCATCGGCGTCGTTTTTGTTAAATTTAGCGGCGAAATAATCTCTTAACGCCTCCCTGGCTGCCGGGATCTCGCCCATAAAATTGCCATAAGCGATGAAATTTCCAATCTTGCGCTCGGAGTAAAATTCTAAGGCTTCAAGCGATTTTTCGCTGATTTGTGCGTAGTTTTTCTCTTTGGCATAGCTCAAAAAGCCCTCGCCATCCATCCCCGCAAATGCCAAGGTTCGCTCAAGCCTTTTTTCGTTCAGCAAGGCTTCGTTACCGACACAATCGATATTTTCGTCCCTGATCTCAGAAGCCGCGCTTTTTAAATTTTGCAAAAATTCTGCGCCAGCTAGCGAGCCTTTACAGCCAAAATCGCTTTGCAGCAGCTCTTCGTCCGCAGGCTCTTTGCTAAAAAAGCCGCGCGGATCGCTTAGCATCTGCTCGCAAGAAGCGCCAAAAAGCGTGCCGCAAAAAACAAACGAACCCATTAGAATTTTTCGCATCGCTACCTCGAATTGCATTTGAAGCGTTATTTTACCTTTAAATTTATTTATTAAAACTTAGTGCGGGCGGTGGAATTCTACAGAATTCCTTTCAACCTTATAAAATTTTGCGGAATTTTTAAAATTTTACGGCGCAGCGGCGAGCGGCGTTAAATAATGGTAGTTATAGGCGCAGCAATGGAGGGCTATATGAGGGCACAGCGATCGGCAGGCTAAAATTTTAAAATTTACGCGCGAGCTAGCGGTAAAATAAAATTTTGCAAGCTGTACAAATCTGGCGGAATTCCGTGCTAAGCTTATCGTGAAATAAAATTTTTTCAAGTGGAGCCCGTTCCGCGGAATTCTACACGCATTAGTAGCCAGATAGAATTTGCGAGGTAAAATTCCTTGCAGAATGAAATAATTTTGCGCGTTTTGCACGGAACAATTAAAATTTCGCCGCGCGAAATTCCGCGCCTAGCGCAAAATCAGTCGCGTTAAAATTTAGCGAATTTCAATCTGATGGAATTTAGCACGACTGTTACAGAGCTAAAGCACATCGCCGCAGCACCGTACATCGGCTTTAAAAGCACACCGAGCGCCGGATATAGCGCGCCTGCTGCGATCGGGATGCATACGGCGTTGTAAAACAGCGCCCAGAAGAGGTTTTGCTTGATCGTCCGCATGGCAGCTCCCGATAGGCGGAATAGATATAGCACGCTTGCAAGGTCGTTTTTTATAAAAATCACGTCGCCCGCGCCCTTGGCTACGTCACTGCCGCCGTTCATCGCGACGCCGATACTAGCGGCTTTTAAGCTCGGTGCGTCATTGACGCCGTCGCCTACGAAAAGCACCCGCTTACCCTCGTCCATCAGGGATTTGATGAACTCATATTTGCCGCTTGGGAGCACTCCGCTTCTCACCTCGTCGATGCCGAGGCTGCGAGCGACAAAATTTGCCGTTTTGGCGTTATCGCCCGTTAGCATGACGGTTTTTACGCCGCTTTTTTGCAGCGCCTGTACGACGCCGCGCGCTTCGGCCCTGATCTCGTCGCTAAATGCGATGAAGCCCGCGTACGAGCCGCCTATCGCGCAGTAAACGACGCCGAAGCCCTTGTCTAAAAGCTCCTCCGCTTCTACTTCGACGCCCGCATCCACGCCGCGCTCGCGCAGAAAGCCCGCGCTGCCGCAAAGAATTTCGCCGGTTGGATTTTTAGCGACGATCCCCTTGCCCGCGATGCTTTCAAACTCGCCGTTAAATTTAGAAATTTCGCCGAATTTCAGCTCGGCAAATTTTACGATCGCCTTTGAGATCGGATGCTCGCTAAGCTTTTGCGCGCTTGCCAGAGCGTAGAGATCTTGGGCGCCCAGATCGCTGAAGCTTACCGAAATTTCGCCCTTGCTAAGCGTGCCGGTTTTATCGAAAACCGCGACGTCGGCGCCTTTTAAAATTTCTAAAATTTCGGGATTTTTTATTAAAATTCCAGCTTTTGCGGCGTTTGAGATCGCGCAAACGATCGCGATCGGCGTCGCAAGACCTAGCGCGCACGGGCAGGAGATGATAAGCACGCAGATAGCGGCGGATGCGGCGTATGAGAGCCGCCCGTCAAGCGCCATCCACGCTATAAAGCTAACAAGCGCGATCAAAATCACCGCGGGCACGAAGATATTTGAAATTTTATCCGCAAAGCGCGCGATCGGCATCTTTTTGTTGCCCGCCTCGTTTAGCAGATTTTTAATCTCGGCAAGCAGCGTCTGATGCGAAAATTTCGTCACTTTCACGTAGATGACGCCGTCCGTGCTGACGCAGCCCGCATTTACCTCATCGCCCACGCCTTTATAAACCGCCAAGCTCTCGCCGCTTATGAGCGAAGCATCGATCTGCGCGCCGCCCTCGACGATAAGCCCGTCGCATGGGATACGCGAGCCATTTTTTACGAGCACTTTATCGCCCGGCTTTAGCGCTTCTGCGCGCACTTCGGCTATCGTGCCGTCGTCTTTGATCAAAAGCGCGGTTTTAGGGCTTAGATCGATTAGCCCCTTGATGTAGTCGTTCGCCTTCATCTTGCTGCGCTCTTCAAGGTATTTGCCGAGCGAGATAAAGGCGATTATCATCGAGGCGGAAGAGAAATAAAGATTGGTAAATTCATTCTGCGCGCCGTGCGTATAGACCCACGCCGCGGCCGTTAGCGAATAAGCAAACGCAAAAAAGCTTCCCATCGCCACGAGCACGTTCATATCGAAGTTTCTGTTTTTCAGAGAGCCGTAAGCGTGATAAAAGAAGTTCTTGCCGCAATAAAACAGGCTCACGCACGCCATCGCCGCACAAAGTAGCGCCTTTGGAACGAAGCTTAAAAACCCGCTCATCTCCACCGCCATTACCGCCGCGGCTAAAATGAGAGCGAGGATCAGCCTAAATAGCGCCGCTTTGAGATTGCTCCGCTTTTTGCGCTCCAAATCCTCGTAATCCACGGCGATGTCATAGCCCAGTTTTTTGATCTTGGCTTTTAGCGTCTCCTCTATGGCGGGGTCATCTAGTACGAACTCGCCATTGCCGTTTGCGAAATTTACGTGCGCGTCCTGCACCCCCTCGATCTTGCGACTTACCCGCTCGATCGCATTGGAGCAGTTTACGCAGCTCATCCCAACGATATTTAGAGTGATTTTACTTGACATTGCGTTAGTTTTTAGGCTAGCTTTTCTGCGACGCTAAAGCCCAAATCGTCCATCTCCTCTTTAAATTTAGCCTCGTCGCGCGGATCTAGGCTTAAACTCACCACTCCGCTTGCCACGTCCACCTCGATCTCGCCGAAATCGTCCTTAAGAGCGTTTTTGATCGTCCTTGCGCAGTTTTCGCAGTGTATATTTTGCGCCTTAAATTTTACGCTTTGTTTCAAAGCCATAAGCCTCTCCTTTGGATTAAAATTTCAAAACTTATACTACTTTTTAATAAATTTTATTTCAACGCCCGCTCCTGAAATTTAAGGGTTTTTCGTTATAATCACCTGTTTTTAAATTTAAGTTTTAAGGAATTTTATGGGACGAGCTTTTGAATACAGACGCGCTTCAAAAGAAGCTAGATGGGGGAAGATGAGTAAACTTTTCCCAAAACTGGGCAAGGCCATAACGATGGCTGCGAAAGAGGGCGGCGAAGATCCGCTGATGAACTCCAAGCTGCGCGCCGCGATCGCCACGGCAAAGGCGCAAAATATGCCCAAAGACAACATCGACGCGGCTATCAAGCGCGCAAGCGGCAAGGATAGCGCCGATATCAAAACGATCTTTTACGACGGCAAGGCGCCCCACGGCGCACTTTTAATAATCGAATGCGCCACCGACAACCCGACCCGCACCGTCGCAAACGTAAAGTCGATTTTAAACAAAGCTAAGGGCGAGTTTTTGCCGAGCGGCAGTTTGAAATTTATGTTTTCGCACAAGGCCGTTTTTGAGACCAAGCTGCCGAGCCGCGACATCGAGGAGCTGGAGCTTGAGCTCATCGACTTCGGTCTTAGCGAGCTTGAGATCAACGAGTTTGAAAACGATAAGGGCGAGCTCGAAAAGACGCTTCTAATCTACGGCGAATACGAAAGCTTCGGCACTCTAAACGAAGGTATCGAAAAGATAGGGCTTGAGATCATCAGCGCAAGCTTAAAATTCGTCGCCAACGAAAAGCACGAATTTAGCGAGGAGCAGCTTGGCGACATAGACACACTGCTCGAGCGGCTAGAGGATGACGACGACGTACAGGCTGTTTACACCAATATCGCATAGGAGAAAAAATGGAAAGCTTAAAAATTTACGACATCGACGCAGAGGCTTTGGCGCGCGATAAATACGCCGTTATCAAAACCGAAAAGGGCGATATGAAGCTGGAGCTTTTCGGTGACGAAGCCCCGCAGGCGGTTACGAATTTCGCTAGCCTCGCGCGCAGCGGGTTTTACAAGGGGCTAAATTTTCACCGCGTAATTCCAAATTTTGTGATCCAAGGCGGCTGCCCGCGCGGCACCGGCACGGGAGGCCCCGGCTGGCGTATAAAGTGCGAATGCGACCGCCAAAAGCACAAGCACGTGCGCGGCGCGCTATCGATGGCGCACGCGGGGCGCGATACGGGCGGTAGTCAGTTTTTTGTCTGCCACAGCGCGCAACCGCACCTAGACGGCGTGCACACGGTGTTCGGGCAGATCGTAGATGAGCCTAGCCTGGCGGTTTTGGACGCGATCAGACAGGGCGATAAGATCATCGATATCGAGATTAAAGAGAGTCTGCAATCGTGATTAAATTTAAACCGCGGGGCGCCAGACCGTGATAAAGATCGGCACGGACATAACCGCGGTGCGTAGGATCGCGGCGCTTCGCGCAAAATACGGCGCGAAATTTCTAAAGCGCATTTTAAAAAAATCCGAACGCTCATCCGCGCTGCGCGATGAAAATATCGCGGGCATCTATGCCGCCAAAGAGGCGCTTAGCAAGGCGCTAGGCACCGGCATCGGCGCGGAATTTGGCTTTAAAGACGCTAAAATTTACAAAGACGCCCTGGGGGCGCCGCATTTAAAAATCCGTAAAAAAATCCGTAAAAAATTTCATATCAAATCCGGAAGCCTTAGCATCACGCACGACGCAAACGTCGCAATCGCGGTAGTCGCACTAAAACTTAATAAGCCGCGCTCAAAGTAACGAAGCGAAGCGGCGCGACAGCAAGAACTCCGCGTAAATTCTGCATAAATTTTGCACGACGAAATTTATGAGGTTAGGCGCAGATTATGTAGAGTAATATTTCGCGGTGCAGTACACGATGCGGCAGCAAACCTTTGACTATCTCAAATTTTATATTTGCCGACTTAAAATTCTACATTCATGGATGAAATTTTAGAGCACAAAATTTACCGCAACGAAATTTTGGAATTTCATTGCGCCGCAGAATTTTGCTTTAAATTTAAGACTTGGAATTTTATAGCGGCGAGGCGGCATAAACTCAAAAGGTAAAATTTCAGCTCCGAATTTAGCGACAGAAGCATAGATTTTCTATTAAAATTTCACGGCGAAATTGCGCTTTGAAATTTACAACGGATACGAAGCCTGCTCTTCCTAATGTATCGCATCATAAAGATTAAGCGAAAGTTCATGAGCCAATGAAACACGCGCCGCGACGGCGTGCGTTCGTCGTGCCCATCTTAAGCAAGAGCTTTGCGCCGTACTTATGCCAAATGCCGCAGATAGCGCGGCATTCTCTACCGCCATGTGCGAAAAGACGGAGGCGGGCTTGCGTAGCTACATTTACCGCTTAGTCTGCCGCTAGTTTAAGCACACACAGATAAGCGGCATGCCCACAGCAGCGAGCGATCAAAATTTACACGGCGAAATTCACAAATGAAATTCCGCGGGCTGCAAATTTAGCGCTAAATTTTTAAAATTTCACGGCGGCGCAAATTTTAAAAATTCCATGCAGGGCGGATTTAAAATTTTAAGCCGCGAGCTCACGGGGCTAAATTTAGCCGCCAAGAAGTTCGCAAGTCTCTGCAAAGTGGAATTTTATCAAAGCGCGACGCCGCAAATTTTTAAATTGCTCGTATTTCGGCGGCGAGTTTACGCGGCTTACGTTTTCGCGCGAAGTATAAATTTTAATGTATATATTTTGACCGCTTTAAGACTGCGCCCAAAGCCGCCTCGTATTTAGAGCCGTGTTTTAATCGCTCGCGCCAAGATACGATTAAATTTAGAACGTAAAGCGTGCAATCATAGCGCTGGCTTACGTCAAAACGCCTAAAACTACGACTAAAATTCCAAGCCGCGACCGAATTCCCGCGCAACGAAAGGCGAACTACTCCGCCTTTTTTAGATTATCGGCGAGCAAAAACGCAAGCTCTAGCGCCTGATCTGCGTTTAGACGCGGATCGCACTGCGTTTCGTAGCGCTGTTTTAGCGTCTCTTGCGTTACGTTAAACGAGCCGCCCGTGCACTCTGTGACGTTTTGACCGGTCATCTCAAGATGGATGCCGCCTGCATGCGTGCCCTCCGCAGCATGGATCTCGAAAAAGCTCTGAACCTCGCTTAAAATTTTAGAAAACTCGCGCGTTTTGTAGCCGTTCGCGGTCTTGACGGTGTTGCCGTGCATCGGGTCTATGCTGTATAGGATCGCTCTGCCCTCGCGCTTTAGCTCGCGTAAAATTTGCGGCAGCCGCGCGCCGATCTTATCCGCGCCCATGCGGATGATGACGTTTAGCCTGCCTGCTTCGTTTTGCGGATTGAGCTTGTCGCAAAGGCGCAAAATTTCATCCGCGGTGCCGCTCGGGCCGATCTTGACGCCGAGAGGGTTTTTGATACCGCTTAAAAAATGCACGTGCGCATCGTCCGCGCCGCGCGTGCGCTCGCCGATCCAAAGCATGTGCGCCGAGCAGTCGTACCAATCGCCGCTGGTGCTGTCGATGCGCGTCAGACACTCCTCATAGTGCAGCAGAAGCGCCTCATGCGAGGTGTAAAGCACCGTCTCGGCAAGGCTCGGAGAGTTAGCGGCGCTCAGCCCGCACGCCTCCATAAATTTAAGCGTGCGCGAAATTTCATCGCTCAGCTCGTTAAATTTAGCCTCCAGCTCGCCCTTTTTCAAAAAGCCCAAATTCCACTTATGCACCTCGTGCAGGTTCGCAAGACCGCCGCGAGAAAAGGCGCGCAGCAGATTCAGCGTCGAAGCGCTTTGATGATACGCCTCGATCATGCGCGCAGGATCCGGCTTGCGCGCTGCTTCGTTAAACTCAAATCCGTTGATTATGTCGCCGCGGTAGCTAGGCAAGCTCACGCCGCCCGCTTCCTCAAAGTCGCTGCTGCGCGGCTTTGCGAACTGCCCTGCGATACGACCTACCTTAACGACGGGACAGCCCGCTGCGAAGGTAAGAATGATCGCCATCTGAAGCATTACTTTAAACATATCGCGGATATTATTCGCGCTAAAATCATTAAAGCTCTCAGCGCAATCGCCGCCTTGAAGCAAAAACGACTTGCCCTCGCTAGCGCGCGCAAGCTCGGCTTTTAGGTTGCGAACCTCGCCCGCAAAAATTAACGGCGGCAGCTTGTAAAGGCGCTCTTTAGCGGCCTGCACCGCACTTTCATCCTGATAAATCGGCTGCTGTAAAATTTTATAATCTTTCCACGACGTCCTACTCCAGCTCATAGCCCCTCCTTAAATTTCGTAAATCCCGCGATTATACCCAAATAAGCTTTTATTAACCCAAAAAATCTTAAAATAGCGCCTTTAGGCAATTTGGAAGGAATTTTATGGAAGAAAACCGCACTAAAGGGCTAATGCTTGCTCTTGCCACCTTTGTTATGTGGGGCGTTTTTCCGATATTTTTCAAGCTCATAAAGGACGTAAACGCGGTGCAAATTTTAGCGCATCGCGTCGTTTGGTCCTTCGTGCTGCTGCTCGTTTTTCTCTGCTTTACGCACCGCCTAAAAAACGTCGCGCGGCTTCTTAGCACCCCTAAAATCGCTCTCACGCTGCTTTGTACGGGGCTACTGATCAGCACGAACTGGGGAGTTTATATCTACGCAGTAAATTCCGATCAAATTTTGGCAACGAGCCTCGGGTATTTTATAAATCCGCTATTTTCGGTGCTTTTGGGCGCTTTGTTTCTGCACGAGCAGCTAAGTGCGGCGGCTAAATTTTCTCTGCTGCTAGCCTTTGCGGCTATCGGCGTGCAAATTTACGCGCTAGGCAGGCTTCCCATAATCTCGCTCGTGCTGCCGCTTAGCTTTGCATTTTACGGGCTCATACGCAAAAAAGTAAAAGTGCCTAGCTTCGAGGGGCTGTTTTGCGAGACGGCACTGATGCTGCTGCCCGCGCTTGCGTTTCTGATCTACTGCGCGCTAAAAGGAAGCGGCGCCTTCGGCTTTAACGTAAGCGGCGCGCTGCTGTTTGCAAGCGGACTGATTACGATTTTGCCGCTGCTTACCTTCGCCGCAAGCACGCAGTATCTGCCGCTATCCACGATTGGCTTTATGCAATACATCAGCCCTAGCATGAGCATGCTGATCGCGGTGTTTATTTACGGCGAAGAGCTTGAGACTTATAAAATTTTGAGCTTTTCGCTAATTTGGTTCGGGCTCGCAGTCGTGGGCTTGGACGGCTTAAGGAGAAAAAATGGCTAATTTCGCTTTGATGTTCGCAGTCGCCCTTGCGGTGGGCGCGCTCGTGTATTTTCAGGTCCAAAAGGCTTCCGCGCGCTCAGACGCCGCAGATCCCGAGCTTAGCTCGCAAAGGTATATGAAATTTTGCGATATTTTAGAGGACAAACTGCGAGATCTAAAGCGGCTAGAGCTGCGAGAAGAAGGGGCTCGTGAGAGTTATCTAGACGAGCTCGAGGCTCTTAGCAAGGAGTTAGTCTATATCAAAACGATGCATCAAAGCAACCTAAACCCCGCCGTGTGGGAGGGCAAGCTATTTGAGTTTCTAAATAAAACGGACGCGCTTATCGAAAAATACGCCGCGGGCGCAGAGCGCTCGCTGCAAGACTGGCGCAAGCAGCTGGAGATGGAATTTAAGAATTTGTAGCGCGAAATTTTAAGCGGCGAATTTCGCGGGTGTCTATATCAGTAGAATTTTAACGCCTAAATTTATATAATTTAACGCGCCGCAACTCTCGGAATTTTTAAAATTTACATACATGCCGGAATTTTGCAAACCGCTTGCGTCATGGCGACAAAATTCCATGCGTTTTACAAAGCAAAACGACGCAAATTTTAAATCGGCGTAATTTATAGAGTTTTGCAAGATACATAGCAACCGCGAAGCCGATAATCGCGTCTGTAAATTTTATAGAATTTACTCATTGGCGGACGCGGTATCTGCAGTCTTGGATCCCGCTTGCTCTAGCTGCTTAGACGCATCGCGCCTTAAAATTTTATCATACTCCTCCACTCTTATCACCTTGCCCTCATACTCTATTTTAAGATCAAATTCCAAGCCTTTTAAGTGCGAATATCTAAAAAATTTATCCAGATCAAAGCCACTCGCGCCATTAAGCTCATCGCCGCAGAGCGCGGAATAGCGCTTTATAAGCGTATCGTAGATACCAAGTAGCGCCGTATTCGGCGTTACCGAGCCGCATCTATTAAGATCGGGCAGCGAGCCTTTGTTAAGCTTGATTACATCATTTTCCGAATACTTTGAGCGCTCCGTCATCATATATCTAAGCAGCTCATACCTAGAGCTGTTTAATAAAGTCCAATCTAAAATAATCTCATCGTAACAATAATCATCCATATGCTCTAGGTATATTTTCTTATACTTCCTCAACGTATCCAAATCCTTACGGCAGTCATCGTATTTTTTTTTGAATACGCTCATCGTCCGGAAGTCCTGCCAAATCGTATTTAAGTAGCAGATTTAGCATACTCGCGTCATATCGTTGCGGCAGCATCTGATAGATGGAGCAGTTCGGCTGCCGCTCATCTTTGCGGTGTTTGAGCGTAAAAGCAATACAATGATCGTCCGTCCAAGCGGTAATCTCAGGTCTTACACCGCTGCTGAGCATAAGCTCCGTCATCTGCAAAAATCCGCCTGCTACGGCGTAATAGAGTGGATCGGATACCGCACTAGTACCTTCACTTTTAGGCGTTATGGAATATGTCTTTACCTGTGCGTCACTAGTAACAACCAAATAGGAGTCACCGTATCCAGGGTCTGTAAGCCACGGACGAACATATTTAACGTTAGAAAAGCTAGCTCCGTGCTTAAGTAGAACTTCCACGGCGGCGGTAGAGTTATTTTCGATAGCATAGCTTAGAGCCGAATGAGAAAAATCGTCCGTGCGGTTGATATCCGCTCCGTGATAGATCAGCTCCTCGGTGGTGTTTGCATCGTTGTAAAAGCTAGAATACATTATCGCCGTTATGCCAAAATGCAGCGGATCGCCCGCAGTAATGCGCTGCTCTCGCATAAATGCCAAAATGCGGGCAGTGTCCTTGGAGCACAAAAGCTTTCGGAAATACTCCATCCGCTCATCGCCCTGCACTACGCGCTCGTCCAAATCTAACTCGGCGCCCAGCCTTTCGTGCAGTCACCTCGCTCGTGCAGCGCGATCCTCATCCGTTAGCGGCCGATCGGAGGAGTTGCCGAAGGCTGCGGCGCGGCTCGCCGTGGAATTTTGCGCGGGTCTAGTTTCGGATCTATCCATAAGCACACCGCCTGCGATCAGGCACAATACGCCCGTTAAAACAGCCAAACACGCTATGATGAGCTTGGATTTTATCTCTTTCAAAATGACCCCCGCAAATAAAATGGCAAATACTACCGAGTGTGAGCTTAGCCGAATATAAACGGGCGGAATTTCGCAAGGCAATTTCGCTTGGGCGGAATTCGCAGGGCGAGGTTTAAGAGAGTTTAGGCGCGAAATTTGACCTTCGAAATTTTACCGATAGAATTCCGCATAGAAATATCGCAGAGGCGAAATTCTACCGACGAAATTTTATTCCAGCGACAGGCGGTTAGAATTTCAACAAGCGCTTCTACGCATAAAATTTAGCGCTAAAATTACGCCGTATTTGCACTCGGTATCGCTACGAAATTTAGTGGTGGCTACCAAAAATATTGAAATTTTAGTTTTAAATTTACCGCCCCTTCGCATATCCTCCTAGATAAAAACCGTATAGTCCTTTTTAATATAGTCTATATTTATATTTTTCTGTAGAAAATACTCTCTAACTTCGTCGTAAATTTCACTGCTATACAAATAAATCAAATAGTAGTGTGCCGATACGACAACGGAATAATATAAATATCCGCCATGCCACGGCTCATCTACTTTTATAAATGGAAAAATTTTAAATCCTTTTATGCCTTTATTTATGCAAAAATACACGACGAATTTTATAAATATATTCGCCACATACATGCAAAGCAAAAATACAAAGAAAAAACCTAACGAGCCGACACAAAATATAACCAACACTATAAAAGATGGGGTTCTAAAATTTTGCGTGGAAAAGTTTTTGCATAATTTATCCTTTTCCACCTTGCACTGCCTTTTAACGACCCCTTTATCTAAAAATTCTATATATTGATCGGTAAATCTTATTTCGCGTTTATTGCGTATCGCGGTAAAGATATATGTAATAACGGAGATTAGTAATATCATTATACAGGCTTCTAAATAATCGTCTACATATATATGCCCAAAATCTACAATATCCCAAATAAAAGATATTAGAAGACCTGATACCTGAAGAAATACAAGAAGATGGGCATAAACAAAAAACTTTTCATAATTTTTGATTACTATCGGATCTTTGTTGTAGTCTCTAGCCTTAGAATTTTTAAATAAAGTAGCATTGTTTGGATCTAAATTTTGAAATTTTCTATCGCGCTCCATGTTTAAATTTAGACCGTCTGAATTTTGATCATTAGAATTTAAAGCCTTGGAATTTGTAATATTTAAATCTGAGGCATTGAAATTTGAAGCATTTGAATTTGAGGTATCGGATTCTGAAGTATCAAAATTTAAGGCATCAGAATTTTGAGCATTAAAATCTTCTTGCGAGCCTTGCTCTAAATTTTGATGTCGTTCATTTAGAATTTTCTTTAACTCTTTGGGCTTTGCTTCGTTCATCCTTATCCCTCGCTAGCGATTTCGAAAGTTTGCCTATTTTGCCTTTTGTAGCTTAGATGGATATTAAATTTACTGAACCTAGCTTCAATTATATTACAAAATAGCAGAGCACTATCTTTAAATTTTGAAAATTCTTTTCTGCGCGATCAAGCTCAATTTGCGCATTTAATTCTCTCTTATCTATGTTTAGACTCCTTGTGAAATATCATAAATTCTTTTCTAACATTATCTATATTAATACTCTTATGTAATAAAAAGTATCTCTTTAATTCCGAATAATCTTTATTAGAATTTATAAAAATATTTATTATGATGCCATCTTTAGAATATATTGCCAAACGATCATATATTTTGTTTGCTTCCAAGCCGCCAATTACAGTACAAATTAAATTCTTTGGAAGAATGAATATTGTGGCCAACAATATAAATACAACTATAAAGTCTTTAAAAACAAATAAGATCATTGTTATTATAGTAGCAAATATACAGAAATAGAAGAGTTCTTTTGAAATTGGAAAATATTCTGGTGTAGAAGTCCTAGTATCCATATTTTTAGATATCTTAATAATTTCATCTAGATTTATTCGGAAGATTTTTATTCCTTCGACTTCTACCGAAATAAATTTTTCGTTAAAAATTATAAAGCGCCTATTAAATGGTTTATCGCGCTCAATAATTCTAATAAATGGAATAATAGTGCACAAAATAATGAAAAAATAAGAATCTTCTGATTCGGAAAATTTTTCAATACCAAAATTAGACAATATTCCTGTTTGAGAAAGTATTATGATCAATATTAATATACAAAATTGGAAAAAACCTATTAAGGCACTAAAATCCTTTATTATTAACTCTTTTTTACAATGGGTATTCATATTTATATTGGAATTTCTATCATTAAAATTCTAGACAATTTTTTAGTTCCAGATTCCGTTTATTTGAATTGGGTATTTTAAGCTTTCAAGATTAAAACTATTCCCGGAGCTCTGCTCCACATTTTGACGCCGTTCGTTTAGAATTTTCTTTAGCTCTTCGAGCCTTGCTTCGTTCATCCTTATCCCTCGCTAGCGATCTTAAGCGATTTCGTATTTTACTTCTTTATCGCTTGGGATAGTATTAAATTTAAAGCTACTTCGCTTGTCTGACTCAAGCATTTTGGAATTTGTCTATCGAGGTAAAATTTATAAAATTGGAAGATAAATTTAAGCGGGAAGAACCCGCTTAAATTTTATTTACCGCAGCCGCATTTGCCCTGAGCGGCAAGCTTGCGGCGAACATATGCGATTTTGCTTTGAAGCGGAAGGTGCTTAGGGCAGTGGTCTTCGCAGCCTAGCAGCGTCATACAGCCGAATACTCCGTCATCATCGCCGATTAGCTCGTAAAAATCCTCGTCGCTGCGTTTATCCAGCGCATCGATCTGAAAGCGTGCCACGCGGTTGATACCGACGGCGCCGATGAAATCCTTTCGCATTATCGCGGTACCGCAGCTCGCCACGCAGATGCCACACTCGATGCAACGATCCAGCTCGAAAACCTCCTGCGCGACCTCAGGCTCGACCTTCTCCTCAAGCTTGGAGATATCGGTCTCGTGGTCGGTGTGGATCCAGCTCTCTACGCGCTTGCTCATCGCGTTCATCCAGTTGCCGGTATCGACGCTAAGGTCTTTTAGCAGCTTGAAAACCGGAAGCGGCATAAGCTCGATCACGCCGTCCGGATAGTCCTTAGTAAGCGTGCGGCACGCAAGCTGTGGCTTGCCGTTTACGAGCATACCGCAGCTACCACAGATACCCGCGCGACAAACGAAGTCGAAGCTTAGCTCGGGATCAAATTTCTCACGAATCACGTTAAGCGCGATAAACAGCGTCATTCCGTCGGTCTCTTCGAGCTCGTAAGTAGCGAAGTGCGGCTTTGAAATTTTGCTTAGCGGATTATACTTAAATGCCTTTATTGTTATTTTTCTACTCATATCCTATACCTGCTCTTTCGTTAGGTGCTTTATATTTTGGCTGCAATTCATAATGCATCAATGCCTCTTGAATTTCATATCTGCCTTTGCCCTCGGCTTGCATTTTCTCGCGAATTTCATCGACCTCTTTTTGGCGCACGGCGCTGTCCGGATGCTCGATGATATTGCCTTTGGCGCCGTATCCGCGGAATGCAGGCGGCATCTCCATCTTCATAATATCAAGCGGCTCGTAGCTTAGAGTAGGCATAGTATCGCCCTCCTTCCAGCTCGCAAGCGTTCGTTTTAGCCAGTTTAGATCGTCGCGTTTCGGATAATCCTCGCGGAAGTGCGCGCCGCGGCTTTCGGTGCGATCAAGCGCACCCTTGGCGATACAAAGCGCGAGCTTTAGCATCTTCGGTACGCGGTAAGCCTCCTCAAGCTCCGGATTTCCGAAAAGCTCTTTATTGCTTACTTTGACATCTAAGGACTGCTTGTAAAGCTCCTCAAGCTCTTTTACGGCTTTGGCTAATCCCTCGCCGGTGCGGAAGATCGCGCAGTGCTCCCACATAACGTCTTTCATCTTGTTTTTGATCTCGAATACGTTAAATTTACCCTCTTTTTCAAGCAGGCTCTTAATATAATTTTTCTCTTTATCTACGAATTTTTCGATATCGTGCGTATTGATATCGACGTCGTGTCCTTGGCAATACTCCGCAAAATACTCGCCCACGATCATTCCCGCGACGACGGTTTCGGCGACGGAATTTCCGCCCAAGCGGTTAAAGCCGTGCATATCCCAGCACGCAGCCTCGCCGGCGCTGAAAAGTCCAGCTAGCGTTGGACTCTCGCCCGTAGCTTTTGTTTTGATGCCGCCCATCGAGTAATGCTGCATAGGAAGGATCGGAGCCCAACCTTTACCGCGCTTTCTGCCCTGCTCGTCGGTTATTACCTCGGTGTCGGCAGGATCGATGCCGTTGAAAATTTCGCAAATTTCTTGTACGTCGCGTAAATTTTTCTCGATATGCTCGCGTCCAAGGATCGATATGTCAAGCCAAACATGCTCGCCGTAAGGGCTCTTTACCCCCTTGCCTGCGCGGATATGCTCCATTATGCGGCGACTTACGACGTCGCGGCTAGCAAGTTCCTTTTTCTCGGGCTCATAATCCGGCATAAAGCGGTAGCCGTCCACATCTCGTAAAATTCCGCCGTCGCCGCGGCAACCCTCGGTAAGCAAAATTCCGCTCGGAACGATAGGGGTCGGGTGAAACTGCACCGCTTCCATATTTCCAAGCTGCGCGACGCCGGTCTCAAGCGCGATAGCTGCGCCGATACCCTCGCAAACGACGGCGTTTGTAGTGTGTTTATACACTCTGCCGTAGCCGCCTGTAGCGATCAACGTGCCCTTTGAGACGTATGCGATTAGCTCGCCGGTAACCAAATCCCGCACGATTGCGCCATAGCAGCGGTTATTTGCATGAATTAGCGCAATCGCTTCTTTTCTATCATGAATATCGACGTTATGCTTTAGCGCTTCGTTTGCAACGGCAAAAAGCATCGTATGTCCCGTAGCATCGGCGGTATAGCAGGTTCGCCATTTTTTCGTACCGCCGAAGTCGCGGCTGTGAATAAGTCCGTGAACCTCATCTTTTTCGCTGATCGTGGTCTTTTGAGCGTTGATAATAGCGCTTCGCTCGCCTCTAGTAATCCTGGTCCAAGGAACACCCCAGCCCGCAAGTTCGCGGATCGCTTTAGGCGCCGTTTGCGCAAACATCCTAGCGACATCCTGATCACAGCCCCAGTCGCTACCTTTTACGGTATCGGCAAAGTGCACGTCCTCGTTGTCGCCCTCGCTCATCTTGGAATTTCCAAGCGATGCCTGCATGCCGCCTTGAGCTGCCGCAGAGTGTGAGCGCTTAACAGGGATCAGGCTCAAAACGATGGTGCTAAGCCCCTTCTCTCCGGTAGCGATCGCAGCTCTTAAGCCCGCCAAACCGCCGCCAATAACTAAAGAATCGCAATATATTACATTCATTCTAAACTCCCTATTCTAAACTTAACCATTTGAAATCGGCGATTATCGAAAGCAGGAAAAATGCGCCCCAAACGATAAAAACCGCCTTTTTAATGAAGGCTCTTTTTCTTTGAATTTCAGCCTTCGTGCCGTCTATGCTGATCCATTTCATATAAAGCCTATAAATTCCAATACTAGCGTGAGTTACTACGAAAATCAATAAAACAAAATAAAATAGATGAAGCTGTCCGAATCTAGCAATAGCAAGATCTGCAGTAATTTTCGGACCGAATACGATCATTAAAATATGAGCCGCCGCAAAGAAAAATAGGAAAAATCCCGTCCAAAACTGAAACCACCAAAGCGTCGTGTCGCAATGCTTCATTCGCATTTTATGCGCTTTAAACGCCCTATAAGCGGCGTAGTTAGCCGGAAATTTTCTCATCGCCAAAAACGCGTGAATCACGAAAATCACGAAAATTACAAAAGCGACGATGTTTGTAACGAAATAAATTCCGCCCGGTTCGGCGAAATGTACGACGCCCTCAAACGCGCCCTTACCGATCAAAATCGTGCCGGTAAATATCATATGACACAGCATGAAACAGGCCAAAATCAGCCCGCTGATGCTTTGCGCCACGTCTTGCAAAGCCATAATGCGGCTCTTTTTGCCGTCTATGGATCTGCCCGTAAAGCCTTCAATGCGACCTAGCATAGGTTCTCCTTAAAAAAGATGATTATAAATCCCCGCTAAACGAAAATTTACATTTTTGTAAAGAAATTATATTACTTTTTAACTTTAGATTAATTTAATTTCTGCAAATTAGTTTTTTCTTCAAAGACTGCTTTAAGAAAACTGCTATCAAAAACATCACTAAAGATAAAATTTGCCCCATCGATAAATTTAAAAATATAAAACCGAGTCCATCGTCGGGCTCTCTAAAAAATTCTACGAAAAATCTAAACGCCGTGTATAGCATCGCATACAGACATATCAGCTCGCCGTTAAATTTCTTAAATTTACGGTAGAAAAATAAAATCACGAAAATTACCAGTCCTTCCAAAACCGCTTCGTAAAGCTGGCTTGGGTGACGCAACGTGCCGCCTACCAAAATCCCCCACGGCTCGCTCGTCTCGCGCCCGAAAAGCTCCTGATTTAAAAAATTTCCCACGCGCCCGAAAAAATACCCAAGCGGCACGCTAAGCGCCACGAGATCGAGCAGCGCCCACATATCGGTTTTAAATTTTTTGCAAAACCAAACCGTCGCGATCACGAATCCGACGACCGCGCCGTGATAGCTCATACCGCGAATGCCCACGAACTCGCCGTTATGAAATGGGTTGAAAATTTGCCACGGATGGCTGAAATACCACGCCGCCTCGCCCGAATAGATCGCGATGTATCCAAGCCGCGCGCCCAAAATGACGCCCACTTCGACCCAGATAAAGTAGCGATCGAGCATCTTATCGCTAAAATCAAGGCCGTCTTTGCGTACGAAATACTTGGCGATAAATAGCGCCGTAAGTAGCGCCAAAACATACATAATGCCGTACCAGTGCACGTTTATGCCAAACGCGCTAAATGCCACGGGATCAAAGTGGGCGTAAATTTCGTTCCAGTAATTCAAATTTTTCCTTTGTTTTAAATTTTAAAATTTGGCTACGTGCACAGGACGCTACGTAACGCATGCTCGGCAAAAGACGCAGGGCGGCGCATACGTGAGCGCAGAAGCCAGGCTTCCAAGCTCGGTCGCACACGCAAAGCGCTAAAGACGCCGGTATCTGGCAGCGATAAAATCAAACGATGCACGGGACCACCTCGCATGAAATTTCACACAGCGGCGCTATATGGGGCGTAAGGCGCCACACGTAAAGCACCGAGCGGCGGTACCAGACGACATACAAAGCGACACGCAAAGTGGCGCAACGCGGACAAAGCACGCAGTACCTTAATGCAGGCGGTGCAAAACGAGAGCACCGGACGCCGAGCAAAACTCGCAGTGCGCGCAAAACAAACGTCGAACGGCACATGCGCAAAATACTGAATGCCGCGCAGAATTCAAAAATGACGCGCGATACGACAAAAGCCGACGGATAAAACAGCAAGGCAGCCACTTTACATCCGCGCAGATAAAATCCGCTCGCCTCGCTTAGCTTGTCGCGCCTGCAGGAGCTGTACCGGCTACAGCGCAAGAAATTCCGAAAGCAAGCTTTAAACCTATCTCTACATAGCGCTTTTCTGTGCCGAACGCGCAAAAACGCCGAGCGCGCGTTCTAAATTTTAAATTCCAAGCCCTAGCGTCTCTTTCATCACGCGGCAAAAATCCGCCAAAAACCACCCGAGCGCCTTGTAGTAGCTACTTTTGGCGTTTATCTGCACGTGCGTAGCAAGCGCGGAAAAGCTCGGAATGATAAATTGCGCCAGATATAGCGTCAAAATTTTATGCGATTTCGCGTCCGTGTTTTGCTTAAAGATCATGGCAAGCAGTGCTAGCATATTGGCCGCGTGAGCGCTTTTAAGCTCCGCGAAAGGCTTTTTGAAGCGGCATTTTTCATAAAACAGCTCCACTTCGCTTTCGCTAATGAGCTTGAAAAAATCCATCTCAAACGCCACTTTTAGCGCCTCAAAATCACGCTCTAGCGCCGCGTAGTCCTCGCCCTGCACCTTTTGCCAAAACTCATGGCCGTTTTTGTTCTCGATATTTTTATTTACGATGATCCAGTTTTTGCCCAAGCCGCGCAATTTCTGCTCGTCTATCACGCCCCTGAAATTCGTCGCAAAGATTATGCAGATCACCGAGTATAGCTCGCCTAATTTCATCTTTTTCCTTTAAATTTAATCAAATTTCGCTCGCTTTTTTTAGCTTTTCGATGCCGAATTTTTCCCAAATCCTGCTTAAAGATCGATCCAGGCTCTGCTGCTTTTTATCGATCTCGCCAAAGAGCAGCGAGCCGCCCGATCTGCCGCCGAAATTTGAAAGATTTAGCGCTACGTGGATTATCTGCGCGCCTTTTTTCACGTCGCAGAGCTCAAACAGCTCAAGTGCGGTCTCGCTCAGCAAGCTTAGACTAAACGCCCTATCCTGACTGATCTGATGCGAAAACTCCTCGCGCGATTTGTAGCGGATCTTTAGATCATACGTCGCGGGCTTTAGGCCCCTTGCGAGCACTTCGCCCGCCAAATGGCGCGCCAAAATTAAAATTTTACGCCGCAGCTCGTCCCGATCGGCGCACGGCGCGAAGCTGCGCCCAAAGCCGATACTCTTGCGCTCGCGCTTCGAGACGACCTCGCCCTCATCCTCGCCGCTAAGGGCTGCGAAAATTTTCCTGCCGTTTGCGCCCATCTTTTCAAAAATTTCTCTATGCCCTAGCGCGTCGCCGAAGCTTACAATGCCGTATTTGCCGAGCGTTTTTTGCGCCGCTTTGCCGATGCCCGGGAATTTTGCTATCGGCACGGCGGATAGCTCGCGCGCGATTTGCGATTTTAAAATTTGCCGCACGCCGAAGGGCTTAGCAAGGCTCGTAGCGAGCTTTGCGATGAGTTTTGCTTCGCTAAGCCCGACGCTGCACGGAAGGCTAAAGCGGCGCATAATTTCGCTTTGCAAAAACGCGGCAAAGCCCAGTGCGTCCACGTCGTAAGCCGTGCCGCGTAAATTTAGAAAAAACTCGTCGATGCTAAATTTTTCGATCTCGGGCGTAAAGTTTAGTAAAAACTCATAAATTTCGCGTGAAATTTTTCGGTATTCGCCATGTCTGGCGCGCACCAAAATGAGCTTTGGGCACAAAGCAAGCGCCTGTTTTACGGGCTGAGCCGAGTGCACGCCGTCCGCTCTGGCCTCATAGCTCGCGCTTAAAATCACGCTGCCAAGCTCGCTCTTGCCGCCGAAAATCTCCTCGTCGCCGCCTCCGACGACTGCGATCTTTTTGCCCGCAAGCGCGGGATCGGCGAGCCTCGCTACAGAGACGAAGAAGCTGTCCAAATCGATGTGAGCTATCAAACTATGTCGATCCCAAAACCGCTAAGCCCCGCGTAGTCTTTCGGCTCACTCTTGCTTAAAATTTTGATTTTTCTCACGCCCAGATGCGCTAAAATTTGCGCTCCGATGCCAAAGCTCTTAAAATCGGCGCGATTTTGCGCGGATTTTAGCATCAAAAGCACGCCGCCCTCTTTGCGCAAAACGTCCAGATCGCGCATAAAATCGTTAAATTTCGTATCGCTTAAAAACTCCAGATCGCTTGAAATTTTATGAAATTTCACGTTCGTCTGCGCGCTCTTCTCGGGCTCGCCGAAAATATATGCGCGGTGCTCGTTGCCCTCGTGATCGCTCACGTCGTAAAATTTCGTCGCCTCGCCGCACAGCAGAGCGCTTTTTGGCTCGCTAAATTTAACGAGGGTTTCGTGTTTTAGGCGGTACTGCACGATCTGCGCGACCGAGATCATATTAATGCCGTGCTGCGCACAGAATTTCTCCAGATCGTCCCTGCGCGCCATATCGCCGTCGTCTTTGACGATCTCGCAGATCACGGCGCTTTGCGAAAGCCCAGCCAAGCGGCACAGATCCGTAGAGCCTTCGGTGTGCCCCGTGCGAGCGAGCACGCCGCCGCTTTTGGCGATGAGCGGGAATATATGCCCAGGGCGGACGAAATCATCCGCGCGAGCGCCCACGCGCGACATCAGCTCGATCGTCATATTGCGCTCATACGCGCTTACGCCCGTCTTGGCGCCCTTCGCGTCGATCGTGACGGTAAATGCGGTCTCGTGGCTCGAAGTGTTTTTATCGACCATCAAATTTAGATCAAGCTGCTGCGCAATCTGCGGGCTAAGCGCCACGCACAGCACTCCGCGAGCGTGCGTGATCGCAAAGTTTACCTTCTGTGCGCTGCTAAAGGTGCTCGCAAACACCAAATCGCCCTCGTTCTCGCGATCGACGTCATCGACCATAACGAGCATTTTGCCGTTTTTCAGATCCTCGATCGCCTGCTCTACGCTAATCATTATCTCTCCTTTAAATTTACGATATTATCTTGCCGTTTTTATCAACGATTATTTCGCGACCGTCTAAAATAATCTTGATATAGTCGTCGCTTAAAACTTTCACGAGTTCTATCTCGTCGTAAAACATCGGCTTTACAATTTCATTATCCTCATCATCTAGCAGCCCCCATTTGCCGTCTTTTTTGACTTTAACGTATCCTTCGCAATATTTGATTTCGTCATAATATCCGCACAAAGTATTGTCAAAATCCCAAACAAGCTCGTATATACAAGACACTACCTCTGTGCCCGTTTTATCGATAAAGCCCCATTTGCCGTCCTTTTCAATCTTTGCTAAGCCTTCGCAAAAACTCCCGGTCCGATCATATATGCAAGGAATAACTTCTTTTCCCGTTTCATCGATATATCCCCAATAACCGTTCTTTTTAACGTCTGCCAAGCCTTCGCGAAAAACGCCAACGTCATCATATATACAAGGAACGATCTCTTTGCCGGTTTTATCGATAAAACCCCAATAGCCGCTTTTTTGAACTTCCGCCAGTTCTTCGTCAAAATTATAAGCATCATCATATATACAAGAAATCACCTCTTTACCCGTTTTATCGATAAAGCCGAATTTATCGTTCTTATTAACCCACGCTAAGCCCTCGCAAAACTCCTCGGCCCGATCATATATGCAGGGAATAACTTCTTTGCCCGTTTTATCGATAAAGCCCCATTTATCGTTCTTTTTAACCCATGCCGATACCATCTCGATCTCCCGAATTTAAATTTTAATCTCCGCGTAAGCCGCCTTGAGCTTCTCAAAAAGCGGGGCGAATGAAACGCCGTTTACGCGGACGTTTGCGATCGTCGTGATGAAATTTGTATCGCGCTGCCACCGCGGCACGAGATGATAGTGCACGTGCTCGGCTATGCCCGCACCCGCGGCGGCGCCGAGATTCATACCGATATTTACGCCGTTTGCGCCTAGAGTACGCTTTAAAATCCCCACTCCGGCGCGTACGTAGCGGCTCATCTCCGCCCACGCATCATCGCTAAGACACTCGATATTATCGACATGCTCGTAAGGTATGACCATAAAGGCGCCCGGGCTGTAGGGGTAGAGGTTCATCACCCCAAAGCAGTGCTGCGCGCGAAAAAGCACGCCGTTGCGATCGTCAAACGCCGCATCCGCCGCCGCGTCGCAGAAGGGACAGCCGCTTCTTTTTTCGGTAAAATACTCGCTTCGCCAAGGGGCACAAAGATAATCCATCTCTTTTCCTTTCCGAAATTCCAAAATTCTATGGAATTTTAAAATTTGCGTTTCGCAAAATTCTATGAAATTTGGAATTTAAAACTTCTAAATTTCATAAAATTTTATTTACGCGGCTTGCGCTTGCTTGCACGGCGCAAAGTTATGCGCGCTCTTTACGAATCTCGTGCTACGCAAGGCGCTTCGGTGCGACATACGCTTTGCAAATCAAAGCGCACGGCGGGCGATTAAATCCGCGGGCAGTTTGCGTGCGCATTATAACAAAACTTTGACGCACTCACAGGCACGGTACGCGATGCCAAACCTGCGCCGCAATCACCGTCGCGACACGCGGTAAAATTTAACGCGGCGCAGTCATAGCGCAGCTGTATTATAGCCGTGGCTCAATCGCGGCGTATCGCAGCCGGGGCGGCTTAGGTCGCGAGCTGTGATTAAATTTACAGCGCCATTTAATCGCCGATACTGGGCTTGAGAGAGCGCGCTAGACATACAAGGCATTACGATAGACGCGCAATTCTCGGCGCTCAATGCTACAAGCGCAACCCCGCGCGCGAAGCTTCGCAAACGCAAGGCTAAATTTAAACCCGCGCTTTTTGCACCATCTCGTGATGCGACGGAAAGCCATACAAACGAAAGGCGTAAATTTAAACCTCACTCCGCAGCCGCTCGTGCAGCGCACACGATAATGAACTCACGACGCTAAAGCGTAGCGTGAACGCTTACGCAGCGTGTGATATTAGATCGCGTCGCAACCGCTAAATTTAAAGAACTGTTAAATTTTAAAGTCCGTCGAATTCTACGAATTTTAAAATTTACTGCCTTAAAATTTCGCTCCGTTCGCTAAATTTAACCGCTCGCTTCGGGTTTAAGCTTGCACGATCAAACGAGCCGAATTTAAATTTTGCCGCCCGCGCCGAACTTTATCTCGCGCAACGCCGCGCCGACGTCATTTTGGCGCATAAAATGCTCGCCGATCAAAAACGCATCGACGCCCGCCTCGTGCAAGCTTTTAAGCTGCTCATGCGAGTGCAGACCGCTTTCGGCGACGATGATCTTGCCGTTTGGAATCAGCGGGATCAGCCGCTCGCTCAGGCTCGTATCGACCTCGAAAGTCTCTAAATTTCGATGGTTGATGCCGATAATACCCGCACCTGCAAAGATCGCTTTTTTCAGATCGTCCTTATCGTGGATCTCACACAGCGCCCGAAGCCCCAGCCTGCGGGCAAACTCAAGCAGTTCTCTTAGCTGTTTGCCCTCAAGCGCCTTAGCGATTAGCAGTATAAAATCCGCGCCGTAAACCAGTGCCTCGAGAACCTGATAGCGATCTATGATGAAATCCTTGCGCAAAATGGGCGTGCGAGTGTAGCGGCGGATCTGCGGGATAAACTCCAAATCGCCTCTGAAATAATGCGGCTCGGTAAGCACCGAAAAGGCGCTAGCGCCTGCATTTTCGTACTCCACGGCAAGGCTTAGCGGCTCAAAATCCTCGCGGATGATCCCCTTGCTCGGGCTTGCCTTTTTGATCTCGGCAATGATGCGAAGCGGATCCTTCTCATCGCTTCTAAGCGCGCTTATGACGTCGCGCGGTTCGTAGGGATTAGCGCTTAGCGAGCGGCCGAGCAGATCCTCGGGTAGTCTTTCTTTACGAAGCGCGAGATCCTCGCGGGTGCGTTTTAAAATTTCATCCAAAATCATCGCTACTGCTTTGGTGTCTGGATTTTAGAGCCGGCAGGCTCTTTCGACGTAGAATTTTGCTCTGGCATAAAATCCTGCCTCGATACGGAATTTTGTCTTGACGAGGCAGAATTCTGCGCGGCGGAATTTATAGGCGTCGCAAAATTTTCAGAAGCCGCGGAATTTGGTGTCTGGTTTTGAATCGCGGAATTTGCAGACCCAACAGAATTTTGCGAAGCGGAGTCTTTTGGCGCCAAATTCTGCGTTGTGGTGGGACTTGGACGCGCGGAATCTAACGCAGAGCTTTCGGGCGCCGTAGATTTTATGGAATTAGGCGAATGAGTTTTTATTGCCGGGCTTTGCGGCGCCTGATCTTTCGGCGCGGAGCCTTTTATCGTAGAGGGGTTTTGCGATATAGAATTCTGCGGCGCTACGCCTGTGCTAGCGGCGCACGCATCGATCGCCTCTAAATGCTCTTTGCCTTCGGGGGAATTAAAAAATTCTGCGTCTTTGATCTTAGCCATTTCATTTTTAGCCTTGTCGCACTCGCCAAGCTTGTAGTATCCCCAAGCAAGCGAGTCCAGATAATACGGTGAGTCGGGGTCTTTTTGTAGAGCGCGGCGGACGAGCTCGATGCCCTTGCGAACGTCCAAATCGTGATCTATTAAAATGTATCCGTAGTAGTTTAGATGCACGGGGTCTTTAAGCTGCGGCGCGATATTTTCAAATTTTGCCACTACGCTAGACAGGGTTTTAGCGTCCACGCTTTTGCCCGCACTTTCATATTCGTAGATCGCCTCGATCGCCAAAAAGTCGTAATTTTTGGTCTTCATAAACTCATCGCGTGCCATTTTAATTGCGGTTTTATAGTCTTTCTTATGCGCGTAGGCGTCGATTAGAAGCTCGCGCTTGTAGTCGTATTTCTTCAAAAGCTCGATTATTTTATCAAAGTCGTTTGAGTAGTAATAAATCGCTATCATATCGTCTAAGAATTTATTATCTCCTTTGGCTTCATACAACGCTTCATCGATCTTAGCGACATCTAAATAGCGCTTATTCGCGCGATACACATCAGCTAGCAGCTCGCACGCCATACCCTGGGCGCAGCCGTAGATGCGCCTATGCGTCTCGATGATGCGGATCGCTCCGTCCGAATCATTGAGTTTATTTAACAGCACGTCGCATAATCTGATGAGATTTTCGTCAGTTTTGTCTAGCTCATAGGCTTTTTCAAAGTAGGTTTTGGCTAAAGTAAAATTCTCCATCGCATAATATGTCGCCGCCAAGATCGCGTAACTACGCGAAACCGGATCTACGGTGACTAGCTTAAGAGCAGCAGTATTAGCATTTAGATTATCTTTAATGCCTAAGTAGTAGCCGATCTTTACTCGCAGATACTCAGAGTCTGAGCTTAGGCTTTTTTCGCCGAGCTTTAAATAGCGCGCCGTATTTTTACGATCTTTGATCGCAAAAGCAGTCTTTAGCGCTTCTAGCAGATAAACGGACGAGCCCGTTTTATTGTATGCCTTTTCGTATAAAAACATCGATGCGACGGGATCTTTATGCAGTAGCTCCAAAGCTGTAAGCAAATCGAAATTTAACTCGGCGTCTTCTTGCGCTCGCATCGCGTGGTTTAGCTTTTCTTTGGTTATACTTTTAGCGCTTACGCCGCGATTTATCAAGCTCTTTTTAATTGCATCTTTTGTACCGTTTTTTGTGCCAATGCTGGAATTCTTATCAGACGCCTTTTTATCCGTAACGGACTGCTTCGCCGCTGCAGCATTCGTCCCACTCTCCGCACTTATATACTGCGGCGCTAAAATCATCGCCGCGATTAAAATTCCGCTTAAAACCTTACCCCGATACATTCTTCCTCCAATTCTTTAGTATGCGTTTTAAAATATTCCCAAAACGGAAAGCTACAGCACTGCTTCGGGCGCAGCTCGTAAATCCCGCAGTTGCGCTGCGCCTCGTCAAAAAATACGCACGCCAAACCGCCTTCAAAGGGCTTTTCTTTTACGCTAAATCTAGCGCCTATCTTGTCCAAATACGTCCTTTTAAGCTCCGCGGGCGAAATTTCAAATTTTACCGCAAGTGCTGCGATCTCACTCTCATCTATCCAGATGTAGCCGCTCTCTCCCGTGCAGCACTTACCGCCGCAGCGCTCACACGCGCTCGCATCAAAGCTAAAGCCAAACTCACTCATAATCCACGCTCGTCAGATCCGCGCTTTTGTAGATCGCGTGGGCTTGTGCGGTGCGCTTTCCGTGCGCGCTAGCATAGATCGGAGGGACGATCTCACAGGGCGAGCGCGAGTTCTTACGGGCCTGCAAAAGCGCGAGCTTAGCGGGCTTTGAAATGTCAGGATAGACAAAACCAAGCCTCGTCAAATTTAGCCTAAACTCGCCCAAAAGCTCGCAAATTTTAGCTAGCTTGCCCGCCTCGTAGCAAAAAATAAGTGTGCCACCAGGCTTAAGATGAGCATTCGCAGATCGCACGAAATCCCGTAGGCTAAGGCTTACTGCGCTCTTACTAAGCGCCATATGAGGCTCTTTGCTAAGCGAAATGCGCTCACGATAAAATGGCGGATTTGAGACGATAAAGTCAAAACGCTTTTTGCTTTTAAACTCCGCGAAATCCGCGTGCAAAATCTCGGCAGGCAGATCGTTTTGCAAAGAATTTAGCCTTAAGATTTCTAAATTTCGCTCTTGAATTTCTAGCAAGCTTAAATTAATGCTTTTAAAATCGCGCTTTAGTAAAAGCCCTAAAATTCCACATCCTGCGCCCACATCCAGCACGTCGCCGTATATCGCTCGCGGATTTAGAGCGCTTTTTAAACTACGCTCATCGCAAACTGCAAACCCGCCGTCACGCAAGCACTCCGCAGCAAAATCCTCGCGCACCTTGGCGTCTTCAAATTTGCTCACGAAATCTTTATCGTGCGTCTTTTGAGATTCTAAAGGCTGCGCGATTTGCTCGTCACAAAATTTAAAATTTTCACCGCTTGCGATATCAGGCTTTAAAGCATGCCAGGCTTTGTCGCTTTGGAAATCGGAATTTTTGCAGCGTCCGCTTTGAAATTTCGCCCAAAATGCCTCTTGAAATTCCTTTTTAAATTCCGCCTTAAGTTCAGCGCAGCCCTTACTTCTAAAATCGCGATCATTCTCCGCGCTATGGTCAGCGGCATACGACTCTTCTTTGCTAAAAGCGCAATCCTCGGCGCAAAATTCCGCTTCGCCGCCTGCGAAATCCGAAGCGCAAAACTGCGCATTAAAGCCTCCATCTGTCGCGTCTTTAAATTCCGCGCCACAGCCCAGCGCCCAAGAGCCATTCTGCGATGCTGCGTCAGCTTTACGCACGCCTGAGCTTCTTATAAAATTCCACAAAAAAATCGTATCGCTCGTGTAGCGATAACCCTTTTTTGGCTGATAAAGCCTCATCTGCGGATATTTTTGATGATGGTATGGGCGTGATTTATCGCCACCACGATCGATCCGCCGCTTCTGCTGATGAGATCTCCGCCGACGTAAAGCCCGCTAGTGGCGGTCTGGAGATTTTCATCCACGATCGGCACGCCGTTTTCGTCGTAAGCGATGCCGCATTTTTTAAGAAAATCGATCGGGCTCGTGCCGCCGATCGCGTATATCACGCGGTCAAACACGAGCTCGGTGCCATCATCAAATTTTACCAGCACCTTGCCGTTTTCATTCTCAAGAGCCTCTATATCGATACCTAAGCGCAAGATGATGTTGCCGTATTTGGTCTCGCGCATTACGTCGCTTTCATTCGTCTCGTTTAGGCGGGTAAATTTAGCCTTGCGATAGCAAAGCGTCACGACATTGGTTTTACATAGTGCTATAGCGTATTCCGCAGCTGAGTTACCGCCTCCAACGACTAGAATTTTTTCATTAATTGTGCATTTATCAAGATTGAAATTTACCCGTTGCGTGATCGAAGGCGGAATTTTATAAGCGGGCTTATTGGGCTTGCCCATCCTGCCAATTGCGACGATGACATTGCGCGCGCGGTATCCAGCCGAGCTAGTTGTAATATAAAACTCATCTGCGTGCTTTTCGATCTTTTCGACCTCACTTTTGAAATTCGTATCGATTTCGTCGCTATCTAAGAGCTCGTCGAAATAATTTAGCACGCTCTCTTTCGTGCCGGTTTCAAACGAAATAGAGCCGCGCGTCTCGCTGTCAAAACCTTTATATTCTTTATCGACGCGCTTTTTATCTTTGTAAAACTGCCTAATTGTTTGAGAGTGGTTGTCGCCTTTTTCGAGCAGAAGCACGTGCGCGAGCCCGTTTCTTTTGGCTTCTACTACGGAAGCGATGCCGCAAGGACCGCCGCCGATCACCGCCAAGTCGTAAACGTCTATCATAAATTTCCTTTAATCTTTTAAATTTCATACGAAATTATAGTAAAAATTCCATTAAAATCAGTGGAATTTCCTAGCAATTTCGCAGCTTAAATTTAAAATTTTAATGCTCTAAGATGCTTGCTTGGCTAAATTTGAAAAGACATAATTTTCTCCGTTTAAATTTTAAATTTCACGGCGACAATCCGCTTATAAAAGCTCATGCGGCAGAGCGACAAAAGCGGTAGTAAGAGCAGTAAATTTTAAAATTTCACTTTGCCGAGATAGAATTTTGCGAGCTAAGATAAAGCGGCAAGGGCGGTAAAATTTTAAAATTTTACCGCTCCGGCAGGAGTTTTTAGTAGAAGCTTTAAGGCTAGTTGAAATTTAGCGTATACTTTATGCTAAAGTTAAATTCCATATCTTTCTCGACCTTTGGAAAGCTACCTTTGGTGCGCTCGACCGCGCTTAACGCGCCCTCATCAAGCGAATCGACATTCGAGGAAGACGTAACGCGAAGACCTTTAACGTCTCCGCTTGCCGTATAGGTAAAGTGCACGCCTACGACGCCGATTTTACGCATACGTTGGGCATTTTTAGGGTAGTGCGACTGCGCGTAGCGAGAAATAATGGCGAAAATTTTCTTGCCAACATCGCTATTGCTAGGATCGCCGCGGCTTGTTATAGCGTCACTACCGCCACCTGCGCTACTGGAGCCGCCGCCCCCGCCGCTACCTAGCGAAATAGGCTTTGTCGGGTCAAACTTTGCCGTTAAATTCCTATCGCTGCTTTGAACTTTATGCTCTTTTTTAGGCTTAGGTTTTTCAACCAGTTTTGGTTTTTCTACCGGCTTTGGCTTAGGCTTTTCGACCGGTTTCGGTTTTTCGACTACAGGCTCTGGTATAGGCTCCGGTTCAGGAATCGGCTCTGGCTCAGGCGGAGTTGGTTCCGGTTCCGGTTCGGGCTCCGGCGGAGTGGGCTCTGGCTCAGGTTCCGGTTCGGACTGATCGGAAGGAGGCGGGATATTGGGCTCATCGGAGATATCGCCCTGCTTGGCATCATCCATTATGCTATCGATGGAAAAGGCTATCATATCGGGCATGCTAGGCGGCTTCGGTGTCGACGATAAAAGAGCGAAAACACCCACAGCGATGATGCAATGCAGCACCAAAGATACGATAAAACCTACTGCGCTATCTTTATTCATTGCTCTTTTTCGGTCACGATCGCAAATTTTTCATGGCCCGCCTTTTTTAGGACATCCATGATAGAAATGAAAGAGGAAAATTTCGAGTCCTTATCGTTTTTCAACACGACAAGATCGTTTTTATCGAGTGCGGCAATTTTTTTCTCAAGCTCATCCTCGCTTATTTCGACATCGTCTAGATAAATTTTAGATTCGCTATCCACTTTGATGGTAACTTTTTTATCCTCTTGCGGATTTTGCGAGCTTGAAGACGAGGGCAGATTTACCTTGATATGACCCTGCGCGATAAAAGTCGAAACGCTAAGCACAATCGCTAGCAGTACCAGCATGATGTCGATGAACGGGACGATATTTAGCCCGTCTCGTCTAGGAATGCTCATTTATTTAACCTCATCGTAGCGGTTTAGAAGCACATCTACCTTGCGGACAAAGCCATTGTAGATGATGAGCGTAGGCACGGCGACGACTAGACCGGTAGCGGTAGCTTTAAGCGCAAGCGAAAGACCCTGCATGATAGCCTTGGTATCGATACCGCTTGCAGTACTCATATCAAAAAATGTGATCATAATGCCGATGACAGTACCTAAAAGACCGATATACGGAGCATTTGAATAAACAATATAAAGTGTCGTTAAATTTTTTGTCAGAGCCTCTTCATATAGCGCTTTGCTTTTGTAATCGCTCGCCTTAACCTTCGAATAAAAAAGCAGCCTTTCGATAGTAAACCACACGACTAAAAAGCTCATAAATCCGAGGATCGCAAAGATAATGTAATCCACGTAATGCGCCAAAAATTCCATAATGCCCATAAGCTCTCCTTAAAAATTTTAAAAATTTTTATAAATTCAGCAAATCGCCTTGCCAAAAAAATGAGCGATTTTATCAAAAGTAGATTTAATTTTTACTAAAATTTTGATGATAGATATTTAAATTATATTTTATCATTTAGCTTTATTTAATGATAACAAAGCATTCTGAGATAAAATTCTAATGATTTTAAAACGTCTTGATAATTAATATAAAATAAAGGATTAATTTTATATTATTTACCGTTTTTTAATCTTAATTATCATTTAGGAGTTTCGTATGAAAAAATTTCATCTGGCTTTGTCCTTGTGCGCAGTTCTTTGCTTAAGCGCACAAGCAGACGAGAAATCAAGCGCTACGGACGCATCCAAAAGCAAGGATTCAAATACGCAAAGCCTAGGCGTAATCGAAGTTACTAGCGATTCTAGCACGCCTAGCACCGTGGATGATATCAAAATCAATACTCGCAACGCTACGCTCGTCAAAGATGTATTTCGCGACATCCCAGGCGTTTATGTGGGCGGCACCAACGGCATGAATCAAAAAATTTATATGCGCGGCGTGAGCGATCGCGGTCTAAATATCACGATTGACGGCGCGAAGCAAAACGGCAATACCTTCCATCACAACGCCGATTTACTAATCGATCCTGATCTTATCAAAGCCGTAGAGGTCGATGTAGGCGCGCGCTCGGTCGTGAACGGCTCGGGCGCTTTGGGCGGCTCAGTTGCCTTCAGGACGGTAGACGCTTCTGACATGCTTGAGGACGGTCAGGATATCGGCGCCAAGCTCAAAGTGGGCTATACGAGTAATAACGAAGGCTATTCGCAAAGTGCGATGCTCTACGGCAGAGCATTTGATAGCCTAGATATGCTTGCTGCGTTTAAGCACTACGGATACGGCTTCGGCGAATCGGGCAACGGCAAGCCTACGGGCGGCGACGGCAACGATATAAATTATTTATTAAAAGCGGGCTATAGCTTTTTGGATTTTCATAAAATTTCGCTCTCTACCGAGCATATGCAGTATAAAGGCTTGTATCCTTTGCGCCCCGAATTCGGCTCATGGCTAAACGGACAGCTGGATAACCGCAAATACGAGCGCGATACACACACGATCAAATACACGTATAATCCAAGCGACCTGCTAGAGCTCGACATCACGGGATATTACACCAAGCATCAACGCATCGGATCGACTTCGACGAACGTAAAATGGGGCGTCGAGACCAAAGGCGGCAAAATCGGCGCTAAGAGTAAATTTGAAACGGGCGATTTGGCTCATACGTTGCGTTACGGCTTTGATTACTACCGCTCCGAAAACTACGTTAAGCCTGGCAATCTACGCCCCGAGAAGGTCGATAATTATAGCTTTTATATCGAGGATGCTATGCACTACGGCGGGCTTACGGTAACTCCCGGCGTGCGCTACGAAAGGCACGAGCTAAAGACTTATAACGGCAGAGGTGCTAATATCTCTAGCTACAAATATAAATTCGACGAAGTGAGCCCCGCCTTGGCGCTTGATTACGAGATTGGCGCGGGATTTGGAGCGTTTGCGAGCTATGCGCGAGTATTTAGAGGACCTGACGTAATGGAGAGCATGATGGCTGCGGGCACTAGCCGCGGCAGACCGCTAAGCTGGATGGCTAACGAAAATTTAAAAGCCACTACGGGTAACGCCTACGAAATAGGCGGTCGCTACAAAAGCGATCTAGGAGAGAATTCCTCGGTAAGCCTAACTGCGAAGTATTTCAGGACGGAATATAAAAATCTCATCGTAGATAACAATGCTCGCGGCGGCGTTATCGGCTGCCCGGGAGGAGCAGCAAATACCTTATGCAGGGCTAATGCAGGCGGTGCGGACATTGACGGCGTCGAGCTTTTCGCAAGATTGATATTAGATGATTTGAGCCTTGCTGCGGGCTATACCCACCAGCACGTAGAATATAAAGACCGCGTGCGCAGCGGCTCGGGCTATCTAAGCTCAAACATCATCGGCTACCGCGACTATGGCGATAAATACACCTTCAATGCCGAGTACGCAATCTCTGCGGCGGATCTACTGCTGGGCTATAACTTGCTCTTTTTCGACTCCAAAAACGTAGCCTCCGCAGCTAGCGACGAAAAAACCAAGGTGCCTAGCTACGCGGTTCACGATCTATATGTGACCTACGCTCCGGATAGCGGGCGATTTAAAGGGCTTGAGATCAACGCGGGCGTTTACAATCTCTTTGATAAAGCCTACGCGTCGCACTCGCAGCGCAGCGCCGATTTTACCGGAGATTCAAACGCTATCGACTGGGAGCCGGGACGAAATTTCAAGCTAAGCGTGGCGTATAAATTTTAAAGCTTACGCGAGATGACGGCACGAAATTTTGCACGCTAAAGCGGCGAAATTTTAAAAATTCAAAGCCCTTGGAATTTCAAAATTCCAAGGGCTTTGAATTTCAAGCTTTTAAATCCTACTAACAGAAATTTTCTCGTAAAATTCTTGCAAATAGCAAAATTCTCATTCGCAATGAAATTCTAGCTTGCAGCGAAATCCCCAAAATTCAAAGCGATATCCGCAGCGCTTCACATCCAAAGTTCCTTTAGAATTTATAAGATTCCTCCCGCTTCAAGCGCCGTCCATTTACTCTTCATCGTTAAAATTCTGTTTTTAATTCTACTTAAAAGGAGAGCCTTTGTTAAATTCTACTAAAAACGCCATCCGAGGGGCGTTTTGGACGAAACCTTTCATCGTTTTAGTGCTGCTTTTGCTGCTGCTAATCCCGCTAAGCTTTATCGATAATCTTACCTACTCGCGCTCCGAAACCAAGCAGCTCGCGCAGGATTCGATCCTCACGCCGGTGGGTGGTGAGCTGCAAATCCAGGGCCTTGCGATCGTAGTGCCCTACGCAGAGATAATCGAAGCGATAGACAAAAGCAACAATGAACTCGTAAAAAGGCGCGTAGAGAAAAATTTCATCATCGTGCCAAAAAACTACTTCTTATCAGCGCAGATCGACCCCACCTATCTAAAGCGCGGAATTTTTCGAGTTCCGATATATAACGGCGATTTTGCGCTTAAGGCGGACTTTGAGGCGATAAACTATACCGAGCTCGGCATCGATCCTGCGCGGCTAAATTTCGACGAAGCCGTGCTAGTGCTCGGCGTAGGCAATCAAAAATCCTTCACCGCCTCCCCCGCTTTAAGCCTAAACGGCAAGGAGCTTAAGCAATATCACGGCAACACTGAGGCTAAAATTTTCGATCGAAGTTTAATCTACAAGCTCCCCGCTTCCGCGCTGTCGTCTGATTTTAGCATCAGCGGCACGCTTAAAATTCAAGGCGGCGAGGCACTTCATCTAGCTCCGATCGCGCAAAATAGCCGTTTTGAAATTAGCTCTACTTGGGCATCGCCTAGCTTTGGCGGCGGCTTCATCGCCAAATCGCGCGAGGTAAGCGCTAGCGGTTTTAAAGCTTCGTGGGAAGTTACAGGCTTAGCCGCAGGCATTGCTCCTGCGTGGCTTGCAGATCAAGATGACCGCGTCGCTATGACGAACTGGCGCAGCAACGACGATAGAAATGACGCCGTAAGCATCGGCTTCATCGAGCCCGTGAACAACTACTCGCTGATTAAGCGCTGCACGGATTACGCGCTGTTATTTTTAGCGGTGCCGTTTTTGGCGATCTTTTTGTGCGAGGTTTATACTCACGAGCGCATCCACCCGATCCAATATCTACTCATCGGGCTTGAAGACGTCGTTTTCTACCTGCTGGTGCTTTCGCTTTCCGAGCATATGGGCTTTGCGATCAGCTATGCTGCTTCGGCGATCGCGGTAAGCGCGATAGTATTTTTCTACGCAAGCGCGATTTTCAAAGGCGCGCGCTGGGGCATTTTCATCACTTGCGTTCAGCTCGTTTCATACGCGATCCTCTATGTTATCTTAAATTCCGAAGACTACGCCCTATTAATGGGAAGCCTGATGATCTTTGCGGTGATTTCGCTCGTTATGTATTTTACTCGCAAGCTCGACTGGTACGATACGGCGATCCCAAGCGGCGAGAAAAAACAGGAACAAGAGCCCGAAATTTAGCCTTTAAATTTACCACCAAATTTAATCGCAATGGCCTTTGGAGCTTTAAAATCCAAAGGCCTTTTTAAATTTGCCCGCTAAATTTCGACTGCCAAAATTTCATCTATTTAAAATTTTATCCGCCGCGGCAGATAAACCGCGGCAGAGCCGAACGGCGCATTTTAAAATTTTGCCCCGCGAGCGCGAACATATCACGACAAAGACAAAAATTTAAAGCGCGCCGTTTTAAATTTTAAAATTTCATCTGCGCCGCAGTGCGTATTTTTGAGTATAATGAGCGAAAAATTTTAAGGATTTTGTGTGATACTTGCTATTGAGAGCAGCTGCGACGACAGCTCGGTCGCGGTGATGGATGAGCGTAGTTTCGAGCTGAAATTTTACGAAAAAATAAGCCAGGAGACCGATCACGCCAAATACGGCGGCGTCGTGCCAGAGCTTGCCGCGAGGCTGCATACTGAGGTGTTGCCGCGGATTTTGCAGCGTGCAAAGCCCTATTTTAGTGAGCTTAGCGCCGTCGCAGCGACCAATACCCCGGGGCTCAGCGTGAGCCTGATCGGCGGCGTGAATATGGCAAAAGCGCTCGCGCTCGCGCTAAATTTGCCGCTCATTGGCGTAAATCATCTCATAGGCCACGTTTACTCGCTGTTTTTAGGTGGCGAGGCGCGATTTCCGATGGGCGTTTTGCTCGTTAGCGGCGGACACACGATGGTTTTGGATATCGACGCGACGGGCGGTATCAAAATTTTAGCGACCACGGGCGACGACAGCTTCGGCGAGAGCTTCGATAAGATCGCCAAAATGCTAGGCCTCGGCTACCCCGGCGGCGCGCTCATCGAAGAGCTTGCAAAAGGCGGCGAGCCGAGATTTGAGCTGCCCGTGCCGCTAAAGGGCGACAGGCGGCTAGAGTATAGCTTTTCGGGGCTTAAAAATGCCGTGCGCGTGCAGATCGAAAAGCTAAAAGAGGCGGGCGAGCTAGATGAGCGGGCGATGCGCGATCTGGCGCGCTGCTTTGAGGACGCGGCTTGCGCGCACATACTGGATAAGCTGGAGCGGATATTTGAGCTACGCCGCTTTGCGCGCTTCGGCGTCGTGGGCGGAGCGAGCGCGAACCTGCATCTGCGCGGACTTTTGACGGATTTGTGCGAGCGGGCGGGCTGCGAGATACTTTTTGCGCCGATGAAATTTTGCTCCGACAACGCCGCTATGATCGCGCGCGCAGCGATAGAAAAGCTGCGTAAAAAGGAATTTACGGCGCCCGCAGAGCTTGAGATCATCCCGCATCTAAATCTACGCTCGGCGTTTGAGTAAAATTTTAAAATTTACAAATAGTCTGCGCCCGCTAGCGAATTCTCGCGCATTGGGCGTTTGAGTAAAATTTATCTCGCGCTCGCTCACGGTTAGGTTTCGGATAAAATTCGCTTTAAATTTACACATCGCGTTTAAAGCTCGCGCCACGTTTTGCTAAATTTCTCTCGTGCTCGCACCGCCATCGGTGCCGCTGCGCACGTCCTCGCCGTTTGCAATATCTGCTAAAATTTGATCGGTTTACTCGTCATTTTTATCCTTTATATTTAATCATGCAGAAAAGTTACGACTTCGTGTTCTTTTGGCAAAAACTTTCTACCGTGTATACCACTTTCTCCATATTCTATCAAAGCTTCATTAAGCACCTTGTAGAACTCATCTAACGAAATTCCGTCAATACTAGAATTTATATTTTCTAGCTTATATTTGATAAAAAACGGATTATCGACTAGCATTTTACTTGTGGTTTCGTCATAGACCCGTCTAATATCAAGCTCGATTTCTCTACCCTTATAATAAAGCAGCCAAATCTCCTCTCCGGTATATCCGTCTCTTGGATCAGGCAGATGCGGGCTACAAACAAAAATAAGCCAAATATCTCTTTGCCTGTCGATGACCCAATTCAACCACTTTATTTGATAGGGTTTTTGTGGATTATAATGATATTTTGCCAAGCACTGATCTACACGATTTATAATATCATATTTCTTAATATCCTCTTTAGAAATATATTCCGCAACAAACGCCATTTTATTTTTCCTTTCTTACATCTATTAACGCTACACTAAGATCATCCTTATCCTCCCAGCCTGGTCTAAATTTAAAATCAATCAAAATATCTCTCAATATTTTAATAACTTCATTATCTGGAATAATAGAATTTATAACATTTACCTCGATAATTTTCCACACCCTTTGGAATTTGTGTCCATCCACTTCTTGATCATATTCGTAGTCCAAAAGAATATCTAAATTATTTCCTTGAATATAAAGCCTCCATAGCTTTTTGCTCCCATAACCATAATCATACCCTTCATTTGGTAGTCTTTCAATTAAAAGAAACCAAATATCTTTTTGTCTATCAACAACAAAATTTCTAGGTAGTTCTTCATAATACGGACTATATTGATAAAAAATTTTGCTCAACCCGTATTTCTCATCATCCTCTTTAGTGATTATTGAATTTTCAAACGCCATTCTCTCCTCCTTAAGAAATTTAATAATCTTAGATTTTACGATATGTTTATATTCGCCTATACGCTAATAAATATAGCGTAGGAGGTAAATTTATAATTGATTTTCGCTTTGAACCGTGCGCAACGCTCTCGTTAAAATTTTTAAAATTTTAAAGCGTAGTTTAAATTTACAGCCGCAGCTCGCGCACCAAAGTGTAAACCGCCGCGCGTTTAAATCCTGCCGCAAACCATACGGCATTTCAAATTTAAACGCTACGCGGGCTCGGTAAAATTTAACCGCGGCGCGATTAAATTTCGCCGCGGCGCGATTAAATTTCTATCGCATAGGGGATTTTATCTTTCGCGCCGGCGCCCGCAAAGCCCTTAAGTCGCAGCAGGCAGCTATCGCAAAGCCCGCACGCAGCGTCCTCGCGCTCGTAGCAGCTCCACGTAAGCTCTAACGGCACGCCGATTTCAAGCGCCAGCGAGACGATCTGCGCCTTGCTAAGGTGCACGAGCGGGGTTTTGATGCGCGGATGAAAGTCGCGGCTCGTGCCCAGATCGAGCGCTCGCTCAAACGCGCCGATGAACTCCGCGCCGCAGTCGGGGTAGCCGCTGCTATCCTCCTGCACCACGCCGATAAAAATCGCGTCGCAGCGCTCCTTCTCGGCGAGCGCAGCGGCGATGCTCAAAAACACGCCGTTGCGAAACGGCACGTAGGTGCTCGGCAGATCTGAAAACGCGCCCTCGCCGCTTGGTGGTGAAATTTTATCGCTTCGACTTGGCGATGAAATTTGATTGTTTTGGCTTTGTGGTAAAATTTTACCCCCTGCGTGCTTGGGTGAAATTTTATCGCCCTGCTGCGACTCGGCTCCGCTTTGAAGTGAAATTTCACCTTCTTGAACCAGAATTTCGCTGCCCTGCGATAAAATTTTATCGTCGCAGGCTAAAATTTTACTGTCTTGCAGCGAAAGCTCATCGCCCTCTAGTAAAATTTCAGCGTCTTGCATTAAAATTTCACCGCTCTGCAAGCGGCTATTTCGCGCCGAATCTGCATCAAGCGGAGCGTCCGCTGAGCCCGCCGAGAAATCTGACGCAGTAAAATTTTGCCCGCCAATCTCGGCATCAATAGAATTTGCCGCAATAGAATTTTGCCCGTTTAGTTCGGCGACGGAATTTGTCTCGATAAAATTTAGTTCTCTAAACTCGGCGCTCTTGGAATTTGCAGCGCTGTCAATCTTGGTGCCGGTAGAATTTACCGCACCGCAAAGCTCTGCAGCACCCTTTCTGATTGGCAATGCGCCGTCTGTAAGGGCGCTGCCGCCGATTTGCGCGATGAAGCGAGCGTCTAAAATCAGCCTTTTTGCGACCCCCAAATCGTCGCAAATTTTACCGAAGCACTCGCGCTCCTTGTCCATCGTGCGCTGATCGTAGTCAAAATGTAGCGCTACGATCTCGTAACCTTCGCGCCTCGCGATATAGGCGCAGGTCGCGCTGTCCATGCCGCCGCTGATCACACATAAAGCTCTCATTTTTGTCCTTTTTTTGCTAAAATTATACGAAAATTTTATAAAAGAGGGGTAAAAATGATACTTTGCGAGCAGCCCTATCCCGAAATTTTGGACGCTATCGCGGCGGAGCTGGGCGGCGGGAGCGTCGAGCTAATTTTCGTGCGCGACGAGGAGATGCGGCAGCTAAATGCGCAAATGCGCGGCATCGACAAGGCGACCGACGTGCTGAGCTTCCCGCTCGATCCTGCGGCGTTTGCGGGCTTCAGTGGGGATTTGAGCGAAGAAAATTCCGCGCATAAAAACAGCGGCGGCAAAATTTTAAATACTGCGAATTCCACTAGTGAAAATTCAGACACCGCAAATTCTGCGAGCGAAAATTTTAATACTATAAATTCTGAAAATTCCGCGAGCAAAAATCCTAACGATGAAAATTTAAAGAATGAAAATTTTGACGGCGAGAATTTTGCCCCCGTGCTGCTCGGCTCGGTTGTGATAAATTTAGACCTCGTAGAGCTGAAAGCCGCGCAGCTGGGGCACGGCACGGATGACGAGACCGCGCTACTCTTTACGCACGGCATGCTACACGTGCTAGGTTACGATCACGAAAGCGACGACGGGCAGATGCGCGCCAAGGAATGCGAGATCATCGAGAAATTCCGCCTTCCAAAAAGTCTGATCGTACGAACGGAGGGAAGCGAGGAGTAGGCGCTGTATATTGAAAAACGGCAAGCTAAATCTATAACGTATAAATTCTACTAAATGAGGATTATAAAATATAAATTCAGCGAGAATATTAATCTCGCTGAATTTGCTCAAATTTATACTCGTTTGTCATAACCATTCACACTATGCAAATAAGCTAGCTCATATAAATTTGAATATTATCTTTTTGCGTATTATTTGACATAAATTCTAGTGCTTGCGAATTATCGGCGTACGAATTTAACTGCTCGATAATTTTATTTACTGTATCTTGCGGCACAAAATAATCGTTTTTCAAGGAACTTGCTTGTTTAAGCCCACCGGTGTATTCGCCCGCACAAACAATATCTTCGATCTGTTTGTAATTCATCTGCGCGCCGTCCGCAAATTTAATATTTTCGAGCCTGTGATTGTATCCTAAGCTTCGCTTGAAATGATCCTTTATCGTGATCTGATCGCTTCCTTCTTTAAATTTCAAAATCAAATCGTTTTTATCTTTAGATAATTTAAGCTCGTTTTGATTTATATCTTTTAATATCAAAGTATCTTTTCCGCCACAATCTTTAATAGTATCTTTGCCGTCTCCCTTGCGAAATACGTATTTATCGTTACCCAAGCCGCCGTCTAAATAATCATCGCCCTTTCCGCCGATGAGTGTGTCATGCCCAAGATTGCCGTAAATTTTATCGTTCAAATTTGATCCCACTAGCGCATCGCTTCTTACACCGCCCTTTATCGTCGTAGCGGTTTCATCATCAGCTTTGAAAAATACCTTTTTCAGTAAAGCTTTTAGCTTATTCTCGCCTTTATTTGCAAATTTAACGACCTCTTTGTTGCTTTGAAGCGCAGTTATCTCTTTGATCTCTTCATAGCCCAACGTTACATCTTTAAATTTGATCTGCGATATCTTCTCTTCCTCTAAATAAAAATCTCTTATAGTGACCGCGTCAAATTTTGACCTATTTACGACGATATCATTTTTATTTTGCCTAAAAACGACATCTTTTAAACTGAAAGCGGACATATCTATGATATTTTTATCTTTATTTTCCTTGTTGGTTTCTATTATCGTATCTTTACCGAAATTTTCTTCAAAAACATAGGTATCGCTTCCTTCTCTTCCTTCTAATACATCATCCCCGCCCTTGCCGTTTATGATATTGTTTTTCTCATTGCCGACAATGGTTTCATTTTTGGAAGTACCTGTATTCATAGCGTCAAAAAGAGCATCCGCCACGGATGTATAGCCCGAGTTTGTCATATTTACATAGCCGCCACCGGTGGATTCGGCTAATTCTTTAAATTCCGCCGCCACATCTTCACCACCGCCCGTTTGAATCGTAAAGACCTGAATATTATTTAAATCACTGTGATTATTGCCATAAAGCGCGTTTGCTGCGCTTAAACTTCTTGCTACCGCTCTTGGTTTATTGGGCAAAAGCGCCACCATTGCTTTAGATTTGAACTCATTGTCCTTCGCGGGAGCATCGCCAAAAACGAAAATTCTTTTTACGGAGTATTCGCTCCAATTTGAATTTGCGGCATTATAAATCCCATGCCAAGTCATCTCCGGCGTATCGCCTCCGCCATCTGCGTAAAGTGAGTTTATAGCAGACATTATCGCGTTTTGATCATTCGTGAGATTGGTAAAAGTTTGAACGCCCGGATCGTTATAGCCAAATACTCCTACCTTGGTATTTTTATCTCTAGCAAAGGCGGTTTTTATGATCTCTTTTGCTTGGGATTTTACCGAGCTTATCGCCCCACCCATGGAGCCCGTAGTATCGCTAAGTATGGCGAATTCATTCGACTGCTCTTTTTGCAAATTTATCTCTAACTCGTTATTGTCGAAATCGTTTATCTTTAGACCATTCGCGCTCAATACCTTCATGGAAGTATTGTACTCATAAGTTATAGAATCGTCATTACTTTTATAAATTTCGATATTTCCGTGCGATTGCTCTTTTATAAACCTTCCGCCTTTTAGTTTAGTCTCGCTCAAATATACTTTGCCGCTGCCATCGGAATCGTTTATCGTGTCATTCTCATCCGCATGATATATATCATAGCCGTTACCGCCATCGAAAACATCAATACTATTATTTCCACCTACTAATATATCATCACCATTCCCTCCATATAAAAAATTCTTTTTACCACCTACCGCTTGTATAGTATCATTACCTTCATTACCATATAAGTATTGATTTAAATTATTACCTATAATGGTATCTTTTCCGTCTCCGCCATAAACCACATCAGTATTATTTTTACTCTGTAGATCATCGTCGTCATAATTACTTCCATACAATACGTTATAATCTTTTTCTAGAAAATCATATTTCCACCCATCTATTGTTTTAAATAAAAATCTATATAACGACCTATCTACATTCATCATATTGGCTGTAGGAATTAAATTGCCTTGGAAATCAATAGGATTTAAATCCGCTAAATTTAATGCTTTCCATACGAAATCTATACAACTATTAGACAATACGTTATAATCATTATCTCCAAAACCATATTCTATCGCAATATGTTTTTGACCAAAATTTTTTAAAATATCATATTGGGTTTTATTAATAATGATGGTACCCGTATAATACGTGCTTTGGTAGCCATTATTATCCCATTCAGTTACCCCTCCAGGTGCATACCCATATGATTTTTCAGTACTTCCATCTGAAATAGAGTACCACATATGACCTGCCAATGAGCCATGAGGTCTCTCGTAGTTCGGATCCTGCGGAATATAAATAGTTCCTTTCTCTGCAATCTTTATGGTTAATCTATAGGTCATTTTATTCTCCTTGTTAATATTTAAGACCGCTATCTTTCGTAGTAAAATAAATTTCTACATTCGAAAAAATAGGCAAATCTTGTAAATTCTCTAGTTCTACCTTATACATACCTTTTTGTAAGGGCGTGCAGGCGATCGTCGCACTATATGCGTCATAGTGTTTCTCGCCCCTATAAATACTCGTTTGCATATACGCGGGGCGTAAATTCCTCACCTCTGCAAACACGGGTTTTAACTTATAATAAAAATACTCCTTTCTGCGTCCAAATTTATTCGGCTCATTATCTATTTTGTATATCTTTAGACTTAGCGGTATTTTGGTACCGCGCAGCAGCGTTTCGTTCACGTCGTATTCCCCTCCTATATACGTATTTGCGAACTCATCATCCAAGAGCTTCATATCTCTATCGTAATCGTATGAGACAAAATCCAAAGTAAAATATCTACAAATTTTATCATCTTTGTTATTTATATATAATTCCGCTTTATTGCCGGCTTTAGTTAAATTTATATCGGTAAATTCCATAGGAATGCGCGGCTTAATTATCAAATAATTTATAAGCTCCTCCGCCACATAACAAAACAAAATAGACGCCGCTATTATAAAAATAAATTTTAATACTCTCATATTGCTCCATTTATAGGCATTTTAGCGGATTTATCCTTTCGCTTTAAGCATAATAGATTTTATTCACATTCATGAATATATGGATCTTTTAGGGTAAATTCGCCGTAATTTCCCAACCAAAATTTCGCATGCTCAAAATTGTCAATCGCAAATGTCGCATGGTGTTCGCTGTATACCCTGCGCGATCTGCATTTTTTGCCTTTGTAATCATAGTGATCTGATAGCTTTTTATAAAACTCGATGCTTTCGTTATCAAAGTCGTAGCCCAGCGCGATATCTTGATTTCGCCCGTCGTAGAAATGAATATAGTCGAAATCGAGGTTATAATAAACCTTGCAATGGCTATTTTCGCCGTTTATTATAGCATCGCCGCAATATTTTTCTAGCTTTAATTTCTCTTTTTCAAACTCATGTCGTAGCTCAATCTGCTTATACGGGTCTAAATTTTGTGTTTTCTCAGCAAAAAATTCCTCTTCATAACTAAGCGCCTTCTGCAATAAAATAGCCGCATATTCGGCTTTTTTAGAATAAAAATATAGAAAATAAGAGGCGTATAATATAAAGATGAAACCTGCGAAAATCATAAAATTTCTAAGTAGTTTTTTCAAGTCGTCGCCTTTTTAGATGCTTTATAGATTATTGGGTATTTCTCGAACCAACTGAATGCGTTTGCATAATTTACTCCTTAGTAAAAAATTTCTTTTTATCTATCAGATACGATATTTCACATTTAGTCTCCAACTTACTATCTTTAATCTCCTTAAGCCTTATAGTAAAGCCGAAGCCCAAGCCAGGAAGATTTCTCTCAATATCCAACGCGTAGTATCTATCTTCATAAAAAATGGGTCTAAAATAAACGCCTTCCACATAATTTCTATAATTTTCTAGATGAATCCTACTTTTATACGGATCATAATTAAAATCCCTTATAGCTTTGGTACACTCTTTGATATCTAAAATATAGGCTAAATTTTTAGCAAGATTGTTCGATACGTTATATTCCGCATACTTATAGAACATTATATATAAAAGCCTATGATCGCCGATCTTATACAAAGTGAAACCTCTGCCACGATACCCTGCTTGAACCGTTCTATTCATATCCATATACCAACAATCACTCATATTTTGCTTTAGCTCAGGATCATTATAATCTATGCTATCGTTAACTACAGGGCGGATAGCGCTTATATTTTTCCATTTAAACAGATCGTCGTAAAAATCGGTGCAAAAGTCTCTTTCTTTAGCCAAATGCTCTTCATACTCTTTCTTAAGGGTCGCGTTTTGATCCATTTGCCAAAAATACACGCTTTTACTGTTAAAAGTAGTAATACCAAAAGTCGCATTGGTTTCACTGCTCTTTCTAGTAATATTTCTATCCCGTACCTTTGATAAAATCGAATCTAACATCCAAGGCATAGCAGTAGTAGTATTGTTCGTATCGTTTGCATCTATAAACGATACGCTAAGTATGATCACAAGCGTAAATTTTATAAGTAAAGCAAATCTAGGCATTCTGTCCTCCATTCAAAAAGAGCAATATCATACTAGACTTATGGGTGCATTATATCCTCACTCAAGTTAAATTATACTTAACAATTTGATATTATTTTTTGATTTTGATTTAATATGAGATAGGCGGTAAAGCATAAAAATTCAGCGTTGCAATACATCAAATCCTGCAGGTTCTATGGACAAAATTTATGCGAATAAAATTTTATAAATCGCGCTTAGCCGAAGTTTACGGGATCCATATCGATCTCGACGGGCAGATGTTCAAGCGTGCGCGCAGCATTAATGAGCGGCACGTGCGAGCCGGCGCGCAGCAGAATTTCAAAGCGAAATTTCGACGCGATATAGGCGATGCCCGCCTTGCCGTAGCCGATGATCTCAAAGCTCTCGCTCGCCTTCTCTTTCAAATACTGAGTGGAATTTTCGGCAGTATTTTCGGCCGCTAAATTTATAAAATTTTGCGCGGCGCCGTTTCTTTCGGGCTTTAAATTTACGCTACCCGCGCCTGCGTCGCAAGCTGAAATTTGCGCGGCATTTTTTAAATTTGAAACGTTTTGGCGGTTTAAATTTGCATTGTCCCCGCACAGATCCGAGCTTTGAAATTTAGAATTTGATATTTTGCTACCGCTCTGCTGCGCAGAATTTTGCAAATTTAAAGCGCTTAAATTTGCTCTCCTCGCGTCCAGCCCGTCACGCGATGTAAACGCGCTGCCTCCCGCCTGCTTGCGGCGCAAAAGATCAAGCGCGGCGTTCATTATCTCGCTCGCCGCCTTTTCATTTTTATGCGAGATCAGCACGCGCAAAAGCCGCATATACGGCGGATAGAGCCCCTCTCGAAACTCCGCCTCGTCGCGTAAAAAATCGTCGTAGTTTTCGATATAATCCCTAAAAAAGCCGCTTTGGCGCGTCTGTATGACGACCCTGCCCTGCCCCGAGCGACCCGCGCGGCCTGCCACCTGCATCGCAAGCGCCAGCGTCTTTTCGCGCGCCCTAAAATCGGGATAGCTCAGATGCTCGTCGATCCCCATTATCACCGCAAGATCGACGCCATGGTAATCGTGCCCCTTGCTAAGCATCTGCGTGCCTACCAGAATGTCGATTTTATGGGCGTTGAAGTTATTTAGCAGCGCCTCAAGCTTGCGCTGCGTGGTGATCTCGTCGCGATCAAATTTTGCGATGCGGGCACTTGGGAAACGCGTCGTAAGCTGTGCCGCGAGCTCGCCCGTGCCGATCTTGCGCGCCTGCATCACCTCGCCGCCGCAGTTTTCGCAAGACGCCTTGTAAAACGTGCTAAAGCCGCAGTAATGGCACTTTAGCGCCGCAGCGTCCGCGTGATAGCTCATCCCGACGGCGCAAAACGGACAGCGCACGATCTGCCCGCAGTTTTCGCAAACCATATATTTGTAGTTCGCGCGCGTGGGCAAAAACACGACCGCCTGCTTGCCGGTTTCGAGGCTGCGCCCGATCTCGGTTAAAATTTTAGGGCTCAGTCCCGTCTCGCTCTCATCGAAAATGAAACGCTTGGCGCTGCTAAAATAGGTGCCGCGCAGGCGGAAGTGCAGCTGCTTCGCGTAAGTGCTAAGCGCAGGCGTCGCGGAGCCCAAAACCACGCGGATGCCGAGCTTTTTACCGACGAAAATCGCGGCGTCGCGGGCATTTAGGCGCGGCGCGGCGGCGGATTTATAGCTGTCGTCGTGCTCCTCATCCACGACGATGAGCCCCAGATTGCTAAAGGGCAAAAATAGCGCCGAGCGCGCACCCGCGATGAGCCGAATCTCGCCTGCGTTAAATTTCGCTAAAATTTCACGCTTTTTTTTGGGTGAAATTTTGGAGTGCCAGACGCCGAGCCGCTCGCCGAAATAGCTTTGTAGCCGCTTCGTCATCTGCGGCGTGAGCGAAATCTCGGGCATTAAAAACAGCGCCTGCTTGCCCGCAGCGAGCGCCTGTGCGATCAACGCGATATAAATTTCGCTCTTGCCGCTGCCCGTATCACCGAAGATCAGCGACGTTTCATTAGCTTCGGCAAATTCACGCGCTTGCTCCTGCGCGGGGGTTAGGCTTGGAATTTTACCTATTTGAAGCGGAGATAGCGACGTCGGGATGGGGCTTTGTGCCGCGGCGTCTGAATTTTGAATTGAGATGGAATTTCGCGCTGAAGTAGGATTTTGAATCGAAATGGAATTCTCTCCCTCGGTAAAATTCTGCTCTTGGATCGAATTTTGCGCGATGGCGAAATTTTGTTTGTGTGCCAAACTCGGTGCGGCAGCAAAATTTATAGCGGTCTTCATGGTGGCGGAATTTTGAGCCAATGTAGAATTTTGGATCGAAACGGAATTTTGCTCATCGACAAAGTCCCTCTCTTGGATAGAATTCTGTGCGGTAATAGAATTTGATGCCGAATTTTGTGAGGTAGGATTTGGTACCTGTTTTAAATTTTGCCTTTGCATGGAATTTAGCGCGATGACGGAATTTATGACAGTAACAGAATTTTCTGCGGTAGTAGAATCTCTCGTCAATGCAGAATTTTGGATTGAAATGGAATTTTGTGTGGCATTAAAATTCCCATCGAGCGTAGAATTTTGTGTGGTGATGGAATCCTGCTCGGAAATAAAATTTTGTTCGCGGGTAGAAGCTTGTTTGCAAGCGGAGGTTGGCTTACTAACGGAAATTTTTTCGCAAGCGCAATTCCGCTCGGTCATAGGATCCTCCTGCAAATTCCGCAAATCCTGCGTCGTCTCACTTGCAGGCTCGAAAATCCCAAATGCAACGCCCTTTTCGCAGACATAGTAGTATGCGATAAAATTTGCAAGTGCGATCTGAAACGAGCTAAATTTAAACTGCGAAATTTCAGAAATTTCCTTGGTTTTGAAGCTCGGCTTTGAAACCTCACGCAGGATCACGGCGGATTTAACGCTCGATCTTACGGGAACGGATACGATTTGATAAGCTGAGATTTTAAAATTTGAACTATAAGTAAGCGGTTTTAGGCTGGCGCCCAAAACCGCAACTTCATAATAGAGCATTTAGCTATTGAGCTAAGGATTGACAAAGATCATCAGCGTGATTGCAGTCGAATGAGCCTACATTTCTATCTTTATTTGCACCGGAAGTAGGTATACTAGCTCTTGTTGGATAATAAGTAAAGTTAGTACTTTTGCCTGCTACGGTAGCCGTATATGTAGATGTAGCATTATCGTTGCCATTTCTAACCAAAGTCCAGCCGTTCCTACCGCCATCTCTCATAGGATAGATAGGTTGCTGCAAAACGCCATCAAAAAGAGTGGCATTGTCTGAACCTTCCAAAGCAGGCCACGTAGTCACACCTCTCATCATATTCTCGCTTCTAACTAGCGAAAGTCCGCTTCTAATGGCGGCGATGTCTCCGCGCATCTTAGCGATCGTAGCATCGTCGCGCGTAGCGGCTAATCTAGGCACCGCAATGCCCGCCAAAATACCTAAAACGACGATGACAAAAACAAGCTCTATCATCGTAAAAGCTTTTAAATTTTTCATGTTAAATCCTTTGATTTAAAGTGAGATGATTATAGCCAAATTTAAATAAAATTAATTTTAGTTAAAGAAAAAATCCTGCATTTTAAATGGAATTTTGTGAAATTTCATTAAATTCTGCGATTTTTTGTCCGAATTTTACGGACGTATCAGCCGGGGTTTCAAATTTTAAAAACTCGCTTTGCGCTACGAGTACGATCGTTGAGCCCAGCTCGAAATTTCCCAAATGATCGCCCTTTTTAAAGTTTAAATTTTCATATTCGTAAAGCGCCTCAGCTCTATTTGCGCATGCATTCGTCTGTATTCGTGCGTCGAAATCAAATCTCATCTTACCTACGTTTAAAGCACCCACGAAAACCATCCACAAAATCCCGCCGTTACGCATTTTGCACTTTAAAATTACGCGCTCGTTTTTAGCGTAGAGGTTTGGAATCTTAAGTAAAAATTTCTTCGCCACGCTGTAAAGGTCAGCAGGTATGTAAAGCGCCTGCAGCACGCCCAGATCGCACGGCGCATGATAATGATGATAATCGCGCGGGCTTAGATAGATGTTTGCGTAGCTTAAATTTACGCCCTTTGTATTTTCGCCGTCTTGAGCATCCTCTGCGCTCGTTTCGAGGCTCGCGCTACTTTCATCACTATAAATTTCAGCTCGCACGCCACTTGCGGAATAAGTTGCGCCGCTTTTGCCGTCCATGATTTTTGCTTGCGCGGCGTCCGCAGCGTCATCTAAATTTTTAACCGCTCCGCCGCTTTCGTTTGCCGCAAACGTACGTCCCAGCAGCTCGCTAAGGCTGTATTCGCAGCCCTTTACGCTAAAAGCCCGCAGATCGGCGCAGCTTCCGCTCTCAAAGATCACGCCGTCGCTAGGGCTTATAAAAGCCGTCTCGTCTGCCGCTATCTCGCGCGGACGCAGCAAGCGGCGGGTAAAAAGCGCGTTTAGGCTCGCGTAGCTTTGCGGCGGATCAAATTCGCTCATATCGATTTTGAAAAATTCCACATATTTACGGTTGATAAAATTTTGTATAAATTTAGGGAATTTCACCGCGGCGATAACCCCAAAAATCCTCGAAATAAAACTTCTCATCTATGCCTTTCTAAGCTTAAGCAGCGCGATCTCGGCATCGGCAAAGACCCTTATCGGCGGGCCCCAAAACCCTACGCCGCTGCTTACGTAAATTTGCTTCAGCCCGTCGTTATACAGCCCGTAAAGATACTTCTGGCTAAGCAGCACCAAAAGCGTCCACGGGAAAATTTGCCCTGCATGCGTGTGCCCGCAGATACACAGATCTACCTCGTCGCGCACGAAGTCCACGACGTATTTGGGCTGATGCGCGAGTAAAATTTTTGGTTTATCGGGGTCTGCCTGCGCTAGCGCAGCGCCGAGATCTGGCTGCATATATCCGAAGCGAAAGCCGCTAAGATCGTGCACGCCCATTAAATTTAGCCCTTCAAATTCCACGCTTTCGTTTTGCAGCACCCGCACACCCGCTTTTTGCATTGCCGCTATAAGCCCGCTTGCGTCGTCGCGGTAATACTCGTGGTTGCCCGTGACGAAAAAGATAGGCTTTTTGATCGCCTCAAGAGGCTGCAAAATATCCCCGAGCTCATCCGAGCGCAGATCAAACATATCGCCCACGATCAGTAGCGCATCGTAATTTAGCGAGTTTATCTGCGCTACAACGCCTTGCAAAAATTCCTTTTTCAAAAACTCGCCCAGATGCACGTCCGAGATGACGACGAAATTTAGCTCGCTAGCTAAATTTTTGATTTTTATTTCGCGCTCGGTGATTTTTGGAATTTTTAGTGCATTATAAAGCCCCTTAAAAATATAGCTAAACGCCATTATTACAAAGGTTACGTCGATAAAGGTTTTTAAAAATTTTCGCCTGTTTTGGCTAAATTTAACTACATGCGCGGCGGCGCTTAACACGTCGTAAGCAAGGCAGATAAAAAAGAGCGAAAAGGACGCTGCCATGCAAAATACGCATAGCTTATAAAGCAGCTCGTTTTTAAAGCTTCCATTAAGCCCAAAACCCACAAAAAATATTGCATCTAAAATCGCCAAAGCTACGCAAAGCAAAATCAAGGCAGGGCGAAAGATCACGAAATTTTTATATGGCGTAAAGCGCGCGCCGATCGATCTGTAAACGTAAAGATTAAAAAACAGAAATAAAATGGTGCCGACGATCGGAAAAATATAGGCGCTTTTCAAACTCTAGCCTTGGATATACTCGTCCAGCTTATCTTTATCAAAGCCCGTGATTTCTTGCTTATCGTCCAAAATTAGCGCGCCGCTCTTTTTAAATTTAGTGATAGTGCGCGAAAATGTTTCGGGAGTTACGTTTAGAATTCTGGCTATTCTAGTGTATTTCGTGCTCATAAAAATATCAAAATTCTCGCTGATAAACTTAGCGATCTTGCCGTCGCAGCTAAGCACGACTTGATTATCAAAGACCGCATTTAGCGCTCGGATCTTCTCAGACATCGATTTTAAAAGCTCCAGACAAATCTTTGGATCGCTCATAAACTCGTTTTTAAATTTTTCATAATCGATCTTTAGCACCTCGCCGTTTGTCGAAAACACGCCGCTTGCAGGATAGCTCGTCTCTTCGAAATTTACCATCTCGGCTACGAGCGAGATGGGGCGGATCTCGCGCATATGGATCTCACGCCCCTTTGCGGAGGTTTTATAGATTTTTAAAATTCCTTTTAGTAGGATTAATAGATACTGCGAGCGCTCGCCCTCGAAAAATAAAATTTCGCCCTTTTTGTAGCTTTTATGGATGCTAATCTGCTCCAAACGATCGATTTGCGCTGCGCTTAGAGCTTTGAAATAAGGAATTCTCTCAAGCATCGCCGCGACCTATTTTTTAAGCAGGTCTCTTATCTCGGTAAGAAGTTTAATCTCTTCGCTAGGCTCGGCAGGTGCGGCAGGCTCCGGCGCAGGCTCGGCGGGCTTTTTAAGCTTATTGATCGCCTTGATCGCGCAGAATATACAAAACGCGATGATGATAAAATCGACCGTTACCTGGATAAACGAGCCGTAGTTTATCGTAACGGCTGGGGTCTGCCCCACCGCTTCTTTTAGCACGATCTTAAGATCAGTAAAATTCATACCTCCCGTAAGAAGTCCTAAAACCGGCATCATGATGTCGCTTACGAGCGAGGTTACGATCTTGCCGAAAGCCCCGCCGATGACGACGCCCACCGCCATATCGATGACGTTGCCTTTCATCGCAAATTCTTTGAATTCCTGAATGAAACTCATATTGTCTCCTTAAATAAAATGCGCCGATATTAGCCTATTTTTGCTTTGTTTTTGCTTTTTATTAGGAAGTAAAAAGTATAATCCCAGCTTAAATTTAAACCCAAAGGACCTAAATTGTATCGCTTCGCTCCGTCGCCCACCGGCGATATGCATATCGGAAATTTACGCGCGGCTATCTTTAACTACATCTGCTCGCTGCAGGATCAAAGCGGCTTCATCTTACGTATCGAGGATACCGACACTGCGCGCAATATCGAAGGCAAAGACCAAGAGATCATCGAAATTTTAAAGCGCTTCGGCATCTCGTGGCAGAGCCTGTATTATCAAAGTAAAAATTTAAAATTTCATCAGCAGTTCGCAGCCAAGCTGCTCTCCGAGAAAAAGGCGTTTTGCTGTTTTTGCAGCGAGGAGGAGCTGGAAGCGAAAAAGCAAGCCGCCAAGGACGCGGGCGAGGCGTATCGCTACGACGGAAAGTGCGAGCATTTAAGCGATGAAGAGGTGCTTGGCTGCGAAAAGCCCTTTACTATCCGCCTCAAAAAACCTGATCACGCGCTGGAATTTACCGACGCGATCAAGGGGCGTATCACATTTGAGCCGCAGAACATCGACAGCTTCGTCATCATGCGCGCGGACAAGACGCCAACTTATAACTTCGCCTGCGCCTGCGACGATATGATGCAGGGCGTGAGCTTCGTAATCCGCGGCGAGGATCACGTCTCAAACACGCCAAAGCAAAACTGGATCCGCCAAAGCCTCGGCTACGACGGCGAGATCAAATACGCGCACCTGCCGATCATATTAAATTCCGAGGGCAAGAAGATGAGCAAGCGCGAAGCTAGCTCCTCGGTAAAATGGCTGCTTCAAAGCGGCTACCTGCCCGAGGCGATCGCGAATTATCTAATTCTGCTGGGCAACAAAACGCCGCGCGAGGTCTTTAGTATGGATGAAGCGGTGGAGTTTTTCGATATCGCTAAAATTTCAAAAAGCCCGGCAAAATTTGACGAGGACAAACTCGCCTTTATAAACCGCGAACATATCAAAAGAGCGAGCGAGCAGCGATTAGCGGAGCTTTTTGAGCTTGAGCCGAAATTTGCGCCTTTGATAAAATTTTACACTCAAGAAGCGAGCCTAATCCCACAGATTAAAGAAAAGATTGCAGCGATCTACGGCGCGAAAGATATCCCGCAGGAGTGGGCGGCGCAGGCACAGGCGCTACGAGAGGCGATCTTAAATTTATTAAGCTCAAACGGCGCTCCAATGGAATTTAATGATTTCAAAGCGGCGCTTTCGCAGGCTACAAACTTAAAGGGCAAGAGCCTATTTATGCCGCTTAGATTTTTACTGACCGGCGCGCCCCACGGACCGGAGCTTAGCGAGCTGTATCCGCTGATCCGCGCCGATCTGAAGGAGATCGTATGCTAGCAAACAGCCTAATCTACGGCGCGCTCATCACCCTGCACTACGCGCTGCAAGCCTATATGATCGTGATCTTTATCGCCTGCGTTTTGAGCTTTATCCGCCCAAATCCGTTCGGTAAATTTTATAAAATCTTCCGCGTCATCTCTGCGCTTACAGAGCCCGCGTTCGCGCTGGTGCGCCGCTATCTGCCTACGACTTTCGGCGGGTTTGATCTTTCGCCGCTTCTTATCCTACTCGTGCTTAATTTCTTTGACAGCGCGATAATCTATATCATCAATAGGACGGTCATTTGAAAATATTTCTGAAATTTAGCCTTGTTTTGGGGCTGCTGTGCGCCGCAAGTAGCGGTAAAATTTTAAGCTACGAAGAGATCAAAGACGAGCCCAAATCCCTAGCCAAGGACTATTACATCTATCGCTTGATCGATGAAACGAAATACAACAAAGCGGAGATTAAAGCTTTAAAACAGAGCATCTTTCGCTACAAGGGCAAACTAAAAGAGAAGCTAGATAAAATTTTCGGCGCCATTCGCCCTCCTAAGCGTCCGGATCGCTGCGCAGGCGTTACCTCCGCCAATATTTTAGATGCAAATTTAACCTGCAAAAAGGCGCGCTCCTATCCAAATTTTATCGCCAAGCTAAGCCCGTCGGTGCGCGAGACGCTCGCTTCGCAGCTTGAAAAGCACCAAGACGTGGCTTCGCGAAACGCCGTAAATTTACTGCGCGGATTTAACGACGAAAATCCAAGCGAGTATTTTATGCAGAGCCGCAACGCGCAAAACTACTTTTTATATTATGACTACTTAAAAGGCGCGGGCAAAGACGCTCTGATCGATATCGACGCTGATGCGACCTTCGTTACCGGCCTAAGCGCTCAGCCAAGCTTTAAGGTGGTTCTTAACGACGCGCTAATCAACCGCAAATACCCGCACTTGCGCCGCTCGCTCACGGGCGTCGATCCGCTGGCCGTGGAGAAGGACGTAGCGTTTATGCTGGGCGTAAATGCCGTCATGCAGGGCGACGAAGGGGCTGCGCTTGCGTTTTTTAGCCGCGCGGCTGCGAGCTTTGAAAAACCTCACGACGTGCACAATGCGAAATTTTGGATCTACCTGCTAAATGGAGATCAAAATGTCTTGCGCCAGCTTGCTAGCAGCGATTATTACAGCCTCTACGCGCTGTACGCCAAAGAGGTCTTGGGAAATAAAAATTTAAACATTATCATCCCAAACCCGGCTAAAAATTCCATCGAAGGCTACGATATAACCGATCCTTTCGCTTGGGTTCGCACGAAAAATAGCGCCGATAGGATGTCACGCGAGCAGCTTTTGGAATTTGCTAAAAAATTCGACACCAAGCAAAGCATCGGCGAGTACTCATACATTATGAATAAAGCAAGCGGCGGCAAGGACAACTTCTATCCGACGCCGTTTATGGAGTATATCGGCGACGGCGACAACCGCCGCAAAGCGCTAATTTTAGCGCTCGCACGCCAAGAGAGCCGCTTTATCCCAAGCGCCGTTTCCACCTCGTACGCACTCGGAATGATGCAGTTTATGCCGTTTTTGGCTAACGAGATCGGCAAAAAGCAGCTTGCGATCGCGGGTTTTGATCAAGACGATATGTTCCGCCCCGAGGTCGCTTACCGCTTCGCTAACATCCACATCGACTGGCTGGAGCGTAAAATTTACAGCCCGGTTTTCATCGCATACGCTTACAACGGCGGGCTCGGGCTCGTCAAAAAGATGCTTCAGTGCGGCGATATGTTTAATAAGGGCAAATTTGAGCCGTGGCTTAGCATGGAGCTCGTGCCATATGCCGAGAGCAGAGACTACGGCAAAAAGGTGCTCGCAAACTTCATCATCTACTCACAGATCCTCGATCCGCGCGCGAAAGTCTCAGTGCAACAGGAGCTGCAAGACCTGCTGATCCCCTCTCGCAGCGATAACTTTCGCTAAGCTAGCGGCGAGCTTGGAGGATGATTTTAAAAAGCGATGAGCAAGTAATTTTAAAAGCCGCCGCCCCAAAAGCGCGAAATTTGCCCGCTAAGAGCTTAGACGGGCAGATCAAAACGGCGAAATTTTACCGCACGAGTAGGCAATGCGTTATAAAATCGTGCGGAATTTATTTTGACTTCAGTGGTTAAATTTTATCTATTAATGCCTAATGACGACCATTTCCAGATCTGCACGAAAGGTGGCGTGCCATGCAAATTATCGCGACCGTAGTTCTCATAATAGCCGCCGTTTTGTGCGTATCGTCATTGAAAGACGAGAAGAAACGCTC
>NZ_CALKTC010000008.1 GCF_937996225.1 uncultured Campylobacter sp. | reverse complement strand
GGGGGGATTTCAGATGCTTTCGTAGGGCGGAATTTTGTGATTTTACGCAGAATTTTGCTAGTAAAAATTTTTGCCCGTCTCCTCTAGGCTAATCGGATACTGCCCGATGCCCAGCGAAACCGATTGGTTTTTTGATTTATTTTGCAGGCGTCGTCCATAAGGTTTTATTCCAAAGCTCCGCGCCTGAAATTCCTTTAATCCTAATCCAGGCGATAAGTTCTAAAATTTCAGATAAAATGATTACCGTAAGTGCAGCATAACGGACAGGTGCGCTGCCATACCACGACTTATCGACGTGGAGTATTTCAAGAAGCTTAAAAAGCGCTTCCCAAATTAAAGTTATCCCGGCGCAAAGATAGAAAATTTTGCTTCCGCTTGCCTTGCCGAGCAAGTATAGTGTGGCGACCCGCTTCCAAAGAACGATGAGTGCCAGCATAATATTTGCGGTGCTCCAAAGAGCCATTATTTGAGATTTTCCGATCTCGGATAGATGCTCCAGGCCTACATAAAGCGCAGCTATCGTGCAATAAAAGGCCTCCTCGAAAGAGCTGCCGTTTTGCTGCAGAGCGTAATCCCAGCTAGCAAGACCGGTATAATTTAGCGAATAACATAGCATCGCGCCCAGCAAGGCGGCATATATCGCGTAGGCAAAAAACATAGCGCGATACGCGTTAAAGACTTTGCTAGCGGAGATATCCGAGATTATTTTGGTTGCCGAAAGCTTAAAGCTCATCGAAGTAAAAATCACGGCGACGATTGCGGTGGCTACGGCGAAAAATCCTCTCATCGTAATATCATGCAAAAGCTCACAACAAGCCCAAATGATCAGGTAGCAGCAGATCGATAAAACGCTAGAGGCTATGCCGCGGAATTTTATGGCGCTTAAAGTATCGCGCTTCATTTTTTACCTTTAGATTTTAAAATTTATGGCGAAGATTATACTTGCGGGGCTTGAAATTTAGATAAATTTTAGAAACCCCGCGTTACCAAATTTTAAAATTTAGCGCCGAGTGCGATAAATTTACTAAGAGCGATACGAGGAGGAGGGTATAAGCTAAAATTTGAATGGGAATTTTAATCCATCTCGCCTAAAAGGTTGAATTCCGAAATAGGGCAAATTATCAATCTACGAGTAAACGTAGGGCAATTTGGCTTTTGCGTTAGTAAATTATGAAATTTTATTTATCATGCGCGGCATGTCTATATCATAAAGTAATTGACTTTAAATTTAAAAGCTAAATGGAACGATAGCAAAGTAAAAAACTCATATATAGAGAAAACTCGCATTTTCGCATTTGGTCTCTTTGGGTTCTTTGAGTCGATATACGATAAATAGTGTTGAAAAGCGCTATAGTTCCCATAATTCTAGAAATTTTATATTGAAAACTATAATTTTCAAGTAAAAATTCAATACGAAATTCACGTATAATTATATGAATAATTTCATGTATTTTTGATTCATTCGGCGCTTATTTGGAAGAACTTTTCATAAATATAGATTTAGCGTGACTTCAAATGAAATCAACAGGACGAGATATGTTTTTGCAAGAATGAAATAGGAGATAAATATCTAAATTGGGCAGAAACAAAATTTTGCTTATGGTAAGGAGTTAATTTAAAATATGGAAAGTTTTGCGCCCAGAAAAGGCCCTCTTTTATTCAATAACCAGGCGCATTAGATACATATCCTCGCCGTCGATTACGCTGATTTCGGAGCTTTTGCAACGCGGGCAAGAAAAGTCGTTCTGCGCCAAATCTCCACTAAAACCGCAGTTTTTGCACTTTACGACGATTTCTTGGGTATGGACGATGAGATCCGCATTTTCGCAGACGGTGCCTGCGCGAAAGACTTCGTAGCAGTTTTGCAGATAATGCGATTCTACGCCGCTTAGCCGCCCTATTTTTACGTGCAGTTCCCTTATCTGCAGACTTTTTGCGCTAGGCGTATCACAAGACGCCTGTAGATTCGTATCCAAGTTTTCAGCAAAAACGGCGGCTTTGTCGTTCGAGTCCGTATCCGCAATGCTCGTATTTTTGGTATTCTTAGCGCCTATGTTGGTATTTGCGAAATCCGTATTTTCATTGGCGGTATCGGCGATGTCGCAGCTATTTTTACCGCCCTGCTCGGCCGCGCCTTTTTTCTTTGCTTTTTCAGCGTTTAGCGCCTTTTCACATAGCGACACAAGATCCGCTACGATCGATAGTTCATGCATTTTTTCCTCTAAATTTTACGGCCGTGCCGTATTGTATGCGAAATTTTGTTGTAAATTTAAAAATACGCCTGAAATTTAGGCTTAAATTTGCCGAATTTGCACGCAAATTTAACAAATCCGTGGCAGCAGCTCGCCTTTCGGAAGCTCCAAAAATCGCTGCGAGCCGTAGGCGTTTTGCAAAATCACTCGCCCTCTTGTTGCATACGGAGCTTGAAATTGCCCCGCCCTATTTTCTGACGCCGCGTCCGTGTCGCTCGCGCCCATAAATTCGTCTCGCGCGCTAAGCTTTGGCGCCAAAGTGCCTCCAAATTCGCCTCCGCCGCGCCCTACTTCGCATACCTCGCCGATGATCGCGGCGTTTGCATCAAATTCGCGCAGTATATCAAGCGCCCGATCCGCCTCGACGTCATCTTCTACGATCGCTACGAAAGTGCCTTCGTTTGCAAGCTCGTACGGCTCAAAGCCCAGCAGTTCGCACACACCCACTACTTCGTCTCTGATTTTGATATCCTCTTCGCGAACCAAAAATTCAAGCCCGCTGGAGCTTGCAAATTCGTTCAAAACTGCGCTGAGCCCGCCGCGCGTCGCATCTCGCATCGCCTGGATCTTCACGCCTTGCGAGATCAGCTTTTCTACCGCAGCGCAAAGCGGTTTGCAGTCGCTTTGCAGCTCGCTGCTTAGCGCGATCTCGTCGCGTGCCGCGAGTATCACCGCCCCGTGCCGCCCGATGTCGCCGCTAAGCAGGATTTTTGCGCCCGCTTTGATGTTTTGCACGCGCGCAGGTCGCAAAACACGGCCGATTCCGCTAGTGTTGATAAAAATTTTATCGCATTTGCCGCGCGGCACGACCTTCGTGTCGCCGCAAACGATGCGAACGCCGCAGCTTCGCGCGGTGCTCGCCATCGAGTCCAGGATGCGTCGCAGCTCGCTTAGGCTAAGCCCCTCCTCGATGATGAGCGCGCAGCTCAAAAACAGCGGCTTGGCGCCCACCATCGCAAGGTCGTTGACGGTGCCGCAAACGGCGATTTTGCCGATGTCGCCGCCGTTAAAAAACAGCGGCGTGACGACGAAACTATCGGTGCTGAAAGCCAGCTCGCCGCCGAAACTAGCCGCCGAATTCAAAGCAGAGTTCGCCGCGCGGTCAAAACCCGCCTCTGCGTTCAAATTTAGTATCGCGCTGTCGTTGTTGGCGCGCAAAATTTCATTATCAAACACCGCAAAGATCGTCTCGTTGATAAGCTTATTCATCTCTTCGCCGCCGCCGCCGTGGCTTAAAAGTATAGTTTCGTTCAAATTTTTCCTTTTCGCTCGGTTTTAAAATTTAAAGCCCGTATTGCGCAGCCGAACAAGCCGTGCTACTATACGACGCCGCGCAAAATTTTAAAGCAAATTTAGCGCAACCATTCCGCTTCGGTTAAAATTTTAAAGTACGACTTGTTTTAAAATTTCCGCCCTGATAGCCGGATACAGCGCGCAAAATTTAGCCCGCGTTTTTGACGTCGCCGTATTTATAGTACGCCGCGCATGCGCCTTCGCTTGAGACCATACACGATCCTATCGGGTTTTGAGGCGTGCAGTGCTTGCCGAAAACCTTGCAATCATACGGACTTTTTTTGCCGCGCAAAATTTCGCCGCAGATACAAGCCTTGCTCTCGGGAGCGCTCTGTACGCTGCAATCAAACTGCACTCTGGCATCCAGCGCCGCGTACTGCGGGCGCAACTTCATGCCGCTTTTTGGAATTTCGCCGAGCCCTCTCCACGAAAAATCGCAAATTTCAAAATATTTATCTATCAAATTTTGCGCTTTTTGGTTGCCGCCCTCTTTTACGACGCGCTCGTATTCGTTGAAAACCTCGTAGGTGCCGGCGTTTTGCTGCTCCACCAAATTTAACACGCCCGCCATTATGTCAAGCGGCTCAAATCCGCTTACGGCGATCGGCTTTTTATAATCGCGCGCGATACTTTCGTAGGCCTTCGCGCCGGTGATCACGCTTACGTGGCTAGGCCCTAAAAACGCGTCTATCTGCACGTTCGCATCGTCCAAGATCGCTCGCACAGGCGCGGGCACCGTAACGTGGTTGATGTGAAAAAAGAGATTTTTTAGCCCCAAGCTTAGCGCTTTATCGATAAGCACGGCGCTCATCGGCGTCGTCGTCTCAAAGCCGATCGCAAAAAATATCACCGTTTTTTGCGGATTTTCCTGCGCGATCTTTATGCAATCAAGCGGGCTATAAAGCGCCCTGATGTCGTGCCCCTCGCTGCGCAGCTTCTGTAAGCTTGTGTGAGAGCCCGGTACGCGCAGCATGTCTGCTAGAGTGCAAAAAATACTCTGCGGCATCGCGGCGAGCTTGATCGCCTCGTCGATGCGACTGCGCGGCATCACACACACCGGACAGCCGGGGCCGTGGATAAATTTTATATTGTCGCCGACCAGGCTAGGAAGGCCGAATTTCATGATCGAGTGCGTATGTCCGCCGCAAATCTCCATGATGTTTAGCGACCTTTTGCTTTTGGAAATTATCAGCTTGCTAAGCGCTAAAATCAGCTCCTTATCCCTAAAATCCTTGATTAGATCCATTATTTACCTTAAATTTTACGGGTTTGCAAGCCGTTTTAATTCTCTGCGCCGGCTCTCGGCTCTATGCTTTGATATACGGAGCTCTCTTCCGCTCTCATCTGCTTTGCGATCTGCTCGTAAATTTCGATACTCTCCTTCGCTCGCTGCGTATCGATCTTCTCCATCGCAAAACCAACGTGGATCAGCACGTACTCCCCGACCGCCGCGGGCTCAGGGAGCAGATCCAAGCTCACGCCGCGGCGCACGCCCAGAGTCTCCACCGTCGCGAAATTATTTTCGTCGATCGAGATGATTTTTGAAGGGATTGAAAGGCACATTAACGAAATTCCTTCTTGTATTGTAGGAATTTCAGCCATTTCTCCACACCCTCGCCGCTTTTGCTATCAAGAGCGATGACGTCGGCTTTCGGATTGAGTTTGTGCACTTCGCGCACCACCTCCTCCATATCGAAGTCAAAATGCGGTAGCAGCGCTGTTTTGGTGATTACGACGCAGTCTGCGCGGCGAAATATCACCGGGTATTTTGCGATTTTGTCGCTGCCCTCGGGCACGCTTAGAAGCACTACGTTCAGGTGCGCGCCCACGTCAAATGCCGCTGGGCAGACGAGGTTTCCGACGTTTTCTATGAAAACCAGATCCAAATTTTTAGTATCGATGTGATGAAGCCCCTCGTGAACCATAAAGGCATCCAGATGGCAGGTCTCGCCGGTGCTGATCTGATGGGCCTGCGCGCCCGCTTTTATGATGCGATTGGCGTCGCGGTTGGTTTCCAGATCGCCCTCAATGACGCCGATTTTAAATTTGCCGCTTTTGATAGTGGCCTCAAGCAGCGTTGTTTTGCCGCTACCGGGGCTCGACATCAAATTTAAGCATAAAATTTTATCCTCGTCAAAATGGGCTCTGTTGTGAGCGGCCTCCTCGTCGTTGGCGCTTAAAATTTTACTCATCACCTCGATCGTCTTAGCATCGCTGATAGCGACATTTGCGTGGACGTGATCGTGCGCGTCGTGCTCGTGATCGATCCCCGCCTCGTGCATATGAGTGTGGGAGTGGACGGTGCCGTCCGCGTGGGTGTGGACATGCTCGTGTGTCATATCTGCGTGCGAATGGGCGCCCGCCTCGTGAGTATGGCCTACTGAACAGCCGCAATCTTTACACATTTTTTCTCCTTGGATAATAAATTTTGCGCGTAAAATACCACGTTTTTGCTTTAAATGGCGTAAATTTGATAAATTTTATATCAAGATACGAAATCTTATGAAATTTAACAGGCTTGGAAATTTATGCACTTCGGTTTTATCTAAATTTCATGCGTTGTTTGCGAAGGCTCGACGTAAAATTTTAAAGCTAGCGAGCAAAGATACTGTTTTAAATTTAATCGCCTGCTCGCAGATTGCAAAGCCGTACGCCGTAAATTTAGACCTCGCAGCTCGCAACGGCTCAAAATAAACCAGAGATCGCCGTAGACGGGAGCGCGAAATTCAGGGCTTGCGAGCGGATTTTATCCCGGCGCTCTAACAATCTCGCGCGTGCTCTCTGGCGTGCCAAACATCAATGCGGCGACCATTTT
>NZ_CALKTC010000007.1 GCF_937996225.1 uncultured Campylobacter sp. | reverse complement strand
CGAAAACATCGAATTTGTCGTAATTTTGCATTATCGCGGCGTTTGCCTTTTTTGCGGCGTCCTCAGCAAGCGCTAAAAGCTCGTTTAAATCCATCTGCGCTCCTTTAAATTTAACGGTAATTCTATCAAATTTAAAATTCCAAAGGTTTGAATTTTTGCGAACAAAACAGGCGAAATTTTAAAACCCTTTAGAATTTTAATATTATTTTTTATATAATTGTATAAATTTTTTAAAGGATCAACATGACCCCAGTCGTATTAGATAGCGTTAAACACGCGGATTTGAAGTATCACGCAGACGCATTTCCCACCGCGCCTTTCGTGCCGGTTATCGCGCCGGAGATCCCATATTGCGCAGAGAGCCTAGTCATCGTATTTACTATCGAAAAAGAGCCCAGAATGGTGGCGCTGCTAGGACGCACCAAAAACGTCTTAATCGATAAGGATTATAAAGGGACGGTGCCCTCCTCGGTGCAGAATTATCCGTTTTTCCTGGCCCAGATCGGCGAGCAGACCGCGATCTGTTTCGATGAGGACGCACAGCAGATCAAAGGCGGGGGCGAGGCGCTTTTTAAAGACGGCAAGCCGACGCCGTTTTTGGAAAATTTAAAAGAGGTGATGAAAAATTACGCCGATTTAGACATGCGCACGCGCGTTGCGGCGGCGGAATTTCAAAAGGCGGGGATTTTAGAAGCCAAGGAGCTCGGCATGAACTCGGACGGTAAAAGCGCGTCCTTGCTAAACGGCTTTTCGGTCGTCGATCGCGAAAAGCTTTCGAAGCTAAGCGATAAAAAGCTCGCGGACTTCGCGCGACGCGGATATCTGGAGCTAGCTTATTACCATCTAAGGAGCCTTTCAAATTTTCAGCGCCTGGGCGATAAGATCATGCAGCTCGACCCGCCGACCGCGCCGAAAGAAGCGAAAAAATAGACGTTTTCGCCTCCTAAGTAGCTCATAATTTTTAGGATTTAATATCGCGGATTTATAAAACTTGCAAAACTTACGATCGTTTCGGGGCTTGAAGTTGCCATAACCGCATGCGAGCTTGAAGCCCTAGGAGGCTTTATTCGCGGCTAAACTAAATACACCGCAAATTTAGTCCTAAAATTTTAGCATAGGGTTTTATAGCAAAAATTTTGCAACAACACAGTACGCAAGATTCCACGCTTAAAATTTCAAGCGAGAAATTTTACTATAAAATTCTATTAAATTTAAAATTTAATTTAAGCAGATCAATTTATAAAATTTTATCCACACTACCTAAAACTTTAGTTTTAAATTTAATCCTACTCTTGCGCCGAAATTTCATACGCGATTTATAGAAATTCCCGCGGCTCGTAGATTTGTACGCCACGCGCGTCGCTGCTAGCCGCATTTATCATCGCGCGGGCGATACTTGCGCCGCTAAGCGGCCAAATTTACCGAACACGCAGGCGGGCAGCAGTTTAAAAACCGCCGCCGCGAGCCGTTCTAGCAGGCGAGTATCCGACCTCTCGCCCAAGATTATCG
>NZ_CALKTC010000006.1 GCF_937996225.1 uncultured Campylobacter sp. | reverse complement strand
AATTTAAGGAGTGATAAATGAAAAATTTTATAATTTTTGCCGTTTTGGCGGCACTACTTGGGGGATGTGGGATATTGCGCCCGGCTAAGAGCGATAAGGAGTTTAAATTTTACGACGGCAACAAAACCATGATCTATAAATTTGTCGGCGAGGATCTGTATGAAAACGGCAGAAATTTAGGCTCCTATTCTATGGATAGAGGCGAGTTTAGGATGCTTGTGCTCGACGAGGCGGGCAAGTCTTACGGCAACAATTACAAGTCCGCGCTGAATGCCAAGAGGATGAAATTTTATCTTTTTAACGACGAAAGGGCAATGGTATTTAGCATTTGGCACAAAGATGGGATTTGCAGCGTCTATAACGCCGGCAGATACGTAAATTTCGACTATACTTCAAATATGTTCAAAGACGGCGATTGGCTTTATGCGGACGGTAGAATTTCAAAAAGCGAGAGCTCGGTGCAAAATATGAGTTCAAAAACGTTGAGCGCATATAAAAATATGAATTTTGAAAAAGCGGTCGATCGCAAAGATACGAAATATATCGCGGAGGAGTTGGCTGTGGCTGGATTTTTCAAAAAGACGATCGAGGGTCTTAGAACCATGATCTTAGACGATTTTTGCAGATAAACTTCGGAGGATTTATGGATAAAATTAAAATTTTAGCGCTGTTTACGGCGGTCGTGCTGCTTACTGGCTGTATGAAGGTAAAGTATTCGCAAACCGAGCTACATCCGGAAAATTCCGTGATGATGAGCTATGACGGGCAGACCGTCACCGAGTATAAAATTTCAGGCGGCGTGCTTTTAAAAGATGATGCAATCTTAGGAAGATACGAAGAGGCGGGCTCCAATCTCTATCTATTTACGGACGAAAGAGGGATGAACGTGGCTGGGGATCAAATTTCGCAAAGAGCTCTAAATAAATTTACGATCTACGTTTTTACGCCCAATAAAGAGCTACGAATCGCCGAGTATTCCGCAAGCGGCGGCGTTTGCAAGGCCTTTGCGGAGGGCAAATTCGTAAGCCTAAAAGAGCACTTTAGCGGCTATGCTTCCTCCGCGCCGCTTTATTCATACTCGTTTTCGGCTTCGGTGTCGCAAAGCTCCAGCGCAAACGTGATCTCACGCTATGAATACGTGGGCTCAAGACTAAAAAATAGTAGGGCGTTTTTGCAAAGCCCGCATACGGCTCTAGGCAATACGGTTAAAGAGAGCATCGAGTGGCACCAAGACAAATTGCGCGATATTTGTAAGTTAAAATTTTAAAACCAAACCAACACGAAAGGGAAAACATGGGATTTTTATCCAAAGACGAAGAGCCGCAGAAGCATGGCGCTAAAAAGGCGGCAAAGCAACCGCCGATCTTGATGAAGCAAACGCAAGAGGTGATCACCAATATCGAGAAATATCTGGGCGCGCCACTGCTTACCTACTTCAATTCGGGCGCGGGTAGCGTCTGCGGCAACGACGCGATCAGTATCAACGACCACCTAAAGGGCAAGCATTTCGAAAAACTCTACCTTTACATCAAATCTGACGGCGGCAGCGGCATAGCATCGCTTAAGATCGTTTCGATCCTGCGCAACCACTGCGACGAGCTGATCGCTCTAGTGCCTGCAAACTGCGCTTCGGCGGCTACGATGATGGCGCTTGGGGCGAATAAAATTTTAATGGGGCCGCTAGGCTATCTCACGTCGGTCGATACTTCGCTGCGCCACGAGCTTTCACCGGTTACGAACACAAACGATCAAGCCAACGTTTCGATGGACGAGCTAAGCCGCGTGGTGAAGCTTTGGAAAAATAACGAGCGCCCGAACGACGAGAACCCGTACAAGGAGCTTTATAAATATATCCATCCGCTCGTTTTCGGCGCCGTTGATCGCGCAAGCAGCCTGTCGCTTAAAATTTGCCGCGAAATTCTGCGCTATCACTTCGAAGATGAGCAAAAGATCGCCTTTATCAGCGACAAGCTAAACAGCGGCTATCCGTCGCACGACTATCCGATCTTATTCAGAGAGGCTAATGAGCTTGGACTTCAGGTCGAGAAGATGGATATGCGCCTAAGCGAGATGCTTCAAATTTTAAACGAGCTCTATGCCGAGATGGGGCAGCGCACCTTCACCGACTTCGATGAGAACAACTACCACGACAACAACATCGCCAACATCATCGAAATTTCTGGATGTCAGATCTACTATCAGATCGACAAGGATTGGTTTTACCGCGAGGAGGAGAAGCGCTGGATCGTGCTAAACGACGAGAGCTCGTGGCGCAAAAACGAGATCGACGGCAAAAATATCAAAAACAGCATCTATTATATTTAGTGCGGTTTTAGATATCGTGCCGATTTAAATTTACGGCTTGTAAAATTTAAAGCGGCGCATAAAATTTAAGCGAGCAGCAGCGGCAAGGTGCGATTGATGATGACATAGCCGCGCTTATGGATGAGCTGAAAAACAAAATGTGCAGGTAAATTTAAAATTTTAAAAAGCGGCAAGAGGAGGCGCCAATCTAGCTTGGCGATAAAAGCTGCGCCGCGAAATTTTAAATTTAGCCGGTTCACGCAGATCCTTGCGGCTAAATTTGCGCTGCGGTTTAAATTTGCGTTTTTACGCGTGGCTTTTAAATTTAGTCTTTGTAAGCGGCGCAGAATTTTAAAATTTGCGTCCACGCGAGCAAGGCGGCGGCATTTGAGAAGCAAATTTAAAATCTGCGCGCGGTAAATGCGGTAAATTAGCAAATTTCGCTTTGCCGATTTCCGCTTCATAAATTCGGCAAATTTTAAAATTTAAAGGGGTTTTGCGATGAAATTTTTTATCTCGTCTCTGTTTTTGGCTCTGTCGCTGCTCGGCTGCGCAGGCAAAAACTCGCCCGCAAGCGATGAAACCTACGTTCTTTTGGGCGAGCTTGGGGAGATGAAATACGCTTTTTACGGCGGCAATCTCTACGAAAACGGCGCCATTTTAGGCCCTTATGAAACGCGAGGAGATGCAAAGCTTGCGATTTTAGGCGGCGGCGCAAATTTAGATAAAAACGCAAAGCTCATAAAACTATATTTTTTCGAGCGCAGATACGGCGCGATCTACGCCGTAAGCCACAAAAACGGGGTCTGCGCCGAGTACAATAGGGGAGATTTCGTAGATTTTCAAATTTTATTTAATATTTTTCAAAGCAAAGAGTGGTTTAATTATAGCGGCGGCATTTCTCGCGATAATGAGAGGCTAAAAGAGCTGGCTTCGGCGCGCATGGCGAAATTTAAAGACGCAAAGCTCGGCGCGGCGGATGAAAAGACAAGGCGTGAGTATCAAAAGGCTCGCCGCGAGGCGATTTTGTATTTTCAGCTTAATGCAAACGATATGCGCGAGCTGATTTTTAAAAAACTATGCGAATAAATTAAAAGGAGAAAAGATGAGAGCGTTAATCAGCGTCAGCGATAAAGAGGGCATCGTAGAGTTTGCCAAAGGGCTTGAGCAGCTAGGATTTGAAATTTTAAGCACGGGCGGCACGCATGAACTGCTTTTGCAAAATGGCGTGAAAGCAGCGGAAGTGAGCGAGTACTCGGGCTCGCCCGAGATGTTTGAGGGGCGGGTTAAGACCCTGCATCCAAAGATCCACGGCGGAATTTTGTATAAGCGAAACGACGAAAATCACGTAAGCCAAGCCGCACAGCACGGCATCGGCGGCATTGATCTCGTGTGCGTGAACCTCTATCCTTTTAAAGCGACCGTAGCCCGCACCGACGATTTTTCCGAGATCATCGAAAACATCGACATCGGCGGCCCCGCGATGGTTCGAAGCGCAGCTAAGAATTTTGCGAGCGTCTATGTCGTCACGAGCCCGCTTGATTACGGCGCGGTTTTGCAAAATTTAAGCGGCGCGGACGAGAGCGAGAAGCTGAAATTTAGGCAAAATTTAATGATAAAAGCTTATGAGCACACCGCAGCCTACGACGCGATGATCGCAAACTATATGAACGAGCGCTTTAACGGCGGCTTCGGCGCGAAAAAATTTATCACGGGCAGTAAGGTCTTCGATACTCGCTACGGCGAAAATCCGCACCAAAAGGGCGCGCTTTACGAGTTCGAGGACTTTTTTAGCAAGCACTTTAAGAGTCTAAAGGGCGAGGCGAGCTTTAACAATATGACCGATATGCACGGCGCGCTGATGCTCGCTAGTAGCTTCGGAGAGGCGCCTGCGGTGGCGATCTGCAAGCATGCCAATCCATGCGGCTTTGCCGTGAAGGGGAGCCTGCTTGAAAGCTACACCGAGGCGCTAAAATGCGACCCCGTCTCGGCATACGGCGGCGTCGTGGCGATAAACGGCGTTTTGGACGAGGAGCTAGCGCATAAAATCAATGAAATTTTTGTCGAAGTTATCCTCGCCGCTCGCGTCACACCCGCAGCGCTTGCGGTATTTGAAAAGAAAAAGCGCATTAAAATTTTCGAGCAGGGCGGGGAGTTTTTGATTCGCGAAAACGACAAGTATGATTTTAAATTTATTGACGGCGGCTTTGTGTATCAGCAGCGCGACTACGTAGGCGCGGGCGAGGTCGCAAACGCTAGCTGCGTCACGGGGCGCGCGGCGAGCCAGAGCGAGCTTGATGATCTAAAAATCGCGTGGCAGATCGCCGCGCTTACGAAGAGCAACTGCGTGGTTTACGTCAAAAATCGCGCGATGGTCGCGATCGGCATGGGTATGACGAGCCGCGTGGACGCCGCGCGTGCGGCAGTGGCCAAGGCTCGCGACGTGGACGTCGATCTGAGCGGTTGCGCGCTTGCCAGCGAGGCGTTTTTCCCGTTTAAAGACAGCATCGAGATCGCCCATGCCGCGGGCGTCGCGGCGGTGGTGCAGCCAGGCGGCAGCATCCGCGACGATGAGGTGATCGCAAGCGCCGATGAGTTTGGCATGGCGATGTATTTTACGGGAGTGCGCCACTTTTTGCACTAAATTTTGCTCGCCTGCGGCGGAGCGGATTTATTGCGCTCGCTGCGTAGCTTTTTATGCCGTTGTAAATTTTAAAAACCGCATCGGAGCGGATCTCGTAGCGCTAGCTTCATTGCGCGCGGCGTGGGTCTAATGCACAGTGCTTTGTTACGCGCCAGCGCGGTGCGGACCCGACTACCTCCGCTACACAGCCGTACGCGATGTAAATTTGACTGCGCTCCGCTACGTGGCGGAGACAGTGTGAATCCGACTGTTCGCGCTTCGTTATACTGCTGCACGGCGCGGGTTTTTGGCTACGCGGCATGGCACTACGTATCGGTGCGGCGCAGTTTAAATTTAATCACTCGCCGCTCCTGAATGGTCACTAAAATTTTATCTCGCGGCGGCGGCGCGTAAATTTTAAATTTAATCGGCAGAATGCTAGGTTTGCCGCTATGTCCGCGCAGTTGGCATAAATTTATCGGCTTGAATTTACAAGAGCCGCTCGGTTGCGTTTTGCTAGGAATTTTAAAATTTACGCAAGTTCACAGACTTCGTTGTGCTCTAAATTTTAAAATTTACGTAGAATAGTGCGGCGTACGCGGCTTGGGCGCAGGCTTTATGACAGCGAGCGATTTTAGCGCAGTCCTATGCGGTTTTATTATGGCGCGTAACTTTAGCGGTAAAATTTTTGCCGTAGCCTCAAAATTTTGAGGCAAATTTTACCGTGCCGCGTTCGCGCGTCTTGAAATTTCGCCGTTTGCGGCAAATATCAAGCTCGGCAAAATTTCACTCTCATTTCATTTATGGATTGTAAAATTGCGCAAAATTCAAAACGAAAGGATCAAAATGAAAATTTTCAAAGCCTTAATCTGCCTCTTTGCTTTGGCGGCGGGTTATTTAGTCGCGCTCAATGCCGCAGGCGGCAGTAGCGTCGGTGCGGCGGATGCAAATTTTAAAGTTAAAGGGGGCGGCATGAACGCAAACGTGAAAGAAATTTATCTGGCAGGCGGCTGCTTTTGGGGCTTAGAAGCCTATTTTCAACGCATACAAGGCGTAACCGATGCCGTGTCGGGCTATGCCAACGGCAAACCCGCGCATCCGAGCTACGAAGAAGTGATACAGGGCAGCGGTCACGCCGAAACGGTGAAAGTGACCTACGACGCCGACAAATTAAGCCTGAACGATATCCTGCAATATTATTTCCGCGTGGTGGACCCGACCAGCCTGAACCAACAGGGCAACGACAGGGGCGAACAATACCGCAGCGGCGTGTATTACACCGACCCGGCCGAAAAAGCCGTGGTGGCGGAAGCTATTGCGCGCG
>NZ_CALKTC010000005.1 GCF_937996225.1 uncultured Campylobacter sp. | reverse complement strand
GAAAAAGCCGCAGCGCATCTTCCTGAAACCGTTCTTTTGCATTGCCGACGGCGGCAATACGTCTCTTACGGATATCTTTCCGGCCGCCCACATAATCATAAACTTGTCCGGCCGCACCCATTGCCAGCGCATTGATCGTAAAATCGCGCCGCCTGCTAGCCTCATGTTCGTCCGTAGCCAAAGCGACGCTAAAGCCCTTGTGTCCGATGCCCGTCTTACTCTCGGTGCGCGGAAGCGAGATGTCGAAGTTTTTGTATTTATAGACGAAGTAACTCTTGCCGACGCCCTGTGCGCCGAAGCCATGCATAATTTGCTCGAAACGGTGCGGACCCACATCATAAAGCTCCACATCCACATCAGCGCTCGCCCGCCCCAAAAAATGATCGCGCACGCAACCGCCTACTAGATATATGCGTGAGCTAAATTTTTTAAGATAATCTAAAAGCGCGATGAAATCGTCATTTTGATAGATTTTCAAGTCGGTTTTCGATACTTGCAAGCAAAAATTCCATAAATTTTAAATTTAGCTCCACACGCGCGTTCAAATCGCCCTTCTCAAAAGCGTTCAGCCCCTCAAAAAGCACTAAAATTCGCTCTTTTATCGCGCTCAAAAACTCTGCCTCGCTTGAAATTTTAAAATCTGCATTTGCGAGATATTTTGATTTATCGCTCGCTTGAGGTTGTCTAGCAGCCCCGAGATGTCGCGCTTCCTCGGGCTGGTGCAGGGCGGAATTTTTAGCACCATAAGAGGCAAAACTTCCCGCTTGCATATCCTGTGCGGCAGAATTGCGAAGCTGCGGCGTGGCGAGCTCATCACCTCGCACCCCGGGCGTCGTAAAATTCTGCGGCTGCGAAACGAAATTTTGCTGGCGCGCGGCAGCATTGCGGATCTCTAGCGCGGCGGAATTTTGAGCTTGAAGCGACGCTAAATCCTGCTTTTTAGAATGCGCCGTACCGAAATAATCGTCAGCTTCGTTTTCTTTGAAATCAAAGCCAGGCCCAAAATCGTCATTGCTTAGCTCCTTAAAATGCGCGCCTAAAATACGAGGCGTCAAATCTTGCTCGCTTTGAGAGTCGTCATCCGTAGAATTTAGCGCTAATTCAAAATCTTTACTTTCGGCAGAGCTTTGCGCTATGCTTGCGTCCCTGCTTTGCGGAGAAACAAATCCATTCATATCGCTACCTAAACTATCGTAAATTTCACCTGCGATGCCTGATAAATCACGCAAGCTTTCGTCAAATTTTGCGGCGGAGCTTTTTAAAATTTCATCGTTTGCAAAGGTTGAATTTGCGGAATTTTTGCCGCTTGCAGAAGCGGAATTTATAAAATTTTCTCCGCCCAAAGAGACGGAGGCCACGGAATTTTCACCGCCTGCAAGATCAGAATTTTTAAAATTCTCTTCACCGGAAAAAGTAAAATTTTCATCTTTTGCGGCAGATTTTTTTAAAGTAACGTCCGCTGCAAATTCTGCGCTGCTAGGCGCAGAGCTCTTACTCGCCATGGAATTTGAATGATCGAAGGCGGAATTTAAAGCGTCCGATGAAACAAAGCGCGAAGTGGAATTTTTAGTATCTAAGGAAGTGAAATTTTGCGCGTTTGATGAAGCGATATACGGTGCAGATGTGGAATTTAAGGCGCCAGATGCAATGGGATCTAGCGCAAAAGAAGCGGGGCTTAAAGCATCCTGCGAAGCCTGCGCTTCTGCTTCAGCGCCGTTTGCATTCACAGCCCCCTCTTGCTGCACCGCCAAATCTTGCACGCGCTTTTGTGCTTTCATCTCATTTACTGCTTCGATGATATCTTCCAGTTCATTTTCATACATCAATTAGCCACCTCTTAAATTCCGCTTGTTTGCGCGCATCGACGCTAAAAAAGCGCTCCAGCATCGCCATATTGGCGCCAGAGCTTACTCGATGATTTAAATTTAGCCGCGCAAAAAGCACGGCGATATCGGCATTGCTAGGATCTGCGCGAAGTGCGGCGCGGCAGGCACGAAGCGCGCCGTAAATATCGCCTCTCTCCTCAAGCTTCAAAGCATAAGCAAGCGCGCTATTCAAGGCTTATTCCTAGGCTTTGGCCGCGTAATCTGCGATGATCGAGCCGATCTCTGCGGTCGAGCAAATTTCTTTGGCGTCGTACTGCGCGATATCCTTGGTGCGGTATCCGTCGCGAAGCACGGCGCGCACGGCGCTTTCGATCGCGGCTGCGGCCTCATTTTCGCCAAATGCGTATTTTAGCATCATCGCAGAGCTTAAGATCGTAGCGATCGGGTTTGCGATACCCTGTCCCGCGATATCGGGCGCGCTGCCGTGGATCGGCTCGTAAATTCCTACCTTGCCGCCGATACTCGCACTCGGAAGCAATCCGATCGAGCCGCAGATCATGCTCGCCTCATCGCTTAAAATATCGCCGAACAAATTCTCCGTCAAAATCACATCAAACTGCGCAGGCGCCCGCACGAGCTGCATAGCGGCGTTATCTACGTACATAAATTCTAAATTTATCCCCGCATAATTTTTGGCTAGCTCGCTTACGACCTCGCGCCACAGCTGGCTTGTTTCAAGCACGTTGGCCTTATCCACGAGCGTTATCTTTTTATTTCGCAAAAGCGCAGCCTCAAAGGCAACTTTTGCGACGCGCTCGATCTCAGAGACGTTGTAGCACATCGTATTTAGCGCGTCCTTTTCGTTTTTTGCGCGCGGCTGCCCGAAATAAATCCCGCCCGTAAGCTCGCGTACCACCATTATATCGACGCCTTTGATGATCTCCGGCTTTAGCGTCGAAGCGTTTATCAGCTCATCAAAAATCATCGCAGGGCGCAGATTTGCAAACGCTCCGAGCTCCTTGCGAATTTTTAGCAGCCCGCTTTCGGGGCGCAGTTCGCGCGGCAACCCGTCCCATTTCGCGCCGCCGATCGCGCCGAAAAGCACCGCGTCGCTTGATTTAGCGGTATTTAGCGTTTCATCCGGAAGCGGAACGCCCATAATATCGATTGCCGCGCCGCCCATCAAGCGGTAGTCAAAATTTAGCTCAAAATTAAATTTATGGCTTACGGCATCGAGCACCTTGATCGCTTCTTCGATGATCTCAGGGCCGATTCCGTCGCCTTTTATCACGCATACGTCGTATTTTTTCATCTAAATTCCTTACAAATTTATCTTTGTTTTTGCATAATTTATCGCTCCACCGGCATCGAGGAGCTTTTGCATAAACTCCGGTATCGCGCCGAATTTATACTGAGTTTTTTGAGTTAAATTTTTAATTACGCCGCCCTTTAGATCGATGCTAAGCTCGTCGCCCTGCGCGATCTTGTCCGTCTCGTCGCATTCGAGGATCAAAAAGCCCGTGTTGAAGCTGTTTCGATAAAAAATCCTAGCGAAGTTTTTTGCGATCACGCATGAAATTCCGGCGGCCTTAAGCGCCAAAGGAGCGTGCTCGCGCGAGCTGCCGCAGCCGAAATTTTTCCCCGCTACGATGATATCGCCGTGAGCTATTTTGGACGAAAAATCCCTGTCCGCATCCTCCATGATGTGCGTCGCAAGCACCGCCGCATCGGAAGTGTTTAAATAACGCGCTGCGATAATAATGTCGGTGTCGATATCATCGCCGAATTTCCATACTTTTGCCATATTTCCGCCTTAAATTTTAAAATAGATGCGCGATTTTACCGACAAATTTATTAAAATCCGCTCAATTGCTCCAATATGAGGGCGAAATTCCTCGCTTAAAATTTAGGGCTAAATTTAAACGCAAGAGCGCAGAGATAGGAAGTTTGGAGGCGTTAAATTTTAAATCGGCAGCGCAAAGGGCGGAATTTCGGCGCGCTAATTTTCGTCTTGCGAACGCGGAATTTTAGAGAACAATCTTAAATTTAGCTAAAAATATAACCTAAATTTTAAAATTTAACCTAGTTTCTAGAATTTCAAAAATTATTGAATTTAGATAGTTTGCACCGCATATAAGCAAAAATAAAGAGCGTTTCGGTATAATCCAATTTTCCAAAAACTAAATACACAACGACACAAGGAGATTTTATGGCGAGCCCAAAAGACGCCTTAAGCCCCATCGAGCAATTTTTCGACGACAATCAAAAAAGCTACATCACCTACGAAAGACTGATAAAATTTTTCGATAAAGCCCCCACCGCAACGGCCGTTAAGAAGGTCGAAGCGCTTACGAAAAAATTTGACGTCGAGCTGATCTCCGCCGCAGAAATCTCCAAAATCAAAAATTTAGAGGACGCAAAGCTCAAAGAAGCGACGCAAAAAAGGCTGCTGGACGAGGGCTGGGACGAGGAGTTTGACCTATCTAGCGACGTCGAGCTTTTGGAGTGGAGTCGCTCTGACAGCCCTGTGCGAATGTATCTGCGCGAAATGGGACAGATCCCGCTGCTGACCAAAGAAGAGGAGATCGAGATCAGCAAAAAAATCGAGCTCGGCGAGGACATCATCATCGACGCGTTTTGCTCCGTGCCATATCTGATCGATTTTATACTTGATTACAAAGAGCCGCTCATCAACCGCGAGCGCCGCGTAAAGGAGCTTTTCAAGAGCTTTGACGACAGCGACGAAGAGGGTGAAGATGAGGACGAAGAGGAGTTGTCGGAGGATGATTACGATGATGAGGAGGAGAGCACGGATGAGGACGAGGCGAAGCAAAAGCGCTCTAGAAAGAACGATAAGCGCGCTCTAAAGGTCATCGAAAGCTTCAAGGCTCTTGAAAAAGCCAAAAAGGACTGGATGAAATTTGCCGAGAAAAACGCCGAGGCGATTAAGCAGAGCAAGGGAATTTTATCGAAGCTGAACTTGGCGTTTAAAAAGAAAATTTTAAAAGAAAAGCTCATGGATCTAGGGCCAACCAGCAAGCTCATCACCGAGATCGTAAAATCGATGGAGACTGCGCTAAAAAGCGACGAGGGCTTCGAAAAGGAACTCAAGCGCCTGGAATACAAGCTGCCGATGTTTAGCGCCGAACTGCGCGAAAATCACAAAAAAATCCTAAAAGATATCACGAAGCTTAGCAAAGACGACATCATCGCCCGCGTGCCGGAAGCTACGATGGTCTCGACCTACGTCGATATTAAAAAGCTCTTTTTAACCAAAGAGGCGAGCAAAAAAAGCTTTAATCTCGAGCCCGAACGGCTGAAAGAAATTTTAGAGCAGATCAAGCGCGGCAAGCGCATCAGCGACAACGCAAAGGCGCGCATGGCGAAGTCCAACCTGCGCCTGGTCGTCTCCATCGCCAAGCGCTACACCAATCGCGGGCTGCCGTTTTTAGACCTCATCCAGGAGGGTAATATCGGGCTTATGAAGGCTGTGGATAAATTTGAATACAAGCGCGGTTATAAATTTTCGACCTATGCGACGTGGTGGATCCGCCAGGCGATCTCACGCGCTATCGCCGATCAGGCTCGCACGATCCGCATCCCGATCCATATGATCGAGACTATAAATCGAATTAATAAAATCACGCGCAAATATATGCAAGAAGGCGGCAAGGAGCCCGATATCAACGTCATCGCGCAAGAGGTAGGCCTTAGCGTCGATAAGGTAAAGCAGGTCATCAAAATCACAAAGGAGCCGATCAGCCTAGAAGCGCCGATCGGAAACGAGGACGACGGCAAATTCGGCGATTTCGTCGAGGACAAAAGCTCGGTTTCGCCGATCGAACAAATTTTAAAATCCGACCTAAAAGAGCAGATAGACGACATCTTAGAGCAACTCAACGACCGCGAGCGCACGGTTATCCGCATGCGATTCGGACTGCTTGACGACGAGAGCGACCGCACGCTCGAAGAGATCGGTAAGGAGCTCAATATCACTCGCGAGCGCGTCCGCCAGATCGAAAGCTCGGCGATCAAAAAGCTAAAACACCCAAAGATCGGCCGCAAACTCAAGACCTATATCGAGAGCTAGAACAAAACGCAGATATAGCGATCTAGCGACACGCCGAGGTGGCGGGGCTTTTTAAAGCGATGTTATCGCGCGTACCTGAAAAATCATAGAATTCCGTTCTAAATCCAAAGCGGAATTCTAAAAAATTTTATAAATTCTACGATTTTGCTTAGTTTGATATGCGAACCGAACTGAGTAGTGTAGGTTATTCAAGGAGACTTTATGAAAACTTTAGTAATCGTTATTTTAGACGGCTTTGCCGACTGGGAGGCTTCGCTACTGGCTCCCGCACTACGATATTTCACGGACTATAGCATCCTTTATGCCTCAACCGATAAAAACGAGAAAGTATCGTTCGGAGCTTTACGCGCAAAACCTGATTTAACAATAGATGAAATTTCGCCAGATGCCGCGGCAATCGTGTTAATCGGCGCTAGAAATTCATGGCGCGAACTGCCTAGCGAAAACGCCTCAAAAATTGCTAATTTAATAGAGGAATTTAAACAACAAGGCAAGGTGGTAGGCGGTATTTGCGACGGGGCGTATTTCTTAGCGGCGGCAGGAGCGCTAAATGACTGCCATCACACCGCAAATAGTCTAGCAGACATCGTTAATTTGCCAAAATACAAAAATAAGCATGCCTTTATACAAACAAGTCGCGAAGCCGTAGTAGACGGTAAAATGATCACCGCAAACGGAAACGCATTTATTGATTTTACTATTCAAATGCTGCGCGCCTTAGGAGATATAGACGAAGCAATAATTGCCCAGTGCGAACAAATGTGGCGATAAGTAGGCAGTGCGCGTTTAGCAAATAAAATTTTGCCGAAGCAACACTCGAGCATATAAGCACAAATGAGATACAAAAAATACTGAAAATGAAATTTTGCCGAAGCGGTACGACATCGACGCTCGCTAGGTCTAACACAATACCTTAGTTTGCGTGCTTCTTTGCAAATACAGCATGGAATTTTACGCTCGTTTTGCCACTAAAATTATATACGGCGCGAGCCTAAGCCAACAGACGCTATGAAATTTAGAACAAAGTGTGCCGCCAAAGCGGTACTTCAGCACGCGCCCATCGTCGTAAGCAAAAACGACGTCTTTCCCGTCTCGCCTTTAAATTTAATGGAGCTCACCATGCCTCAATAACCCTCGCACGGCGAAATTAAATAGGTCTCAAAAAGCAAAAGCCACAAAGCTTGCTTTGTACATCTTATTTGCCACTTTATACCGAGTCCCGTTATCTCCCGCCGCCTCATTATTGCGCGCCGACATACAATGTAATACCTGTAGCTTTTATGGCCCGTTTATCACATCCCACCGCCATGATGCCTTACCCATAATGGAACGCTTTAAAAATATGGTAGAGCCGTCTCTCTTTACTTACACTTGCTGTACTCGCAATCACAGCGCGCATAAATTTGCCGCATTGCTGCGCTGGCAACCGCAATACTATCTTAAATTTACTGCTCCGCCGTGTCGTCCCGCTCTTAAATTTATCTTCCGTAGCCAAGGGTACGTTGAGTAACACGACGTCAGTATTTTTGTCTCGCTCTAAATTTACCTTCCGCCGTACCGCTAAATTTAGCCGCGTCGCAAGCTGCGCTTTTTAAGGTAGCTATAAATCCAAGCCCCGAGTAACAAAACCGCCGCGAGGCAATACATATAAAAGGCCGCGCCGTTTTCATACTCCACGTCCTGTGCGGTAAAGACCTGCTGCGACATTTCGGGGTTTCGCGCCGCCTCGTCCGCGACCTGCGCCATCACCTCATCGTCGTGTACCTCAAGCGTGATCTTTCGCAGCTCGATGAAATTCGTCCGCTTATCCAGATGCCTGCCGCTGCGACCCGTGACGTAAACGCTATGCGAGTAGAAATTTAGATAGTAAAATCCCGCATCGTCTTTAAAAAGCTTCTCCGAGATCTGCCGCACGGCGCCTTTAAACGGATTGTCGCCCGCCCTTTTTAGCGCGCTTAGCCGGCTGGCGTCTGCGCCAAATTTATAATAAACGTACCAAAGCGCGTCTTTGAGCCGGCCCTCGGCGCCGCTGCCGCGCGGACGATTTAAAATTTTATCCTTGCTTAGATAAAATATGCCGTTTTTGCTCGCAAACAGCATGTATTCTTGATGCCTGCCCTGAAAATTTAGCGGCGTATAGGGCTCGTTTGCGGGGTCAAATCTCTCGCCGTTCATCAGCACCGCGCCCGCCTTTGGATCATAAAGAAACTCTATGCCGGCGTTTGGCTCCACGAGATACATCCGCTCGCTAGGCGTGAAATTTAGCCTCTCGCCGTCCGCATAAACGCTGCGTCCGTCGCTTAGCCACCGATCGATCAGGCGAAAGTGCGCGGGCAGCTCGGGGCCATCTTCGTATATGATTTTTCGCCTTATCTGTTTTAGATTTTTTGCGTCGGCGCCCACTAAAATTTTACCCTCGTAAAATACCCGCTCGCCGTCGGTGGCGACGTAAGGGCTCTCAGTCAGCGGCGAGATGGGCGCGCTGGTATCGAGTCTAGCGTATGGATAGTTGTACTCCTGCGGCCATTTGGAGAGCCCAAACGCATGTAAAAATACTTTGCAAATGTAGCTTATTGCGCCGCCCGTGCGCTGCGTGACGTCCGAGCAGAAGTAGCTCACGCGTCCGTCGCTGTAGTAGCGGGAGCCGATCTTTTGCGTGCGCGCGGGATCCAGTCCCGACATCTTGCGAGCGCCGCAAAATACGCTACTAGCGTCCATACCGACGTTTGTGTAGGAGTATCTGCCGGTATCAAGCGCGCGAAAGCTCGCCGCGTCCGCGCCGCCCTCCAGCTCGTAAGGAGCGAGATTCCAAGAGCGTAGATAAATTTTACCGCCGATATTATAATAATCGCTGCGGCCGATCTTTTGCGCGTCCGCGGGCAGCTCGCGCGAGCTATCATACACCGATAGCTCATAGATAAAAACGAGCGAGACGAAGAGCGGCACGAAAAGCACCGCAAAGAGGAGCTTTAGCGCCTTTTTATCAAATTTGCTTAAATTATTCGCCTTTTTCATAAGGCAATTATATATCTTGCTAGTTTAAAACGTTAGAAATTTAAAAGCGTTTGCGGGGGAAATTTTAAAATTTATGGCGCGGTAAAAAGCTGCAGATGAATTTGATGCCGAAATTTTAGCTCAAATTTATCCGTAACCGGGCGAAACGACGCAAGCTTCGCGCAAATTTAACTCAGTATCCGTCAAAATGCTTGGTCTTTGGCAGAACCAAATTTAGCGTGATGCCGATAAGCGCGCCAAGTCCAACGCCGCTAAAGCTCATCGCGCCAAAATCCAGCACCATGCCGCCGATCGCGCAGACGAAGATGAGCGCGACGATGATCATATTGCGCGGCTCGGCTAGATCCACGTCGTTTTTGATCAGAGTCTCCATGCCCACGCTAGCGATGATACCGAAAAGCAGCAACATAATGCCGCCGATGACGGGAGCGGGGATCGTGGAGAGCGCGGCGCCGAGCTTACCCACGAAAGCTAGCAGTATCGCCGCAAGCGCGGCAAAGGTCATGATGGCGGGATTATAGGCCTTTGTGATACTGACCGCGCCCGTGACCTCGGAGTAGGTGGTGTTCGGCGGGCCGCCAAAGCAGCCTGCTAGCGACGTCGCGAGTCCGTCGCCGAGCAGAGTGCTTTTAAGTCCCGGGTTTTTGAGAAAATTTTCCTTCGTGACGTTACTGATCGCAAGCATATCGCCGATGTGCTCGATCGCGGGCGCGATGGCGATAGGCACCATGTAGATCACCGCTTCGAGCTTAAAAACCGGCGCGGTGAAATGCGGCAGCACAAACCACGGCGCGTTTAAAATCGGCGTAAAATCCACGATCCCGACAAACAGCGACGCGCAGTATCCCGCCGCGATGCCGCAAAGTATCGGCACGAGGCGCAGCATACCGCGGCCAAACATCATCACGACGATAACCGCCGAAAGCGATATGAGCGCGATAGTGAGCGACTGCCCTTGCGTGTAGAGCGCCTCCTTGCCCTTGCCCATGACCATATTTACGGCCGCGGGCGAGAGGATGAGGCCGATCGTCATGATGACGGGACCGACGACCACGGGCGGTAAAATTTTATGCAAAAAGCCCTCGCCTTTGAGCCTAATGAGCAGGCTTAGAACCACGTAAAAAAGCCCCGCCGCGATCACTCCGCTCATAGTCGCGGCGATGCCCCACTCCTTCACGCCAAAGCTTAGCGGCGCGATAAACGCGAAACTGGATGCGAGAAAGATCGGCGGGACGTGTTTGCGCGTGATGAGCTGAAACAGCAGCGTGCCGATGCCCGCCGTAAACAGCGCCACGGACGTATCAAGCCCCGTTAAGATCGGCACCAGCACGAGCGCGCCGAACGCGACGAATAGAAACTGTACGCCGACGAGAGCGTCGCGTAGCCTGAGATTGTAGCCTTCGTATTTTTCCATCTTGTTAATTCCCCATTCGCTATGGATTTTTGATAAATTTTTACTACTTGCTGCAGTCGCGGACGAATAGTCCGCTCCTTTGCAAGCACTAAAAATTTATCGAAACTACACATCATCTGTCTTGAATATTTTCAAAATTTATGCCTTTCCGCCTCATCTAAAGAAAAAATACTACGCCTTAATTTTTAAATCTGACACATCAAAAATTTTGATCTACCCGGTCGCAGACGGGCAGTCCGTTCCACCCTCGGCCGTCAACCACCTGCGACCCATCTTAAATGTTTTAAAATTTTACGATCTCATTTTAAAATTTCGCACTCAAGCTTAAAGCTAAATTTTAAGTCAAAGCCGCTACGCCACATCGTATACAAGCGCCATTTTGCTGCGATTTTGCGTCGTATCAGATGCGCGAAGCCGCAAGGCGAAAATCAAGCCCATAAAATTATCGGGCAAAGCCGCGTAAGCAGATCCAAACGGACAACGACCAAAATCCGCAAACCAGCAACTAAATTTCACAAACATAGCGGATAAATCAAAACTATACAGACCGAATTTACCACTAAAATTTAGCGAGAGAATTCCGTCGTACGGCTCATTTTTTGCGAAGCAGGTCTTTTAGGCTCGCTCTTACATCCTTGCCACGCAGAATTTGCGCGACCTCGGTAGCGATCGGAGCGTAGATCTTGTGCTTTGTCGCGATATTTACGACCGCTTCGGTCGTAGCCACGCCCTCGGCGACCTCGCCCAACTCACGCAGAATTTCTTCGAGCCCTTTGCCGCGCGCAAGCCCTAGTCCCACGCGGTAGTTTCGCGATAGCGCACTCGAGGCGGTCAAAAACAGATCACCCACGCCACTTAAGCCCAAAAAGGTCTCGTCTCGCGCGCCGAAAAACTTGCCAAAGCGCGCGATCTCTACGATGCCGCGTGCGATCAAGCTCGCTCTAGCGTTATTGCCGAGCCCCAGCCCATCGCAAACGCCGCTAGCGATGGCAATGACATTTTTATAAGCGCCACACACCTCTGCGCCGATGATATCGCCACTCGTGTAGGTCTTGATGTAGACAGGGAAGGCGCTTGCGAAAAGTTCGGCTAGATTTTCGTTACACGAGCTTACGACGAGCGCGCAAGGCAGCTTCTGCATGACTTCGGTGGCAAACGACGGACCTGATAGATAAGCAAGATTGCCGCGTGCAACGTACGCTTCAAAAATTTCGTTTAAAAACCTACCGCTAGCCACGTCAATGCCCTTGGAAGCGACTAGAATTTTTTGATTTTTGTAAGTGAAATTTTGATCCAGCCACTGCGCGGTTTGCTGCGCTGCGAGCGCGAAAACGAGCGCTTCGCACTCCAATGCCTCGCTCACGCTTACAAAATGCGGAATTTGCCTTGGCGTGCGCGAAGTGATGACGCATTCGTTTTTCGCGCTAAGCGCGTCAAAAAGCGCGCTACCCCATTTGCCCGCGCCGATAACCGCGATTTTCATTATGTTCCTTTTTAAAAATTTATTCGCAAATTTGCGGTTTTTCAAATTTCATTCTCTTGAAATTCCCGCTTTTTGAAAATTTAGCCCAAAAGCGCCGACATGAGCCTGCACAAATGCTAGTCGAAGCCACGCTTTAAAATTCGCTTTTTGAAATTCCATCTCGTCAAAATTTCGTCTCGTTAAAATTTCGCGCTTTTGAAATTTACTCAGCAAAAACTTTGCTTTTTTTAAAATTTACCTTACTAAAATTTCATACTTTTAAGGTTTTGCTCCTCCGTCAAAAAACACTTTCACAAAAGGCGCGGCAGTGAACGAATGAGGATTTTGAAACTCCATTATACGTTTTAAATTTCACTTGTGCATCGCCAAGGCAAATCAAATTTTTAAAAATTTTACTCAGACGCCCGATCGCAAATCGCGCTTTTAAATCCGCTTAAATCTATCAAGGCGTGCTTTGGACCTAGATGATCTGCGGTCGCTCGCCACGTTATCGTTTGGCGCAAGGTTTGAGGCACGCGTATCCGACGCAGCGATTGATTAAATTTAGCCTACACATCGACTCGCCACTCAAATTCGACCCTGCGTATTCGATCCTATCCGCGCACCCGAGTTGCCGTTTTTGCTCCCTCAGGCAGAGTAATTTTACGCATTCCCTGAGAGCTTTGCCGCACTTTGACGGTAGCCGTAAGTAAAATTCCTAACGGACGCGCTTCTTAAACCCCTCCGTCGCAGACCGACACTCGACACAAACGACCTGCACGAGAAAAAACGAGCTCAAAAGAACAAAACGTGTGTGAGGCAGAGCGGGTAGCCACCAAGATCGCACCGAATGAAATTATAACACGCAAAAGCCTTCGTCATTGGCGCGCGAAAGCTTTAGCTCGAAGCAAAACGCTGCGAGCAGATTTAAAATTTTATCCCTAAGAGCTTCATCTATCGCATGCATCGCGCCCCGCCTTTAATTCGCCGTTTGCTGCCGCAAAAGCTGCGAAATCAGCCCAGCTTCTGTTTTAAAAGCTCGTTCACCTTCGCAGGATTAAATGCGCCCTTACCCTCTTTCATCACTTGACCTACAAAGAAGCCGAATAGCTTGTCCTTGCCGCCGCGATAGTCTGCGACCTTGTCCTCGTTTTCGCTCATCACGCGCTCTATAATCTCCAAAATCGCGCCGTCGTCGCTTACCTGCCTCAAGCCTAGCTTGTCGATGACCGAGCTTACCGCCTCGTCGTGCTCCATTAGATAATCAAGCACCTCTTTGGCGGCCTTTTGCGACACTGCGCCGCCTTCGATCGCGCTTAAAAGCTCATTCATCTTCGCGCTACCTACGGGCGAGTCCTCGATCGTAACGCCGTTTTTGAGCCTGCCCGCAAGCTCGACGGTAAGCCAGCTGACGCAAAGTTTAGGCTCATGTCCCGCCGCGATCAGATCCTCAAAAAATCGCGCGTTTTCGTAGGTGGAGATTATGATCTCGGCGTCTTTTTCTTTAACACCCAGCTCGCGGACGTAGCGTGCTTTTTTCTGATCCGGCAGCTCGGGGATCTGCTGCGCAGCAGCCAGCATCTCGTCATCCACGATCACGGTTAGCAGGTCAGGATCGGGGAAATAGCGATACTCGGCGCTGTCTTCTTTACTACGCATCGGTTTGGTGATAAACTTAGCGGTGTCGAAAAGGCGCGTTTCTTGCACGACCTCTTGATCATATTTGCCGTCCTGCCACGCTTCGATCTGACGCTCAATCTCGAACTCGATCGCCTTTTGGATAAATTTAAAGGAGTTTAAATTTTTAATCTCCACGCGCGTGTAGAGCTTTTGCTCGCCTTGCGGACGGATGCTGACGTTTACGTCGCAGCGAAACGAGCCTTCTTGCATATTTGCGTCGCTGATATTTAAAAAGCGCAAAATGCTGTGGAGTTTTTTTAGATACGCGACCGCCTCGTCCGCAGAGCGCATATCGGGCTCGCTTACGATCTCGAGTAGCGGCGTGCCAGCACGGTTTAGATCGACCAGGCTGCGCGAGCCTTCGTGATTATTTTTGCCCGCATCCTCCTCTAGGTGCGCGCGCGTAATGCCGATGCGCTTGCTCTGTCCGTCCGCGGCTATGAAAAGCTCGCCGTGCTCGACGATCGGGATCGTCCACTGCGAAATTTGATACGCCTTGGGAAGGTCGGGATAGAAGTAGTTTTTGCGGTCGAATACCGACTTGCGATTGATCGTCGCATTGACGGCGGTGCCGAAGCTGATGGCTTTTTTAACCGCCTCCTCGTTTAGCACGGGAAGAGCGCCCGGAAGCGCCAGGCAGGTCGGACAGACGTGCGAATTTGCCTCGTCTCCAAAGCTCGTGGGGCAGGAGCAGAAAATTTTGGTTTTAGTATTTAGCTGGCAGTGTACCTCCAGGCCGATCACGATTTCAAACATTAACTTAACCTTTTAGAATAAAAATTTCGCGTAATTTTACAATTTTTTGCTTTAATACTCGCTTGTAGCGGCACACGGCGCAGCCAAATTTTAAAATTTAATCGGATAGATTCTATTCGCCGCCGCTAAGGAGCTTTTCTTTCAGATCGAAAACATCGACCATCAAGCAGGTAATGATGACGCATATCACGCCCGGAGCAGTGCAGATGAAGAGGAATTTTAACCCCAAAAAATAAAATGACGGATAGGCAAAAAAGACGAATGCGCCGACGAAAATCAATCCGAACGACGCACCCACGAGGAAGTATAAGAAATTTCGCTTAAAATTAATGCTCATCGACGATCACGGCGCCCGCTAGATAAACGTAGCTTAAAACCATGAAAATGAAAGTCTGCAAAATCGCCATAAAAGTAAGCAGCGCAAACGGTACCATCGGCACTAGCGCAGGAGCGAGAGTAAGCATAACTAGCAGGAAGGTATCGTCGCCTTTGATGTTTCCGAAAAGTCGGAAAGAAAGCGATACGACGCGCGAAAAATGCGAGACGATCTCTATGACGAACATAAACGGCGCTAGGATTTTCACCGGGCCCATAAAGTGCTTTAGGTAGTTGATCACGCCGTGCTCGCGAACGCCCTCAAAATGGTAATACAACCAAACGCAAAGCGTAAGCGAAAGGGTTAAATTTAAACTCGCGCTCGGCGACTCAAAGCCCGGCACCAAGCCGATAACGTTACTAAAAAATATCACAAATCCCAATGTTGCGATTAGCGGAAGATATTTTTTGGCTTGTTCCTCGCTGCCCATAGCATCCTTACCGATCGTTAGCACGCCGCTTAAGTAGGCTTCGGCGATGTTTTGCATACCGTGGGGTACAAGCTGAAGCGAGCGAGTGGAGCAAAGCACGACGGCTACGATGATAGCGACGACCAAAAAGAAGTAAAAAAGGTAGATAAAAGTGTGGTCGTAAGAAATTAAACCGCCGAAAAGGAAGATGTCTTTTAGCATAAAAACCCTTGATCGTTGAAATTTGAGGCGTATTTTACACTTCTATTCGTTAAAGTATATTTAAATTTACGCTAGCAAGTAAAATTTTGAGCTTTGCGAGTTCTTGCATCGCTTTGCTTGCCTAGCACTTTCGTCTAGCTTGCACGCCATTTCTGCGGGGATTTTGCGTTTTTTTAGCATTTAACTTCACATTTTCAGCATTTCAGCAAATGACAAAATTTTAGCTGGTAACTACGGAATTTGCAGCTATACTGTTAATACTATTTTTGCAAAATAGAATTTATCTGTCGCATACAGAGAAGCCCTAAATCAGCTATGCGGTAAAATTTGTGTTTATAGATACGAAAAATACGATAAAATTCTACCGCGACGGCGCCGTGGCGAATTCCAAGAATTCCAAGAATTCCAAGAATTACGCTCACCTCAAAAATCATAGTTAAAATTTAGCAAACTCAGGACTTGATTGCTAAAATTTTATAAAATTTATATAAAAACCTTGACATATTGCCACTCAATGTTGTATAATACTGGCAATCTTACCGAAAGAGTGCTAAAAGTGAAAACGAATAAACGTGATATGATCCTGGAATCCATCATTTCCGCCTATCTCGATAGCAACACCCCGATCGGATCTTCCGAGCTGGGTGAGCGTATGGGCGTAGCGATGTCAGCGTCTAGCATTCGAATTTATTTTAAGCGTTTAAGCGACGAGGGGGCTTTGACGCAGCTTCATGTAAGCGGTGGTAGAATCCCCACAGTTGCGACGATGCAGGATTACTGGCGCGCTAGACTTAGCTTCGACGATGAGTTGAAAATAGACGATGCTCGCGAGCTAGAAGCGGTGCTTGAGGATTTTGAAATTTACTGTATGATTTTCAACGCCGAAAACGAAGCCCTAAGCGAAGTCATCAATCACGATGATCGTTTCATAATCCTTACATTTAGAACGGATGAGATTATCTTAAAATACGATTTTAGAGTTTTTAAATTCCTATCAAATTTAATAGGAATTTCACTCGGAGATTTGGAGCTAGCTTCGATGCAGATCGGTCTGCGCGAGCTTAGCACCAAAATCAAAGAGCTAAAAAATTCTAAAATCGAATTTCTTTGTAACGAGGTCGTAGCGTATAAAATTTTCAAAGACGAGCGGTTTAAAATTTTACTTAACCCCTCGATCGCCGTAAATTTTACTAAAAATTTGATCTTCGCGCCCTACTTCGAGCACGGATTTATGGGGATCAAACGCCCCGTAAAATTCGAAGGCGAGGACGCTACGATGATCTGCGCAGGCAGCGTTTACGAGAATTACGAGAAATTTTTTAACTACGCTAAAGGAGTAGCATGAGCCATAAATTTAAAGAGCACGGCGATAAAAACGCAGCGTGCGATAGTGAAGAAAAAGAGGTTTGCGAGCAGTGCGCGTCAGAGGCGAGCGAGCCACAAGAGGCGCAGACATGCGACGATACCGATGCGCAGATACAAAAGCTTCAAAACGAGCTAAGTGAGATTACCGATAAATTTTACCGCGCCAATGCGGATTTTGAAAATCTAAAAAAACGTTTGGAAAAGGAAAAAGATAGCGCTGTTGCTTACGCTAGCGAGAGCTTTGCGAAGGATCTGCTGCCGATAATCGACGCGCTTGAGGAAGCCGCCAAAATTGATGTGGAAGGTAATGAGCTTGCGGATAAAATCGAAGTTGGCGTAAAACAATGTCTAAGCCTTTTTACAAAGACTTTTGAAAAATACGGTATCGTGCCGATAGCGACGGATGCGGGATTTGATCCTAGCGTGCATAACGCGATCTCGATGATCGAGGCAGCGGGTGCAAACTCGGGCGATATAGTTCAGGTCTATCAAAAAGGCTATATGTATAAGCAGCGCGTTTTGCGCGCCGCTATGGTAGTAGTGGCGAAATAATCGCTCAAATTTTAAAATTTTAAATTCAACACAAAGGATAACAAATGGCAAAAGTCATAGGCATCGACCTAGGAACAACAAACTCGTGCGTAAGCATATTCGAGCGCGGCGAGAGCAAGATCATACCGAACAAAGAGGGCAAAAACACCACTCCATCGGTAGTCGCTTTCACCGACAAGGGCGAGGTTTTAGTAGGCGACAGCGCTAAACGCCAAGCCGTCACTAACCCGGAAAAGACGATCTACTCGATCAAGCGCATCATGGGTCTTATGATGAATGAAAAAAATGCGCAGGAAGCTAAAAAGCGCCTACCGTATAAGATCATCGACCGAAATGGCGCGTGCGCGGTAGAGATCGCGGGCAAGGTTTATACGCCGCAAGAAATTTCAGCCAAGGTGCTAATCAAGCTAAAAGAGGATGCTGAGGCGTTTTTGGGCGAGCCGGTTGTCGATGCGGTCATAACCGTGCCTGCATATTTCAACGATAGCCAAAGAAAGGCTACAAAAGAAGCAGGAACAATCGCGGGCCTAAACGTGCTTCGTATCATCAACGAGCCGACCGCAGCAGCGCTTGCGTATGGGCTGGATAAAAAAGAATCCGAAAAGATCGTAGTTTACGATCTGGGCGGCGGTACGTTCGACGTAACTGTGCTAGAAACCGGCGATAGCGTTGTAGAGGTTTTAGCTACCGGCGGTAATGCATTTTTGGGCGGCGATGATTTCGATAACAAACTGATCGACTTTTTAACCTCAGAATTTCAATCTGAAACAGGCATCGACTTGCGCGGCGATGTCATGGCTATGCAACGCCTAAAAGAGGCTGCGGAAAACGCAAAAAAAGAGCTAAGCAGCGCGATGGAAACGACGGTAAATTTACCTTTCATCACTGCTGACGCCACAGGTCCAAAGCACCTGATGAAAACTATCACTAGAGCTAAATTTGAAAGCATGATCGATTCTTTGGTAGATGAGACCATAAGCACGCTTAAAAAGGTTGTAAGCGACGCGGGACTAAGCATGAACGACATAAAAGAAGTCGTCATGGTGGGCGGCTCGACGCGCGTGCCTTTAGTGCAAGAGGAGGTCAAAAAGGCTTTCGGTAAGGAACTAAATAAGAGCGTAAACCCTGATGAAGTCGTAGCGATCGGCGCTGCAATCCAAGGCGCGGTCATCAAAGGCGACGTAAAAGACGTGCTACTACTCGACGTGACTCCGCTAAGCCTCGGCATCGAAACCCTAGGCGGCGTTATGACCAAGATCATCGAAAAGGGAACTACGATACCTACGAAAAAATCTCAAACCTTCTCGACAGCAGAGGATAACCAAAGCGCCGTTACGATCAACGTCTTGCAGGGCGAGCGCGAGTTTGCGAAAGATAACAAATCGCTCGGAAATTTCAATCTTGAAGGTATCATGCCCGCTCCTCGCGGCGTGCCGCAGATCGAGGTGGAATTCAACATCGATGCGAACGGAATCTTAACCGTTTCGGCAAAAGACAAAGCCACCGGCAAAGCAACCGATATCCGCATCACCGGCTCAAGCGGCTTAAGCGATGCCGAAATCGATAAGATGGTAAAGGATGCCGAGCTTCACAAAGAGGAAGACAACAAGCGCAAAGAGACCGTCGAAGCGCGCAACCAAGCCGACAGCATCGCACATCAAACCGAAAAGAGCCTAAGCGAGATGGGCGAGAAGGTGCCGGGCGATCTACGCGCTAAGATCGAGGGCGCGCTAAATGATCTAAAAGCCGTGCTAAAGGATGAAAACGCGAGCAAGGAAGCGATAAACTCTAAAGTAGAAGCCCTAAGCAAGGTCGCCGAGGATCTATACAAGGCTGCCAGCGCAAATCAGGGCGCGCAAGGCGGATCGCAAAGCTCTGGCTCAAACGGCGGTAAAAAAGACGACGACGTCATCGACGCCGAAGTCGAATAGTTCGCTCACACGAAAAGTGAAATTTATAACCGCGCGCTCGGTAGTTTTGCCTGCACTTGAAAAGTAATTTTACCGGCGCGCGGCAGAAGCGACCCCATAAACCGCACATAAAATTTCATAGCTTCACAGACTCGGGCGTTTTTCATACGCCCGAGCTTAACTGCTACTTCAAATTAAATTCCCAACAAACTAAAATTTTGAGTCACACATAAATACTACTAAATTTTGCGCTGTATAAATCTCGCTAGACATTAGAGCATATCCGAACGCGACTGAAATTTATCCCCACTGATCCCAAATATAGCTGAAATTTTAAGCCTATTACAGACAAACGAAGCTGCGATAAATTTAAACGTATGGCGAGAAAGTAAAAAATGTATCGTAAAAAGACGCGGTAAAAAACGCCCGCTAAATTTAGAGGCAAAAGAGCTAAATTTAAAGGCGCGCAGATTGAATTATGAAAAAGCAAAAGCCCAAAGGCGATGCTTTGCCTTTGGGCTTTAAATTTAGCCTTATTTAGCTAGAGCTAGTTCTTGCGAGTATTCGCATCAGGGGTGAAAAGCGGCTTATTTAGCAGCTTGAAATCGCCCACGAACTTCTGCCCCTTCTCGCTAGTGATCCATTTGATGAAGCGCTGCGCGTTTTCATAGTCGGCTTTTGGGCAGTGCTTCGGATTGACCGCTATTACGGAGTAAAAATTCTTCAGATCGTTATCGCCTTCGTTGATGATAACCATATCTGGATTGCCCTTTTTATTGTCCTCGTATTTGATGTAGGTGCCGCGATCGGTAAAAGTCACGCCCTTTTGCTCGGCAGCTGCGTTGATCGTAGCGATCATACCTTGACCGGTTTGGTTATACCACGCCTCGTTTTCAGGCACGGCGCCCTCAACCTTTTTCCAAATTCCTTTCTCTTTGTTATCGGTGCCAGATTTGTCTCCGCGAGAGAAAAATTTAATCTTCTCAGCCTTGATCAGCTCAAACGAGCCCTTAAGATCCTTGCCTTTAAATTTAGGCGCGATCGATTTATCGGCGATGAGGATAAAATCATTATACATAACGGGCGTGCGATCAACACCGAAGCCTTTTTCTACAAATTCTTTCTCGACCTTCGGCGAATGCACGAAAAGTATATCCGCATCGCAGTTTTCGCCAAGCTTTAGAGCAGCACCTGTGCCTACCGCCGTCCATTTGATATCGACGCCGGTTTCCGCCTTATACGCAGGATAGATAGCGTCTAGCAAGCCCGTATTATCGGTGCTCGTTGTAGTTGCCATCACCAAATCGTTATCGGCGGCAAAAAGGCTCGCACTAAGAGCGAGCGAAACAAAAAATATTTTTTTCATGTTATCTCCTTTAAAAAATATGCTATTATAGCATATAAATTTGCCAGAATAGAACATTTAGGACACAATCTTGGACTTTATTTTAGAAGGAATTTTAAGCGCATTCGGGCTGCTTCTTAGCGGCGATGCGGAGACATTTTCGGCGATCAAAGCGACGCTTTATACTTCGAGCATCTCGATACTTTTTGCGATTTTAATCGGCTTTCCGATAGGATTTATCCTCGGATTTTACGAATTTCGCGCTCGCAGAACGCTTAGGCTTTTAAGCGACGTAGCGCTTGCGATGCCCACGGTGGCGATAGGACTGATCCTTTACGCCTTCATATCCAGAAACGGCCCTTTGGGCGAGCTGGGGCTGCTTTTTACGCTCAAAGCGGTAATGCTCGGGCAGTTTGTGCTGGCACTCCCTATCATCGTCTCGCTAAGCGCCAGCGTCATCGAAAATATGGACAAAAAGCACTATCTAAACATTATGAACTACCGCCTAAGCCCGCTAAATTTAATCCTTTGCGTGCTTTACGAGCTACGCTACGGCTTACTGGTCGTCATCGCCACCGCTTACGGGCGGATCGTCGCGGAGGTGGGCGTAGCGATGATGATCGGCGGCAATATCAAATATTTCACCCGCACGATCACCACGGCGATCTCGCTTGAGACCAACAAGGGCGAGTTTGCGATGGGTATAGCGCTCGCGCTGGTGCTAATTTTAATAGCGTTTGCGGTAAATTTAGCCATCCATGCGCTAAAAAGGCTAGATCGATGAATGCAGATAAGCTAAAGCGTCCGAGCAAAAATTTCACGGACAAAAACCGGGCGGAGCGAGAGCGCGAAAATTTTATGAGCGAAAATTTCACGGACGCAAATTCCGCCGCCGAGAATTCTACGGACATAAATTCTACGCGCGTAAATTTTGCCGTGGGAAATTTTAAGAGTAAAAATTCTGCAACCGAGAATTCCATTAGCGCAAATTCTACGGGTAAAAATTCCAAGAGCGAGAATTTCGCGAGTGAGAATTCTGCGAGAAAGAATTTCGCGAGTGAGAATTCCGCCGCCGCGCGATCTGTACCCGATAGCGAGCTGATCTCGGTGCGAGATCTAGTGCTGCGCTACGGGCGGAGCGAAATTCTAAATATCCCTAGCCTTGATCTAAATACGAGCGGCATCACGGCGCTTTTGGGCTCCAACGGCAGCGGCAAATCCACGCTACTGCGGATTTTATCCTTTTTGCAGCGTCCAAGCAGCGGCAGCGTGGAGCTTTGGGGGCAGCAGGCGCCCTCTTTGCAGACGCTGCGGCAGACCTGCTTGCTGCTGCCCGAACCCGTGCTTTTAAAACGCAGCGTAGAGCAAAATTTTAAATTTGCGCTCAAAAGCCGCGGCGCGCTTGCGGAATTTGACGAGCGGGTTGATGAGGCGCTCGGCTTAACAGGGCTTGATAGAGGTTTTTTATCGAAGAAGCATTTCGAGCTTAGCTCGGGGCAGACGCAGCGCATCGCGTTTGCGCTCGCTTTGGCGCAGCGCGCGAAGCTCTATCTGCTCGACGAGCCGACCAACAGCCTCGATCTTGCCGCCTCCAAGCTCTTTGCGCGCGCGATTTTATTTATGCGAAGCCGCTACGGCTGCGGTTTTATCATCGCCAGCCACGACGAGAAATGGCTCAGCGCGATCGCGCAAAGAAGCGTATTTCTGCATCGCGGCAAGATATGCGAGTTTGAATACAAAAATATCTTTGAAGTGCAAGACGGGGTTTTAAAATTTTCGGACGAAATTTCGCTGCGCCTTGAAAAGGGGCTCGCACGCGCTCGCAAAATCGCGATAAATCCGAGTAAAATTTTATTATCCCAAAGCCCGTTTGAGCATTGCTTCGCGGGGATTTTGCACTCGGTTTCGCTTCAGTACGGCTCCTCTCTACTCATCAAGATCAAAGCAGGCGACGTGCTGCTAAAATGCGTCACGGCGCAGGATGAGCGGCGCTGGAGCGCGGGCGAGAGGATCTATTTCGGATTTGAAGACGGCGCGTTTTTGGGACTGGAGTAATTCTGCGCGAAGTACGGATAGGCTTAATTTTGCTTTAGAATTTTATTCGCGCGGCACTAATAAATTTCATTTCTGCCTGAAATTTTCACTGCAAACCATCTAGCGCGGCGTGCCCGGCGAAACAGGGCGCAAAAATTTGCGTCTTGAAATTTTGAAATTTACAGGCAGGGCTTTACCTAGCGGCGCAGTGTGAAATTTTAAAATTCCATTGCTAAGAAATTTTAATGCTTAGCCGCGAATACAGCTAACGGGATTTTGAAATTCCACAATTTAAAATTCTAAATTTTAACTCTGCGGAATTTGCCTGCAAATTTATAGGCGGAATTCTCCGCAGAGCGTGTTGTTTATTTTGTCTGCGGCGCAAAGGCAGAACGATAGTAAGAATTCTGCGGCGCAAAACCCGCGTAAAATTCTAAAGAGACGGCGCGGAATTCCGATAAATTTTAAAAACTGTGCGGAATTTTATAAAATTTCGAAAGCTCAAAAAAAGTGGCAGAGCTTTAGCCTTACACTGCTTAAATTTTCCCACCGAACATCTCATACATCGCCTTTTCCTCGCCCCAAAGCTCGCGGTGCTTTTTGATGCAGGATTTTATCGCGCCCACTAGATAGAGCACATCTTGCTCGGTGTGCGTGTAGTGCAGGCTCACGCGCACGAAGCCAGGCTTACTTTCTGGCATGCGTCCCTCCTTGATACCCAGCAGATCGTGAGCATACGGCCCAGCGCACATCACGCCCGCACGCGTCTGGATGCCGAAGTCGTTACTAAGGCTCGCGGCGAAATCATACGCCGAGACGCCGCGTACGTTAAACGAAATTATCGGCAACCGCGGCGCGCCCTTTGGAGCGTAGTTTATGATCTCGTCAATGCCTGTTAGCTCGCTCTCAAAAAGCCGCGCCAGCTCGTCCTCGGCGCTTTTTATTTGCTCGAAGCCCACCTCGTTTCGCAGCGCATAAGCCAAATTTGCCCGCATAAGCCCGATGATAGGCGGCGTACCGCCCTCCTCTAGCTGCTCGGGATTTTTCAAAAACACGTGCCCTTCGCGGCTAGCGTAGGCGACCGTCCCGCCCGCAGCAAATGTCGGCACATCACTGTTAAGCAGCTCTTTTTTGATCGCCAAAAGCCCGCAGCTTGCAGGTCCGCCGAGTAACTTATGCGACGAGAGGAAAATCGCGTCGAAATGATCGCAGTCTAAATTTGCGTGCGAGCTCAGCGCCGCGCAGTCAAAGGCGACGATGCCGCCCGCAGCTCTGATTAGCTCGCTGATCTTTTTATAATCGCTAATAACGCCCGTGACGTTTGAGGCGGCACTAAACGAGCCGATGATGCGGCGTGCTGCGTTAAGCTTTAGTATGCGCTCAAGCGCAATCAGATCGATCTCTCCGCCCTCGCTAAGAGGCACGCGCAGGTAGTCGCAAAGCCCCTCGCGAAAGCTAAGCTCGTTTGAGTGGTGTTCGTACGGCGAAACGAGCACGAGCGGAAGCTGCGCGGCGCGTAAATTTGCCTCGCCGATCGCGCTTCTAGTCGCAGGCGGCAGGTAGATGCCAAGCAGCTCCTGAAATTTCTTGATCGCAGCCGTCGCGCCCTGTCCGCAGGCGATGAGATAAAACCGCTCGTCAAGTCCCAGCAGCTTTTTTAGGCTCTCGCGTGCGCCCTCGTAGCGCCGCTGCGTGATGATGGCGCTGGAGCTACTATCGGAGTGGGTGTTGGCGTAGGTTTTGAGAACGTCCACTATCTCGCGCTCTACAGGCTCATAAGCAAGCCCCGAAGCGGTGTAGTCAAAATAATGCACGCCTTGTTTTAAGATGATATTTTTTCGAATTTCATCTAAGCTTAGCATTCGCAGCCTTTAAAATTGAAGTGATTAATTATAGTGAAATTTGGATTAATTTAAGGCTTTACGGCCTGGCAGGAAGAAATTTTAATGAGAATTTTGGAAGAATTTTGCCCACTATATCACTTAATTTCTGATGCTATATAGTTTTACTCCTTCAAATTTATTGATTACTATCTAGTTTTTTAGCTGCTTCTTGTCTTAGAATTTCGGCATAATCTTTTATATCTATTTTCTCGCCGTTATGTAGAATTTCCACTTTCGCTTCCTCTATCATTTCCTCAAAATTTAAATATTTAAAAAATGTCTCAATATCGAATGCCTCAGTACTATTTTTATCTTTTAGGCTGCTTTTTTGCAAAATCTCTTCATCGCTTAGCCCATTGCCGCAAAGAGCTTTATATCTATCTATTTTCATATTATAGAAATTCAATATTTTAATATCCGGTTCTAGCTTAGTACATTTTTTATCATTCGGCATATAGCCGAAAAATTTTATAAAATCTTTTTCTTTCCAGTATCTATCCGTTCCTTTATCTTTTTCTTCGTTATTTTTAACTTCCCATCTCCCCCGAAGAGCCCATTCATATGATTCTAAAATCTTTTCTCCATAGCAGTAATCGTTCATATGATTTATGTAAGATATTTTCTTTTTTATGGTCCCGAGTAAAGAATTTAAACATTGTTCCTGAACCATTATAAATTCTTCTTGCGTTGGTATACCCGCAATATTGTATTTGACTAATAAATCTAGCATCGGCTTATAATATAGCAAGTCCACTAGCTCTGTATAAACAGAATGCTGGAACGATATATCTTTAGCCATCTTATAGTTTATATAATAAGTATGTATATATTTTGGATCAGGTTTCATCCCTTGTTTAAAAGCTATTTCTGCAATCTCCGTCAAACCATTACTTATGGCATAATAAAGGATACTATCTACGTCACCCTTTGGACCGTCTCTTCTCACGATGCAATCTGCAAAATTATGAGTTTTATGTATCCCATTTTCATCTACTATTATATTTAGCTTTATAATTTTATAGATAGGGCAGTCCAGATACCATTGTATAGCCTTCACCTCCTCAAATTTAACGCCGTTATCCAAAAGTAGTCTTACTGCTTTGGTAGCATTATTTTCTATCGCATAAGCCATAGCGGATAGCTTGTATTCGTCTTTTTTATGTATATCCGCACCTAGCTTTATAAGCTCTTGAGTGGTATTTGTATCATTCCAAAAGCTAGAATACATAACGGGCGTTACCCCTCCGTGCATAGTATGATCGACGGTTAGATTGTTATCTTTCA
>NZ_CALKTC010000004.1 GCF_937996225.1 uncultured Campylobacter sp. | reverse complement strand
GCGGTGATAATGAGCGATTTTAAATTCTCGTAAAACGCGAGTTTCTCCTTTAAATTTTGCTCTTCGATATGTATATTAGCAGCCTTTTGGCGCATACGCTTTGCCTCGGAGTAAAGCTCACCCAAAGTGGCGCTTGCAGGCTTTTGTAGCTTAAATTCTATCGCTTCGGCGTCTCCTTTTTGCAGCGTAAATTCTCGCGCGCTGGTTGGAATTTTATAGATATTTTCTTTTAGCAAGGCAGCTTTCGCACCTAAAAGTTCGGCGCTTCGCAGTAGTTCGGCGCTGCTTTGCAAAGAGCTTAGAGCTTCGCGCACCGAGTCTAGCTTTTTATTTAGCACCGTGATTTTTGCGGATTTGAGCGAGTTTAAGCGATCCGCATTTAGCGCGTTAAATTCCGCGCGAAAAAATGCTTTAAAATCCGAAATTTTTGGCACGGGGGCTTCTTTAATATTTGCAGGCGGCAGATGGCGGAGTTTTCTTCCTACCTTAATCTGTCTAAATTCCGTCTCGAAGTGCCGCAGTGCCTCTAAAATCACATCGTTTTCATCGGTGATTATTACGTTGGTAAATCGCCCGGTAAATTCGAAGTAGATATTTGAGCTTTGGGTTTTGTAGCTTGCGTTTTGGCTTACGCTAAGGCATAGAATTCTATTATTTTCTGGCACACTAACGGAGGTAATGCGCGATTTTACGAAGCGCTTGGCAAGTAGCACATCAAAGGGCGCCGCGTAAACCTTACCTTCGGTAAAAGCGTCATTTTCGTGGATATTGCAGCCTGATTTATTCATATCAAAAAACAGCGTCTCATTGCCGTCAAAGCAAACTTTAAAAAGGTTATCTCCTACGCGTTTAATGTGCGAAAGGAAGCGTTTGGCGCGTAGATACTCGCAAATTTGAATTAAGTTTTGGTACTTCATACGCGCTAAAATTTCTCTTTATGGATTTTGCTTAAATTTAGCTTTTGCAGATCGTGCGAGCTCGGGCGCTGTTGCGGTACGCCGAGGGCTAGTATCGCTTCTGCTTTGAAATTTAGCGGAAAGCCCAGCGCCTCGCGCAAAAGCTCCTCGCAGCTGCGCCCGTCCGCAGCGGTGCGCAGCCTTACCTGTACCCAGCAGCTGCCGAGATTTAGCGCGCTTGCGGCAAGGTGCATGTAGCCTAGCGCTACCGAGCAGTCCTCGATCCAGACGTCCTGCTTCTGCTCATCTGCGATCACGACGATCGCGGCCGCAGCCTGTTTTAGCATATCCGCTCCGCTGCTGCGGCACGCGCTTAGTCGCTCAAGCATCCGTTTGTCGCGCACGAGGATGAACTCCCACGGGCGGCGTGCATGCCCCGACGGCGCAAGCAGGCCCGCTTTTAAAATTTTATCCAGCGCCTCGTCCTCAAGCGGTCCCTGCGCGTATTTTCTTACACTTCTGCGATTTGCAAAAATATCTAAAATTTCCATCGTCTCGCTCCTTGCGGCTCAATTATACATAAAATTGCAAAAATTTATGATTTTTTAGCTAAAATCGCGCAAATTTAACCGATATGAAGGAGATTTTATGAGACAGACGATTACGGAGAAAATTTTTAGCGAGCACGTGGGCGAGGCGGTTTTTGCGGGACAAATCATCGAAAGCGCCATTGATATGGTTATCGGCAACGACATCACGACGCCGATTTCGATCAAGCAGTTCGAGCTTAGCGGCGCGAAAAAGCTCGCCAACCCGGACGGCTTTGCGATCGTGATGGATCACTACATCCCCACGAAAGACATTTTAAGCGCAAACCAAGCTAAAATTTCACGCGAGTTTGCTTACAAACACGATTTGAAAAACTATTTCGACGAAAAAGATATGGGTATCGAGCACGCGCTGATGCCTGAAAAAGGGCTCGTAGTGCCCGGCGACGTCATTATTGGCGCGGATAGCCACACCTGTACCCACGGCGCGCTGGGGGCTTTTGCGACGGGTATGGGCAGCACCGATCTTGCTTTTGCGATGATAACGGGCAAGAATTGGTTTAAAGTACCGCCTACGATCAAAGTAATTTTTCACGGCAAGCCCGCACCGCACATATATGGCAAGGATCTGATTTTAGAGGTGATTCGCCTCATCGGCGTGGACGGCGCGCGCTATAAGGCTTTGGAGTTCTGCGGCGACGCGCTGGAGCATCTGGATATGGATAGTAGATTTTCGCTTTGCAATATGGCGATCGAAGCGGGTGGCAAGAGCGGTATCGTCGCGGTCGATGAGATCACGAAGGAATTTTTGGCGGATAAAAATTTGCGCGCCGAGCCGAAATTTCACTACTCCGACGAGGGCGCGAACTATGAGCAAATTTTGCAGATCGACGTTAGCAAGCTTGATCCGGTGATTGCATATCCGTTTCTGCCTAGCAATGGCAAGAGCGTGCGCGAGGCGGTGCGCGATGACATCGCCGTCGATCAGGTCTTTATCGGCAGCTGCACCAACGGCAGGCTCTCCGATCTGCGGATTGCCGCGCAAATTTTAAAAGGTCGCAAGGTCGCGCGCAAAACCCGCCTAATCATCACGCCTGCGACGCAAAAGATCGCTCTGGCCGCGCAAAAAGAGGGGCTGTGGGATATTTTCGTCGAGGCAGGCGCAGTCGTGAGTAACCCGACCTGCGGCGCGTGCCTGGGCGGATATATGGGGATTTTGGGCGTGGGCGAGCGCTGCGTAAGCACGACTAATCGAAATTTCGTCGGCCGCATGGGCGATAGAACGAGCGAAGTGTATCTAGCAAACTCCGCCGTCGCCGCAGCTAGCGCCGTCGCAGGCAAGATCGCCGATCCGCGGGATTTGTAGATTTAGGATTTAAAACTTAATGGCGATGCGGTTTGTCTATATGTGACCTAATGAATTTGCTTGCTTGATCCCGGTGTAGACGCCAACACCATAAACACAGCAAGATCCACGTACGTAGCGAGAAATACGGCGGTCTAGTGAAATAATTAAGTAGGCTGCAACCAAATGCCAAATGTGCGCCAAAGCCTGCTAACAAACTGCCTAAGATCACCCGAAATACCTAGACTTTACTCGCGGATAGGCGAAATTTGACCTCGTTCGCCATAAAAATCGTCGGCATCAAAGGCGAGACGTTAAACTAGGCCTAAATTTAGTATATGCCTACGCGGCAAACTGGCGCAAAGATAAGCTATGCACGTAAGGAAAATATCAAAGCGATTTTTGAAATAGCGAATGATAAATTCGAAGATATAGTTAAAGTTTGATATTACTAAAATTAGTATAAAGTTTTAACAGTATTTTATTTAGTTTATAATATTTTTCTCCGAAATCCAAAATCTATAATCATCTATTTTACTTTTATTTTGATCTTTTGCTATGACTTCTAGCCAATATCTGCCGTCTGATTTTACTTTTACGAGGATGTTTTTAAATTTTACCGTCGAACTTGGCATTTCGTCAGATATGCAAGTATATTTTATAAAATTTATGTCTTTATCCTGCGTATTTTTGCATTTATTGATATTTTCTAAATTTACGTATTCCGGTATATTTTCTTTTTTGATATCAAAGTCGGTTTGGTAATTCGCCAGACCTACAACTCTAACAAAAAATCCACTATTACTAGCAAATAGTAAAAATACTAAAGCCATAAAAGATAATACAAATAAAAGAACTCTGTATGCGAATTGTCTACTAATTTGAAGAAGTCTTATTAAAAAAGAAAGAATCGCCATAGAAACCACTATAAGAATGTATTCATCTGCATAGTTAAAATAAATAGCTATCAATATTAGCAAATCGGAAATAAATATTAAAAAAGCAGCTAGAAAAATATTGCTCAATTCATCTTTATTATCCCACCAAAATTTACAAAAAAAGTATACTAGTAATACTGCATGCAAACCTAGACATCTTCCAAATAAACAACCTATATCATTAAGACACCTATGTGAAGAATACGATAAATTTAATATGTAATAAATTAGTGGAAAAAGGGCCATTAGTAGTATTGCAACAAAATCTACTCCTATAAAACAGTATTTGATTTTATTTTTACTTTCGTACCAGCATCTAAATAAAAAGTAATTTTGTAAAAATACAAGAATACAAAAATATAAAGTCAAAAATACAGCAATAGCAAAAACTGCAACTAAGGATATAGGTATGCTTCCTATAGAAATTTCCGGCACTCTTCTTAACTCTAAAAAATATGGTATGCAAAGAAGCGCTCCAAAAACTACAAAATTTAATACAGAAAATATTTTATATTTTATACCTTTTGCTATGATTTCTTTTGCGTCGCTTAACATAGAATTTGAAACATGGCTTATATATGTTTTTTTGTCTTTGATAAATTTATCCGGTAAATTATTATAAATTCTATATATTTCACTCTCGTTTTTAAGAAATTTTATATAAAGTTTCTTTTTATCCTCAATATCTATAGTTTTTATTGATTTTTTAACAATTTCTTTTTGTATTTTTAATATTCTAAGTATTTTTTCATAATCAGTTGATAGCTTCTTTATTGTATATATACTTATAGAATTTATACCATTTTCTTTAAGGTAAGTTAGTGAAATATAGATTTCATCAATATCCTTTTTTGATTCCTCTGATAAAAGATTATATTTATTATCCATTATGTCTTTCACATACGATCTGATTTTATCGATTTTGTTTTCGTATTTAATACATTTTGTCAGGAGGTTCTCTATACACTCAATTCCCCATCCTATACTTATTTTGTGCTTAAATTTATCAATAATTTTATTTATGTTATATGCATGGCACCATTGTTTATTTAGGCTTTTAAAATTTGAAAGCGCGCCTATCTCATCATCTACTAGTTTTAAATCCTTATAGGTAAAATCTCCTTCAAACATAAAAATCATTCCTTATTTAAATTTTTAAAACTACGATACCTACCGATTTTAAATTCTACGCCTCCAAAATCGCTCCGTTGCTAGCGTTCGTTACCAGCTTGCGATACATTCGCAGCCAGCGGTACGGCAGCGGTTTTTCGATCGGCTTAAATTTAGCTCTGCGTTCAGCGATTTCGGCTTCGCTTAGGCGCACGTTGATCGCGTACGTATCCACGTCGATGTCGATGATATCGCCGTCTTGTAGCAGTCCGATCATGCCGCCCTCGGCAGCCTCCGGGCTCACGTGTCCGACGCTTAGCCCCCTAGTCGCGCCGCTAAACCTGCCGTCCGTGATGAGCGCCACGTCCGCGCCGAGCCCTCGCCCCATGATGAGCGATGTCGGGCTTAGCATCTCCTGCATACCAGGGCCTCCGCGCGGCCCTTCGTAGCGGATGACAACCACGTCGCCCTTGTTTACCTTGCCGCTTGAGATGCCCTCTATCGCTTCGTCTTGGCTGTTAAAGCACACGGCCTTGCCGCTAAATTTACGCTCGCCGATGATGCCCGCTGTCTTGATGACGCAGCCCTGTTCGGCTAAATTTCCAAACAAAATCGCCAGCCCGCCGACCTGCGAGTAGGCGTTTTCGACCTTGCGGATGACCGATTCGTCTTTTATGGCGCTAGCTCCGACGCGCTCGCCTAGACTCTCGCCCGTGACGGTCGGCGCGCCTAAGTCCAGCAGACCGTTGTCGCGGCGCGAAATTTCATTTATCACGGCGCTTAGACCGCCCGCGCGGTCGATATCCTCCATATGCACGTTTGGCAGGCTCGGGCTGATTTTGGCGATGTGCGCGATCTTACGGCTGATCTCGTTGAGCCCGGCGATCTGCAAATTTACCCCCGCTTCGCGCGCGATAGCTAGGATGTGCAGCACGGTGTTGCTGCTGCCGCCCATCGCCATATCGACGACTAGGGCGTTTTGGATCGATTTTTCATTTACGATGTTGCGGATTTTATATTTTTCATCCAGCGCGATCTCGCAGATACGACGTCCAGCCTGCCTGATGAGCTCCTCGCGCTCAGGAGTTAGTGCTGGCACCGTGCCGTTGCCTTTTAGCGCGATTCCCATCGCTTCGCATAGCGTATTCATCGAGTTTGCCGTAAACATCCCCGAGCAGCTGCCTCCGCTCGGACAGGCGGCGCACTCGATCTCTTTTAGCTCCTCGGCGCTGATCTCTTTGGTTTCAAATTTCCCCACCGCCTCAAACGCCGTAGATAGGTCGATCGGCTCGCCTTTTTTGGTGTAGCCCTTTTTCATCGGGCCGCCGCTAACAAAAACCGTCGGCACGTTCACGCGAAGCGCGCCCATAACCATGCCCGGTACGATTTTATCGCAGTTTGGCATGCAAACTAGAGCATCTAGGGCATGGGCGTTCATCACCGTTTCGATCGAATTTGCGATTAGCTCGCGGCTAGGCAGGCTATAGAGCATCCCGCTATGCCCCATCGCGATGCCGTCGTCCACGCCGATGCAGTTAAACTCAAAGGGCACGCAGCCGTTTTTGCGGATCTCGTCTTTTAAAATTTCGGAGTATTTGTTGAGAAAAAAGTGCCCCGGGATGATCTCGATGAAGCTATTTGCCACGCCGATAAACGGCTTTTCAAAGTCCTCATCCTTTAGCCCGGTCGCTCTTAGCAAGCTTCTGTGCGGCGCACGCGTATAGCCTTTTTTGATGATGTCGCTTCTCATTTTTTGTCCTTGGATTGAAATTTGCGGATTTTATCACATTTAATAATAAATTTTGCTTTTCTGCGTCTATGAATGTGCAGAGCAGCTTGGCGAATAGTTCTAATTTGAAATTGGATATTGACTTAAATCAAACGCATTTGCTTTTCGTTGTGGTATAATTTATACCAATTATCAATTAGGGAGTTGAAATGAGAAAAATTTTGCTTAGTTCCTTGTTAATTTTTATGCTTTTTAGCGCGCAAGGAGCCTTTGGAGAGGAGGAAAGGCTTGCGGATTCAGATAGGTTCGGTCCTCTAAAATCCTTCGGTCCGCCTAAGTTCATCGCTCCGCCTTCGGCACAAAAGCAGACGTTAGAAAACCAATTCGATCGCGCAGATCGAAATTATTATTCTGCGGCAGACGCTATAGACGAGGCGATCTCATCGCTACGGCTAAAGAGCGGATTTTACGGCAGAAATTTTTATAACTCTGCTTTGACAAACTTCCGTACTAGCAAATTTTACGGTATTTTCAATCTCAACCACACAAAGGCAAACGGCTACAAGGACGGATTGGGCCGAGAGGTAGATTTTGGTTACGAGCGCTTCGCTCAAGCTGCGATTTTAGGTTTTGTGCCGAGCGAATATGCAGAATTTCGCCTTACGTATATGCATGACGATATAGCTGACGATAAGCAGCCCGAGTATCAAATGGATCCCGTAGATACCGATAGGCACGTTGTGCGGTTTGACGGACGCTTAGGATTAGAGGAGCTTAGCAATACCGTAAGATTCGGAGCACGATATCGTAATATAAAGCGCGAAGCGAATAACTATAAGCTAAGAAATAGCCCACAAAATATGCAGATCAAGCTGAATCGTAAAATTTGGGATTATTATCTTAAATATGACGCAGATTTGGGCTCTTGGCATAATCAAATCGGAGCCAGCTACGAGCGCGACGAGCATCTAGGGCGAAGATTTCGTATAAACGGCAACCAGAGCATATTAAACGCGTATCGTTTCGCGGATTTGAATATAGATCGTTTTAAAATTTTTGACACATTAAGCTACGAATTTTCATCCGAGCACAAATTAACTGCGGCTCTAGCTTACGAAAAAGATATCGCTAAAGCAAAGAAAGCGGATCTTACGTTAGAAAATCCGCTAAATCCTGCGACGCTCTTTCCTAGCGCCAATATGTTGTGGCAAAATTTTTATGGGCGGCAGGTAGACGGCACGCTCAAAGAAGATGCTTATAGTGCGGAGCTGAAATACGACTTTACTCCGCAAAATCAGCTCTACGGCGTGCGGATAGCTCACATAGAGCGTATTGGAGATAACGTAGAGAAATTTAACTCTTTGGGAAATTTCGTCTATAATCGTGCGCAAAATCGCCTAATATCCCAAAGACCAGGCTCATCGATAGTGGGTAATCCGTTCTTGAAAAAAGAGGAGCATAACTTAGTGAAGCTCGAAGCTAAATTTAAAGATGGCGCGGATTATATGAAAAGCGCTTTCGGCGGGGATTTGGACGCGGGAGCATTCGTCAGCTACGACGACGTTAAAAATCTAATAATCTTCGATCGCGCTCGCGCACAGTATGGAATTTACGCAAATTCCGGCGATATAATAGCGCGAAACGTAGATGCCAAAATCATTCAGACTAGCGCGTATGCTAAATTTAACGTTACGCAAAATTTCGGTATCGCTGCAAAAGCCTACTATACCTACGGACAAAACGATACCGACGGTAGAGCTTTGTATCAAATCCGCCCGTTTGAGTTAAATTTAAACGTAGATTACAAGGACTATTTCGCATACGGCTCGTGGAACGTAGGAGCTGCAGCCAGAGCCGTAAGCAAGCATACGCGCGGTGATTTCGATGCAGCCAACGGGCTTGGTATAGACGATAAAGACGCGGCAAAGGGCTTCATGACGCTGGATCTGTATTCGGGTGTAAATATTCGAGATAAGTTCGGCGTGAAATTTGGAGTAAATAACGTGTTTGATAAAAAATACGCTGAGTTCATAAGCGCCGATCATATCGAGGCTTTTGCTCCGATTAGCACGATAAATGCTCCTGGTAGGACGTTTTGGCTGAGCTTTCATGCGGCGTTTTAAATTTGTGTGACAAAGAGAGATATAAATTTTAAGTTAAGGAGTAACAGATGCAAAGAAGAAATTTCTTAAAACTAACGTCTGCGTTGGCGGCTAGCGGGCTTGCTAGCCCTCTTTTTGCAAAGGAGACCTTTACTATTTACGGCGCGCCTGCGATGCCTAGCCTCATCATTGGCGTTGCGTGCATGCAGGGGCAGATCGGCAAAAAATACGACGCGAAGCTTGAGCTTTGGCGCGATCCCGATCAGCTGCGCGCGGGCGTGGCAAACGGCGAGTACAAGGTCATGATGAGCCCTAGCAACGTGGGGGTGAACCTCGCAAATCAGGGTCGCAAGATCGGTATGGTAAATATCCTCACCGAGGGGCTAAATTTCGCGATGAGCAAGGGCGAGAAGATAACGGAATTTGCGCAGCTGAAGGGCAAAAAGATCATCATGCCTTTTAAAAACGATATGCTAGATATCATCGTGCGAGCCATAGCGAAAAAGCAGGGTATTAGCGGGCTAAATATCGACTACACCACCACTCCCGCAGAGAGCGCGCAGATGTTTTTGGCTAAGGATTACGACGTCGCGATCACGGTCGAGCCGCTAGCAAGCGCTATGATCCTAAGGGGCAAAAAATCGGGCATCGCCGTGCAGCGTGGGGCAAATTTAAGCGATATGTGGGCGCAGGCGTTTTCGACTAAGCCCATCATCCCGCAAGCGGGCATCATCGCAGATACCGATTTTTACGCCGCGAAAAAGGCGGATTTTGAAATTTTAAATGCCGATTTAGCAGACGCGCTTGCGTGGATCAAAGCGAACAAACAAAGCGCTGCGGCAATCGGGACGAATTTCTTTCCTGCGCCGCCGCCTGCGATATTTATGAGTATCGATACGTCGAATTTATGCGTCAAAAAGCCTAGCGAGATCAAAGACGAGCTTTTAAAATTTTACGAAATTCTGATGGAATTTAACCCTAAGCTCCTCGGCGGCGCGATGCCTAAGGACGAGTTTTTTCTATGCTAAAAATCGATAAAATTCGCAAAGCTCAAAACCCCGCGTTTTACGTCATAGACTATCTATGGGGCGGCTTTGCGAGCTTGGGGGTGGTGTGCTTTTTCGTAGCCGTCTGGCAGGTAGCGAGCGAGGCTTACGGGCCGCTTATTCTGCCAGAACCCGCGGCTGTCTTTTCTAAGGCGTGCGAAATTTTAAAAAATTTCGCCGCAAACGATCTAGCCCTGTCGCTTAAGCGCGCGCTTGTAGGCACCTTCCTCGCGCTTTTTGCGGGGATTTGTAGCGGGCTTGCGGCGGGGTATTTCAAAAGCCTGCGAGCCTTTTTAAACCCGCTAATCACCGTGCTTCTCTCGACGCCGCCCATCGTTTGGATCGTGCTTGCGATATTTTGGTTTCATTTTGGCGATACAAGCGTGCTTTTTACCGTCGTTATCGTCGTCGCGCCGATGACTTTTGCGTCCGCGGCGCAGGCGATGGCTAGCGTGAGCACCGAATACACCGAGCTTTTTGACAGCTACAAAAGCTCAATTTTAAAAAAACTGCGCTACCTCTACGCGCCGCACCTAATCGAGCGGCTGCTTCCCGCGATCTATGTCGCGGTCAGCAACGGCGCGAAGGTGCTTGTGATGGCGGAGCTTTTGGGCGCGAACGACGGCGTCGGCGCAAAGATCGCCGAAGCGCGCGTCAATATCGATACGGTCGAAGTCATGGCGTATGTGTGCCTAGTGATAGCCTTTACGGCGCTTTTTGATTATCTCGTGACCAAGCCGCTTCAAATTTTACTGATGCCGTGGAGCAGATGATGCTAAAAATTTCAAATCTGCGCTACGAAATTCTGCGCGACGTTATAATTTCCGATTTTTCTTTGCAGCTGCGCGCAGGCGAAGTAAAGACGCTTTTTGGCCCCAGCGGCTGCGGCAAGACCTCACTTTTGCGGCTGGTCTGCGGGCTGGAGGATAAAAAAAGCGGGCAGATCGAAAACGGCTTTAAGAAAATCAGCTTTTTGTTTCAAGAAAACCGCCTGCTACCAAACCTCACGGCGCTTAAAAATATCGAAATTTTTAGCCCCGCCGGCGTGAGCGAAATTTACGCCCTCGCCGCAAAGATCGGGCTTAGCCCGAGCGATCTGAATAAATTCCCGCGCGAGCTAAGCGGCGGTATGCAAAAGCGCACGGCGTTTTTGCGAACTATCCTTAGCGGCTGCGATCTGGCGCTGCTTGATGAGCCGTTTGTAGGTCTGGATCGCGATCTGCGCGGCGTGCTGATCGAAATTTTAGTCTCAAAGATCGAGTGCGAGGGGCTTGCCTGCCTTTTGGTGACCCACGACCGCTTTGAAGCCGCACGCCTAAGCCACGAGATCATCGAGCTCGAGCCCAAAGAGATGGGGCTTAGGCGCGTCGTGAGGCTAGATGAGCCGCTAAGCGCGCGCGACGAGCGGTACGAAGAGCGCGTGGTAAGCGAGCAATTCGGGGGAGTGAGCTATTATGAGTAGAAATTTTATCTTTAATGCGCGCAAACAGGGAGGCTCCGCACAAAATTTAAACTTACGTTGCGGCCCAGGCGCAAGCAAGCGAAGCTTTGGCGCGCGTCGCGATCCGGGCGCGTACGAACACGGACTATTGCGGAGCACCGAATACTGCGATTTAGGAGCACGCAGGCATGGGTTTTTACAAAGTACTAAATGTCGCGATGTCGGAGCGGGCGGGCACAGGCTCTTGCGTGATACTAAATGTTATGATTTCGCTGCTTGCATAGACAGGCTCTTTCGGGACATCGGATACTGCGATCTTAGCGCAAGCGGATATAGCCTTTCGCAGGACATCGGGCGCCGTGGTTTTATCGCACCGAAATACGAACTGCGCAGCCACGTGAACTGCGATTATATCGTGAGCGTGCTCTTGAACGGCGCAGTGCGCTACGGTTTTGCAGCGCGAAATTCGGCGCTATTACGCGGCGATACATACTGCGGCTCTAGCGCGAGTACTTACTTACGGTGTAGTTCTAGCGTGGGCGCTTGCTTACGGTGCCTTGACTCGAACCGATATGCCCGCTCACGCCGCGACTCGGGTGCGAGTGTCAGCTTGCGATGCAGCTCTAACGCGAACGATCCTTTGCAGCGCGTATCCGATCGCCCTACTCGTACCGCCCGCCTGCATTGTGGATTTGGTGCAAACCCAGACGCCCGTCTGTGTTGTGGATTTGGCGCAGATTATTTTAAAAATTCAGGCGGAATTTCTACGCGAAATTTCAAAATTTCCGCTTCAAATTTTACGAGAAATTTTAAAAATCCAGCTCGCAATTCGGACGCCGAGCCAGCGCAAAGCTTTAAAAATCCAAATTTCGCACATGATTTCTTGCAAAGCGCTAAAAGCTACGATCAAAATTCCGCATATGGCTTCTCACAAAGCGGCAGAAGCGTCAAATCCAATTCCGAGCTGGGCTTCTCGCAGAACATTAAAAATTCCGAATGGAATTTACCACTAAGCTTCTTACAAAGCGCCAAGAATTCCGATCAAAGTCAAAATTCCAAACGCGCCTCCGCGCAAAGCTTTAAAAATCAAAATTTCGCGTGGGATTTCTCACAAAACGGCAGAAGCGCCGAACTAAATTCTAAACCGAGCTTCTCACAAAGCGCTAAAAATTCTGATCGAAATTTTAAGACCAATTCCACGCAAAACCAAACCGAGCCTATTTCGCCACAGGAGCTCAAAAATTCCGAGCCGTGCTCGGCGCAGCGGCTGGGCTTTTACGCGCCTAAATTTAAAGATGAGCGCGCGAGAAATTTTTTCTCCCACCCAATGCGCGCTTTCGTTCTTTGTGCCTGCTTTTTTGCGGCGCTGGGCGCGCTTAGCTTCCTAGTGCCGGACGCGCTGGCGATCGATTATGTCGGCGCTCATAAGTTTTACTTTCTGTTTTTGGCGCCTTCGTGCATCTACGCGGCGTTTTTGCTTACCGCGCTGCCCGATTGGACGAACTTCGAGGGTTCGCTAAAGCCCGTCTCGCTCGCCTTTGCTGCCTGCCTGATCGCAGCTTTTATCGCGAGCTTTTTAAATTTACGGCTTGCGGCGGCGATTATCGCGCTGTTTTGGGCGATATTTTTCATCTTTGCGGCGCTGCTTTTATGGCTGGATAAAAACTCAAATAATTTTAGTATCCTAGCGGTCTTGGCGGCGTTTTGCGCCTGCTCTGCGGTCTACGGCGCGAGCGGAGACGAGAAGTTTTTGCTTAGCTTCGTGCATATCAACGTCGCGGCAATCGCCGTCGTAAGCTACCGCATAAGCGTCGTCATCGGCAACGAAGCGCTAAGAGAAGCGGGGCTGAAGGACGCCGTTTTTATTCCAAATTTTATCTACAAAAATTTAGCCGCTTTCCTTGCCTTCGCTTTGGCGCTCGCGACGCCCTTTTTAAGCGAGGCGACGTGCGGATTTATCGCGCTTGGCATCGGATTTTTGTTTTTGGCGAAACTTCGCGAGCTACACTACGTCGAAATTCTAAGCCGCCACTATATGGCGTTTTACTACGCGCTACAGGCTGCGTGCGCGGCGGGATACCTGTGGTTGGGCTGGGAGCTGATACGCGGGGGGTACGCTGCCGCGCCGCTGCACGTCATCGCGATCTGCTATATCTACGGAGCGATACTTTTTGTGGGAATGATCGCCGGACAGCGTCACAGCGGAATTTCGCCGCTAAACTTCCCGCGCCTAAGCCGCACGGCGCTCGTTTTGGCTCTACTCGCGGGGGCTTTAAGAGCCGTTTTTGCGGGCGAGAGCTTTGTTTTATACGTGATGATCCCCTCGGCGCTTTTCATCGCCGCGGTCGCGCTATATCTGATAAATTTTATCCCGATCTTTCTGAAAAATCCTTTCAGCGCGGATCCGGATTGATAATCATCAAAGCGGGCTTGCTAAATTTTAGCTACAATCGATCAAATTTCATTTCAAGGAGAACTTATGCAACACATCAAAAATATCGACGCCGCTAAGGCCGTAGAGCTTGCTTCGCTAGTCGAGGTGGCCCCTCACAAGGTGATTTCGCGCACCCTCGCGCAAAATCCTGCGCTGAATATGACGCTTTTTGCCTTCGACGGCGGCGAGGAGATCAGCTCGCACAAATCCGACGGCGACGCATTCGTTTACGTGCTTGAGGGGGAGGGTGATTTCACGATCGACGGGCAGAAACACCGCGTAAAAGCGGGGCAAAGCATCGTCATGCCTGCGGGCTTGCCGCACGCGATCTTCGCGCCGGTGCCGTTTAAGTGGTTTTTAGTGGTGGTTTTTTAGCCTATAAGTTTAAGGGCGGGTCAAATTTTAAAATTTAGCCCGCCCGCCGCTTCATAAAATTTTATCCGAAATTCCATTTGCAGGGCTATTCTGCCTGTTTTGACTGCTCCCGCTTGCCCTCACAAAATTTTAAAATTTAGAAACGTTTAAATTTTACTTTTACCGCGTCAAAAAATTTCGTCTGTTTTGCAAACCGTGCGGGAGCTGAAAATAACGCACCGCGTTTGCGCGCTATGTCTAGCCCCGAAATCGCACGCTTGAGCTCGCATCGCAAGTCAAATCCATAGCTCGCGCGTTAAATTTCAAAGTCGCGCCGAGCGTGCAATACATATCGGGCAAGTAGAGCAGATGGACGCTGTAGTAGGGCGAACCCGCCGAGTGCACAATGCGCGCCTAGCCCATAGATCGAGCGTTAAATTTAAAGGCCGTGTCCGGCGCGAAATGCACGCCAAGCCGGCTTAAATTTTAAAATTTATCCCTCGCTCGGGGTCAGTTCCTTGATGATGAGCTCGGGCGTGATCGTGCCGCGGAAGTTGTTTTTGCTAATCGTAAAGATCGCGTCCACCCGCTCGCCCGCGCGCGGCAAAAAGTCGTAGTTGAAAAACAGCGCCTCGACGCTGCCGCCGTTTTTGTCAAGCGCCATTTTGATATGCTTGCCCTCCTTGCCGATCTCCCTGATATTGCGGGCGCGGGCGCCTTTGATACAAAAGAGCGGGCGCGGATTTTTCTGCCCGTAGGGCTCGTAAAATTCTAAAATTTCAAGCAGCTCGAAGTCTATCTGCGACGCGTCCAGCTCGCCCAGTAGATCGTCTTGCGCGCTAAAATCGCTCAGATCCTTGGGCGTAATGCGCTCATTTACGCGGCGCTTAAACTCCTGCAGTAGCGCAGGATCGATCCCCACGCCCGCAGCGCCCTTGTGTCCGCCGAAGGTCGTTAAAATTTCGCTTTGCGAGGAGATCAGCTCTAAAATGTCAAATTTGCCGATGCTGCGTGCACTTCCTTTGGCGCGCGAGTCGCTTACGCTAAAGACGATTGCGGGCTTTTTGTAGGTCTTGCTTAGTCGGCTTGCGACGATGCCGATGATCCCTTCGTGCCACTGCGGGCCCCACACGACGATGACGTTGTCGCTCGGATCGACGCTTTTTACGATCTCGTCGTAGAGGTTTTTCTCCTCCTCTTTGCGCGAGTTGTTGATGGAATTTATCGTCTCTAGGTAGTGGTTTGCCTCTCTGATATTTTTGGCGCATAGGAAGTTATACGACATCGTCGCATCGTCCATCCGCCCCGTGCAGTTGATTAGCGGCGCGATCGTGTAGCTGATATCGTCGAATTCGAAGTGTTTTTTGAAATAATGCTCCTTAATCGCCTTGAAGCAGGCGCGGTTCGAGCTATTTAGCCGCTTGATGCCGAAGCGCAAAAGTGCGCGGTTCATATCGCGCAGCTCCATCATATCGGCGATTATGGCGATGATGAGGATATCCATCGAGCTTGCCATATCGTAGTTCACGCCGAGAGTTTCTTTTAGCGCGCCTACGAGATACCACGCTACCTGCGCGCCGCAAATTTCGATATTTGGGAAGGTGCAGTCAGGCTGCTTCGGATTGATTATCGCGTAAGCTCTAGGCAGCACGGGCGGAGGCATGTGATGATCGGTGATGATGAGATCGATCCCCTTTTGCGCGCAAATTTCGGCAGCTTCCGTCGCGGAGGTGCCGTTATCTACGGTGATGATGAGATCCACATCCTCAAGCTCGCCTATGATCTCGCTATTTAGCCCGTATCCGTCGGTGAAGCGGTTTGGGATCTTGATAACGTAATCCGCGCCTATTTGATTGAAAAAATCGCTCATTATGACGGTGCTTACGATACCGTCGACATCGTAATCGCCGACTACGGCTATGCGCTGGTTTTCTTCGATGGCAGTTTTTATGCGCAAAGCCGCCTTATAGGTATCCTTCAGCTCGCAGGGTAAGGGAATTTCAGAAATTTTAGTATGCCGATCGTTCGCAAATCTCGATTTTAGAATTTCCCTTATCTCATTTTTACCTAGCATTTTTTATAGATGCTTCGATAAAGCCCAAAATAGCGGGATTTGGGCGCACTAGACGGCTGGTAAATTCCGGGTGAAACTGCACGCCCAGAAAAAACGGATGGTTTTTTAGCTCGACCGCTTCGATAAGCCCGTCGCTTTCGCCGCAGACGATAAGCCCGTGCTTTTCAAACTCGGCGCGGTACTTCGGATTGGCTTCGTAGCGGTGGCGGTGGCGCTCGCGGATGGTTTTTTGTTCGCCGTAAATTTTACCCAAAAGCGAGCCTTTTTTGACATCGCAGTCATAGCCGCCCAGCCGCATAGTGCCGCCCATAGGGGATTTGTGCGTGCGGATCTGCTTTTTGCCGCTTGCGTCGATGAAGCTGTCGATCAGATAGATCACCGGATCTTCGGTCTGCGGGTCAAATTCCGAGGAGTTAGCGTTTTTCAGTTTTAAGACATTGCGCGCAAACTCCACCATCGCAAGCTGCATCCCTAGGCAAATACCCAAAAACGGCACCTTGCGCACCCGCGCGTAGTTTATGGCTAAAATTTTACCCTCTACCCCGCGTGAGCCGAAGCCGCCCGCGACCAAAATTCCGTTTACGTCGCGGAAAATTTCATCCACATTGCTCGCTTCAATTTTTTCACTATCTACCCACTTTAAGCTTATCCGCGTATCAAGCGTAGCGCCCGCGTGGATGATTCCCTCGGTGAGGGATTTGTAGCTTTCTTTTAGATCGATATATTTGCCGACGAAAGCGATCGTGGTTTCGTTCGTAGGCACGATGACGCGCTTAACGAGGCTGTCCCAGTTGCTCATATCGACTTCGAGCTTATTTAAGTTTAGAGTCTCCGCGATCGGCGTTAAAATATCCTGCTTCAAAAACGCAAGCGGAATCTGATATATGCTCGCGCTATCGGGGCTTTCGATGACGCAGTTTTTATCTACGCCGCAGCTTAGCGCGATCTTGTCTTTAAGCGCGCGATTTAGCGGCATTTCTGAGCGGCAGATTATCATATCGGGACTGATACCGATGCGGCGCAGCTCGCCTACGCTATGCTGCGTGGGCTTGGTCTTAAGCTCGCCCGCTACTTTGATGAAAGGCACGAGCGTGAGGTGGATATTCATCGTATTTACTCTACCAAGCTCCACTCTCATCGCGCGGATCGCCTCTAAAAACGGTAGCCCCTCGATGTCGCCCACGGTGCCGCCGATCTCGACGATCAGCACGTCGTTGCCCTCGCCCGCCTTTTTTATGCGGCGCACGATCTCGCCTACGATGTGAGGGATAACCTGGATCGTCTTGCCCAGATAATCGCCCCTGCGCTCCTTTTCGATGACGGAGCTGTAGACTTTGCCCGTGGTAAAGTTATTATCTTGGCTTAAATTTTCATCCAAGAACCGCTCGTAGTGCCCCAAATCCAGATCGGTCTCCGCGCCGTCGTCGGTGACGAAAACCTCTCCGTGCTCCAGCGGGCTCATGGTGCCGGGATCGACGTTGATATAAGGATCCGCCTTTAATATGCGCACTTTAAGCCCCGCGTGCTTTAAAAGCGTCGCGATCGACGCCGCCGCAATGCCCTTACCCAGCGAGCTCAGCACTCCGCCGGTGACGAAAATATATTTCGTTTGTTTTGCCATAAGTTTTCCTAAATTTTGATATTAATGCCGCGATTATAACTTCTTTTAGGTTAAAGCACACTAAGCTAGAATTTGAAAATTTTAGAAATTTACGGCAAAATACGCACCCAAATAAATTTTAAATTTAAAGGAGAGATGATGAAAAAGATCATCGCGGCTTTAGTGATCATCGTAGCGCTTATAGTGGGCGTTTTTGTAGCGACAAAGGACGCTAAAACGGGAGTAGCTAAAAGTGTAAACGATAGCATAACCAAAACGGTTGACGGTGCGGTCGGCAAGAGTGCCAGTGTCGCGATTGAGCAGCAGATTGCGGAATTTATCGCTAGAAACGAAATTTTCGAGACTAAGAGCGCTAAATTTTATCCCGGAGATAGCAACTCAAGCGGCTTTATCGAAGGCGTAGTAAAAAAAGAGAAACTACAAAAAAGCCTTGCTGAAGGCTTTAGCAAGCTAAAGGAAAAAGCAGGCGCGCAAGATAGCAACGATACGGACGAGCCAGATCCTGCTAAAATTTTCCCGGAGGATTTTGCTTTTCGCTACGACTACACTATCAAGCATAGCGTAAAAAACGCTGCGGATGGATTTGAGAGCGACGGAATTTTAACGATTAAGACGCCATATTACGCGGAGCCTTGCAAGAAGCTGTTTAAGACTGACGCGCCGCTTAGCACGCATCTAAACTACGGACCTACAGAGGTTAAATTTAGCGCAAAGCTAGCCGATATAAATGTGCTCGAAGATGGCGGAATGGGACGTCTTGCAGGTCTTAGCCTAAACGGCACGAGCGATATGAGCGGCAAAACGATAAAAGCCTTGGGTTTTAAAATCGGTGAAATTTTTATAGACGACGGCAAGGATTCGGGTCTTGATATGAAGGATCTTATCTATGAGGCGAACTTTAAAAACGGTATCCAAGATCTAGACGATAATATAACCAAGCTCTTTTTGAATGACATAGATTTTGCAGGCAGCACAAAAGAGCTCGTCGTAACTGTAGATAAGCAGCGCTTCGTCGTAGTTACGGATATGAGCACGGAAGGTAGCTACCGCGTAAAAGATGGAATTTTAAATTTTAACGAAAGCGATAAAGCCCAAAGCCTAAAAATCGCCGACGTGCTAGTGCGAAACATCCATTTAGGCGTCGATACCAGCTTTAGCGCCGCACTTTTCGAAAAATATCTGTCTGTTATCTCAAATCCGCAAGAAGGCGAAAAATTAGCGGAAAATAAAGAGCTTTTTATGAAGTTGCTAAAAGATGATATGAAAATCAACGTGAATGATTTTTCGTTTGAAAATAGCCTCGGCAAGAAATTTGCTTTTAACGCAAGCGCGCTAGTAGGCGGCTACATCGACGAGACGCAGCTTTTTAAGCGTATGAGCTTAGACGGCAAAGCTACGATAAATACGACCATCACGGACTTCCTATCGCCTTATGACAGCCTGCGCGATTTTGCGCCGATGGCGGAAGTTTATGGCTCGCAGTTTCTTAAGCCTGATGGAGATGGAGTTAAGATGGAGTTTAGCTTCGATAAGGCAAGCAACTCTATGATCTTAAACGGCAAACCTATCCCACTACCGCACAATTAAATTTTTAAGCTTTGCGAGCAAATTTTAAACCTGTTCGCAAAGCTTTTTTTGTTTCTTACTTTTTTCGGCGCAGAATTTCGCAAAACTCCGCGCAAATTTTTACCTACAAAATTTCGCGATGGCGCCATAAAATTTCGCTCAAATTTTATCGCATCTTTTCCGCCCGCTTCGCTAAATTTTAAAACTTACAAGCCAAAATCTCATACTTACAATGACAGATAGACTTAAGCAATTTTGGCTATAATGCGCGCTTTTGCAGCGCAGCTAGCGTAAATTTAAAAGACGGCAGATTATGAGCGGCATTTATTACGCCACCTCTTTTGACGACGTATTTTATATTGGGAAACTAACGCTAAATTTGCATTTTTAAATTTCAAGGAACGATATGAAAGTAATCAAACGCAACGGCAGAACCGAGGAACTTGACGTAAGCAAGATCAAAAAATACACGAGCGAGGCGGTAGAGGGGCTGGAAAACGTAAGCCTTAGCGAGCTTGAGGTGGACGCAAAGATCCAGTTTCGCGATATGATCACCACGGAGGAGATCCAACAAACCCTCATCAAAACCGCAGTCGAAAAGATCGACGTGGACCGCCCGAACTGGACCTTCGTCGCCGCGCGGTTATTTTTATACGATCTGTATCATAAAGTAACGGGCTTTAGCGGCTACAACAGCCTAAAAGATTACTTCGCTCGCGGCGAGGCGGCGGGTCGTATAATGCTTGGCTTAAAGGAAAAATACGATCTGGAGGATCTAAATTCTTATCTGCAGCCGCAGCGCGATTTGCAGTTTAACTATTTAGGCATCAAGACGCTTTACGATCGCTACCTCATCAAGGATAAAAGCGGCGCGCCGATCGAGCTTCCGCAGCAGATGTTTATGGCGATCGCGATGTTCCTCGCGCAAAATGAGCTTGACTGCCAGAGTTGGGCGAAGAAATTTTACGATCTCATATCTAAATTTGAAGTCATGCTGGCTACCCCGACGCTCTCAAACGCCCGCACGACGCGCCATCAGCTAAGCTCCTGCTACGTGGGCTCCACGCCCGATAATATCGAGGGGATCTTTGATAGCTACAAGGAGATGGCGTTACTTAGCAAATTCGGCGGCGGTATCGGCTGGGACTGGTGCAAGGTGCGCGCGATGGGCGGCAGCATCGACGGACATAAAAACGCTGCGGGCGGCATCATCCCGTTTTTAAAGATCACAAACGACATCGCCGTCGCCGTCGATCAGCTGGGCACGCGCAAGGGCGCTATCGCCGTGTATATCGAGCCGTGGCATATGGACGTGAGCGACTTCCTCGATCTACGCAAAAACTCGGGCGAGGAGAGGCGCCGTGCGCATGAAATTTTCCCCGCGCTGTGGATAAACGATCTGTTTATGAAAAGACTTCAAAGCGGCGGCAAATGGACGCTCTTCGATCCTGCCGAGGTAAGCGATCTGAGCGATCTATATGGCGCGGAATTTGAAGCGCGCTACGAGCAGTACGAGGCCGACGATAAAATTTCAAAATCTACCATCCTGGCAAAGGAGCTTTGGAAGAAAATTTTAACGAGCTATTTTGAGACCGGAATGCCGTTTTTGTGCTTCAAAGATAACGCCAACCGCATCAATCCAAACGCGCATCAAGGCCTGATTCGAAGTTCAAATTTATGCACCGAGATCTTTCAAAACACGGCGCCGAACCACTACAAAATCAAGGTCGTTTTTGCTGACGGCGGCGAGAAGCTGTTTGAGGAAAACGAAGATGTAAGAACCGACGCGGGCATCGTAAAAAAGGCGAAAAAGATCACCGCGCTAGACACGCTGGGCGGCAAAGAAATTTTTATCGTAGAGAAAGGCTGCAGCGAGGGCGCGACGGCGGTTTGCAACCTCGCAAGCGTAAATTTAAGCAAAATCAATAGCCGCGAGGAGATAGCTCGCGTGATGCCGATCGCCGTGAGGATGCTCGATAACGTCATCGATCTAAATTTTTACCCGCACGCCAAAGTCAAACATACCAATCTAAAAACGCGCGCGATAGGACTCGGCGTAATGGGCGAGGCGCAGATGCTAGCCGAGCGCGGCGTGAAGTGGGGCAGCTACGAGCACTTCGAGCTGATCGATAGGATAATGGAAAACGTGAGTTTCAACGCGATCAAAGCAAGCTCAAATTTAGCCGTGGAAAAGGGCAAATACCCTGATTTTGCTGGCTCGAAGTGGAGCGAAGGAATTTTCCCGATCGATTTAGCAAACGAAAACGCTAAGGCGCTAGTTAAGCGCGGCGGGCTCTTTGAGCAGAGCAGCTGCGATTGGGACGGACTGCGCGAGAAAGTAAAGCGCGACGGCATGCGAAACGGCTACCTGATGGCGATCGCGCCGACATCGAGTATCAGCATACTCGTAGGCACCACGCAGACGATCGAGCCGGTGTATAAGCGCAAGTGGTTCGAGCACAATCTAAGCGGCATGATCCCGGTCGTCGTGCCGAATTTAAGTCCAAAAACGTGGCAGGCGTACGTACCTGCATACGAGCTCGATCAGCGCCTACTCGTAAAAGCGGGCGCCATCCGCCAAAAATGGATCGATCAAGGTCAGAGCCTAAATATCTTCATGAGCCTAGACAAAGCTAGCGGCGGCTATCTGAGCGAAATTTACACGCTTGCGTGGCAGCTGGGGCTAAAATCGACCTACTACCTGCGCTCCGAAAGCCCCGATAGCGAGAAGCTAAACAACGTCGCGGATCGCTCGATCGAGTGTGAGGGGTGTCAGTAAAATTTATTTGTCGCGCTAGAAAATTTACGCTCGCAATCAGGTGGCGAAAACGGCGTGAAAGAGTATTTTAGAAAGTAAATTTGACGGGCGCATTTAAGCCATCGCCCTGCCGTCAAATTTAAGCAAAACGGCTTGGCTTCGGGCTTTAAATTTAAAGCCAAATTTAACTCCGCGTCGCGTCAAATTTGACCGCCCGCGTCAAAATAAATTTATCAAAAAGGCAAAACATGAGAATAGCTGTAAACGGCGCAAGCGGATTTATCGGCGGCGAACTATGCCGCTTTTTTAGAGCCCAGGGGCACGAGATAGCAGCTATCCCAAGGGCCGCCTACGCCGATAAAGACGCGCTCAAAAACCTCATCAAAGGCTGCGACGCGGTTATAAATTTAGCCGGCGCTTCTATCGCTGCAAGATGGAGCGAGGCTTATAAAAAGCGCCTTCGCGCAAGCAGGATAGAGACTACGCGCACGCTGGTTTGCGCTATAAACGAGCTAGAAAACCCGCCCTTTTTTATCAGCGCTTCAGCCGTGGGGATATATGAAAACGGGCTTGGTCACGACGAAAGCTCGGTCAAATTTGACCGCGGATTTTTGGGCGAGCTAGCATGCGAGTGGGAGAGCGAGGCCGCTAAAGCGCGGACGCAAACGGCGATATTTCGCCTAGGCGTGGTACTGGGGCGAGGCGGCGCGCTAGCTAAGATGCTGCCCGCATTTAGGCTTGGTCTTGGCGGCAAGATCGGTAGCGGCGAGCAGGCGTTTTGCTGGATCCACATAACGGATTTGCTGGAAGCGTTTAAATTTGTCTTACAAAACCATCAAAGCGGCGTTTTTAATCTCGTTTCGCCGACTCCTAGCACCAACGGCGAATTTACTCAAATTTTAGGCGATGTTTTGGGGCGACCGACGTTTTTTAAAGTGCCTAAATTTGCGCTAAATTTGATGCTGGGCGAGGGGTCCGGCGTGCTGCTTGAAGGAGCGAAAGTCTATCCCAAAGCCTTGATAAAAAGCGGATTTAGCTTTAAATTTGGCGATCTAAAAACGGCGCTTGAGGATATTTTGGGATAAAGTTTAAAGTAGAGTAAACGACCTGAAGGACTTTCAAGGGCAAGCAGCGCACTACATAAAATTCCGCGATTGATTCGGGAAATTTACCGCAAAAGAGCAAGCCAAACTGCGTTTAGATTTAATGTTTAACGGTGGTGCTTTATCGTTTTTGTAAAGTCGTGCCGCATCGCCGTCCAAAATGCGCACAAATTTATTCTATAAATCAAAACCATTTGATCTCTTAGCCCTAAAAAAGATCGGTCAAAAAAGCGCTTTCATCTATCCCTCGCCCGATGAAAACCAAAAAATTATCGCAGCGTTTGCGGTCGCTAAAAGGCGTTATCTCAAATTTACCGTTTACGAACTGCACGACGTATTGCGCCTCGTCGTTTTTGAAGCTTGCAAGCCCCTTTATGCGGTAAAAATTTTCCGGTATGTCGCTCATAAATTTGATGAAATTTTGCCTATCGATGTCCTCAGGAAGGTCTTTTTTAAACGAGACTATCCCCTCGTCTTCGTGCGTTGCGTGCATCTTGCCCTCGAGTAGGACGGACGCCATATACGAAGTGTCGCTCTGGCGGTAGAGCAGGTAGTTTGGATTGAGCTCGGCGTCCACCGTCTCGAATATCTCGGCGCAGCGGTTGTTTTGGATCAAAGCTTGTCGTATCCGCTCCTTTTGCTCGCTTGAGATCAGATCGATTTTATTGAGCACTATGACGTCGGCAGCCTTGATCTGCTCGAGCATTATTTTTGATCTGCCCCGCTCTTTTAAAAAATTCGTCCCATCGACGACTGTGACGATGGCACATAGATTGACCTCGTCTTTGATCTCGTTTAGCTCGCTTAAGATATTGAAAGGATTGGCGACGCCGGTGGTTTCAAGCACGATGCTGTCGGGCTTTTTGGGCTTGAGCTGCGAAATCGCGAGCTTGATCTGCCCCGCCATTGAGCAGCAAACGCACCCCTCGTCAATCTCTACGAGCGCGTATTTAGCATCCAGCAGCGCGCCGTCGAGGCCGATTTTGCCGATCTCGTTTTGGATGATGCCGGTAAATCTATTTTGCGCCGTTTCGTGCTCGATGAAATTTTGAATAAATTTCGTCTTGCCAGAGCCCAGATAGCCGGTGATGATGAAAAAATTTGGCCGCTCGCCGCCTTGCATAAAAATTTGCTTTTTATCCTCTTTAGCTAAGCGCAGCAAAAATTTAGACATAGGCGCCGAGCCTGGCAGCTTCTTAAAAGATCTATCGTCAAATTTAATGCGCCCGTCGCTCGCATTCTCGCCGTAGATTAAATTTACAAAAATTTCGCCGCAGAGCGGATCTTCTTTGCTTTTTAAGTTGCGCTCTTTGTCGTAGATCACGGCGCGAGCCGCTTTTTTGTAAATTTCAAAGTTCTCGTAGCGCGGCTCGTAAATTTTACAAAGCGCGATATGCAAAAAGTTCATAAACGCAAGCGATACCCTAAAGCAGGGGAAATTTTTATCAAGTCCCTCTTTTGCGATGATCTGCTTGCCCTCTACGCAGACGCCGTCTTTTGCGTACGACCTATCTCTGAGCTTCGTTTTAAAAGATAGCGCCAAGCCCCGCTCTTGCGGCTTTAAATAGATCGTAGCGACGCAGAAGTTATTTAAAAGCTCCCTGTGCGCGGAGAAATTTCGCACCTTCGTCAAAAACTCTGGCTCTTCAGCCAAAACGGCTTCAAAAAGCGAGACGTTACCGAGCAGTTCGTCGTTTGCGGAGGGGAAATAATAAAGCTCAAATACGCCCGCGCCCTCTTTCACCTCCCGCAAAACGATACCGTAAATGCCGCCGTAAAAGCCGAATTTTATACTCCAGCATTCATTAAAATAGTTCCCCTTATACATCCCCTGATACCTGCTTGAGGATTTTACGTCGCTATCGTAAAGAGACTTCATCAATATACATCTCATAAGCGACCTGTAATCCTCAAACGAGTATTTAAATTTCAAAGGGAAAATATCTTGAAATTCCATGCTTCTATCCAAATTTAACCTTATCGCCGTTACCTAGATAATCGGACGTTTTGGTTCTAAATCTAGCCGTACCCTTTACGATCGGATAGCCCTCGCGGACGAATTTTTGCACGGTCAGAAGGCCTGTGCAGTGGTTACACGCCATGACCTGGTAGTTCCATCTTTTCAGTCCGATAACCAGATCGTCGTATTTTGGATCCCAGTCGTCAAACGGCGAGATATGAAGTCCGCCGTAAAGCCCGTAGAGCTGATCGTTATCGTACTTAAGCTCCTTGTGCGCGGAGTCCGAGAAGGTAATGATGCCCTGATGGCAGCAGCCAGTGATGCTAACTAGGCCTTTGTCTTTAACGTTTACAAATATCGACTGTTCGCCAAAAACCCTCGTAATGATAGGGCAGTCGTAGCAAAACGTACACATTCCGGGCTCGATCTCGTTTCTACCTTTTTTAAACACTACAAGCTCGCCTTTATGGCCTGAATCTTTGATATATTGTCTGCCTTCTGGATAAAAGCCCTCATGGATGATGATTCTGATGTCGGGCTTATACTTTAAAACGACGGGCAGCGCCCAAAAGTGATCGTAGTGCTCGTGCGACATTATGAGGGTGTCTATTTCGCCGTTTTGCAGCATCTTATCGATCCCCTCCCGCTTAAAGCACTCGTGCATCCACTTATATGACCAGCCGCAATCAAGTAGATATTTTTTCTTTTCGCCGTTTAGACGCTCTATCTCTATGAGAGCAGAGTAGCCGCCCGCGTTATCGGGATTTACGGAAAGTTTTTTGGTTACCTCCCACGCCTCATCGATCTTATCGGGTAGAAGATGCTTGATTTGTGAAATTCCCTCTTCGTAGCTGCCTTTGGCAAGCCCTTTGCCGTTACCAAACGGTGGCCAGTTAAATAGATATTGATTGACTAGCAGTCCGCCTGCGCCTTTAATATCTCCCATCAGCATCGAGTTGTCAAACCAGCTCGTTTCGGAGATATTAGTAACCTCGACGCTTTTAATCGCGCCAAAATCGGTCATCTTTCGCACTTCATCGGGAAGAAAAAATTCTCTCGCAGGAGAGTATGAAAACACTCCCATCGATGCGAGCGCGCCGAGTCCTATTCCCGCCGCACCGCCTTTTATAAAATCTCTTCTAGCTTCATTCATCTCAGATCCTTTATTTAAAAATTGTAAGCATATTGCCCACGACAGGCGCTAGATAAACTACGGCGACATAGATGATCACGCCTATGATAAAGCCTACTACCAAGCCTTTGATGGAATTTTTATTTCTAAAATCGTCTTCTTCGCCCACTTCATCCGCTTCTTCTTTTTTACCGGCAAGCCTCCAGCCCGGCCAACCGTCCATAAACCAGTAATTTATCAGCATAACATTGATAAACCAGATCATCGGGATCATCGGGAATTGTTGCGGATGCGAAAAGCCCTTTTGAGTGCCTAGCAAAAAGTGCGAGACTTGATAATAGACATAGTATAGGACGATAGCCGCTACCATACTTATGATCGTTCTAAGAAGGATATTGACGGGTTTTGAAAATTTATTAACCGCGTTGTTGCAGTAAAATTTAATAAACAGCACCGGCACGAGCCAAAATATAGCTATCTCGCCTACATGCAGCCAGCGCCAATCTGGCGCAAAAAGCCTCCTGTCACCTCTAATATGCACGCCCCAGATAAGTTCTTGCAGATAGTAAAAGAAGAACGAAAAGCAAAACGCCATCGCTATAATGCCGAAAAATGACGCCGTCCTTCTAAGCCAGTTCGTCTTAATAAGGCTAAAAGGATACCTCTCCCAGATAGTTTCATACACCCACACCATAACGGTACAGCACATAATCCATGCGATATTGAAATTTCCATGCACGGTATCGGCAAAATTATGCCACCAAGGCGGAGTGATGGAGGTGTATTTTTGCCACGGATCGAATAAAATTCCCATTTGCGAGTGGAAAAATACGAAATATACGATCATACTTAGCAAAAAGGTCCATATAAAAACTGTAAAGCCTTTAACGGGCTGCTTTAGCTTCTGCCACGGCGAATTATCCGCAGCCACCACCCAAGAAGGGCTGAGCCACGACGCGATAGCGGCAAACATCAAAATAGCCTGTGCCGAGTACTCAAGCGCGTAAAAATCGGTTATGCCAAGCTCTGCAAGCCTTCGCGGACTAAAATACGATATGGCAAGCTCGCCTAGAATAAATTCGAAGAATATCTTTAAGAATACGAAGAAGGTAAAAAACACCATCACTGTAAAGATAATGCCCTTTTTCGCCGGTCCCGCCGTATAGAGCCACTCCCTTTTAAATGGCCAAAAATCAAAAATATATGCGATCCAAATGATGACCACGAGCAGCCATCTGCACCACATATATCCCACGTATGGAGTATACATCCTCATCAGTCCCCTAGGATCTTGAAAGATCCACCACGATGCGTAAAACACCACAAACAAAAACAGAGTGTTTACAAGCACCGATGTGAGCGGAGAATATCTTCTAACAAGCTTCCGCTCCTCCAGATAAATTTTGTCTTCAGGTTCGCTCATCGCTCCCTCCTTACATAAAATTTAATCTTTGTTAATTATATAAAAAGAGTGCAACCCATTTGTAGCGTAAATTTGGATTAAATTTTAAATTGTCTCAGAAAAGCTTCATTTCGGAAGTTTGATTATAAAATTTGAGCCGTTCTTTAGGCTCTCCACGACGAGCGAGCCCTTGCAGTGATCTTCGATGATGATCTTTGACATATATAGCCCAATACCTGTGCCGTTTTTGCTAGCTTTGGTAGAAAAATACAGATCGAAAATTTTATCCGCGATCTCCTTTTTAATGCCGCCGGCGTTGTCTTTTACGCTTAAGCAAAGATAAGATTTTTCGATGTAGGTTGAAATTTCGATAACGCCGTCGTCGATATTTCTTTCCAAAAAGGCGTCCTGCGCATTTTTTATGATGTTTAAAATAACCTGCGAAACCTCGTTTTTATATGTGAGCAAAGTCTGGTTGCAGCCGTATTTCGCGTAAATTTTAATCTTTTGATTTTGCAGTATCGCTTTTGCGATATTTATCGCCATATTGCAAAGCTCCTCCAGGCTCGTAACTTCCTTGATCTTGGCGGGCTTAAAGAAATTTCTAAACTCGTCGATCGTTTCGGATAGGTGTTTGGAATACTGCTCGATCTTACCGAGCTCCTCCAAAAGGGCGGTTTTGTCAAATTTATCCGCCATCAAGCAGCTAGTGCTTAGATACGAAGCCGTAGCCGAGATAGCAGACAGCGGCTGCCTCCATTGATGCGCTATCATATTTAAAATTTCACCCATCTGAGCGAGCCTTGATTGATACTGCAGCTGCTCGTCTTGGCGCCTTATGAGCTTTAGCTGCTCCTCGATCTCGTGGTTGAGCGTTAAATTTAGCCGTTTGACCTTCAGCCTGCTTTGCTTTAATTTCTTCTCCGCCATTACCCTTTTGGTGATATCTACCACTATCCAAAGCACCTCGTCATTTCCCGATATGGAATCGCCCGAAATTCTAATCCACAGCCCTTTGCCGCTTTTGTGCCTTAATTCGTAGTTTAGTTGCAGAGCCTCGTTTTTCCTTACTTTGTTAAAGGCGATGTCTGCGAAATGCAGGTATTTTTCCTTGCTTAGATGTATGGTTTGCGCGGATTTACCGATGATCTCGTCGTATTCGTAACCGAAAATTTTGCAAAAGGTCTCGTTGCACTCCATAATGTTTCTTTTCTTGTCCACGATAAAGATGCCGACGCCGGAATTTGAAAATATCGTCTCAAATCTCTGATGATTTTTCTTGATGTCTACTATCGCCATTTTATTCTGTATCCTTGCGAGTAGATGTTTTCTATCAGCTTATAGCCGATTTTTCGGTGAAATCTAGATATAATATTTCTTACCCGTTTGTCGTCATATCCGCCATAGTCCTCAAACAGCTCGTTTTCTATCTCAAGGCCGCTTGCGATCCGCCCGCTAGAGCTTAAAAGCAGCTGCAATAATGAAGTTTCGTTTTTGGTTAGTTTGATAATTTCGCCCGCTTTGGATAAGCTTGAGCTCTGCTTATCCCAAACGAAATCGCCGCTTAGATAGATGAGCTTTGCGGGTTTAGTTTCGATGCTCTGCGTGATTTTTTCAAGCACGCTTAGTAGATCCTCGGTCGTAAAAGGCTTTAGAATATAGCCGTCCACGCCGATGGATATGGCTTTGGTAAAAAATTTAGACTCATCGTAGGCTGAGAAGATGACCGTTTTTACCAAAGGATCAATCTGTTTGATCCGCTCTAACATCTCAAGCCCGTTTATGCCCGGCATATTGATATCGGTAAAAACAATGTCAATTTTGCTTGCTTTAAATTTATCGATGCCCTCCTGCGCGTCGCCGCAGTCGGTAACCTGATGGAAAAACAGCCTTAAAATTTTCGCGGTCTGCTGCCTTACCTCATTATCATCCTCGACATATAGGGCGCGCATACTGCGAGTTTGAGCTTGTATTTCGTTTATATCCATAATGCAGCCCCTCCTTTTTAAATTTATCCCTTATCGTAAATTTTATTCTACCCGCCGCGATCGCGCTTTGAGCTTTAAATTTTAAATCGAAATGTTTCTACTCTACCTGCCCGAGCTTTTTGAGATAGGCGAAAATTTTAGCGATCTCGATCATCCTATTTAGGCTTTCGAGTAGCTTCGCGCTTTGCGAGCTCGGCGCGGATTTGAAAATTTCGCTATTTTCAACGCCGATTACGAGGCTGTTTTCGCCCAGGTAAAGCTCGGTTTTGCCGAACAAATTTACGGTAATCGTTTGCATATTTTCTAAAATTTTTTTGTTTTGTAAAAAGGCGGCGGCGGCGGGGTTGTTGAGATAGACGTCAAACGACGCGCTTAGGTGCGGGCTGTCTTTAAGCAGCTTGAGGTTCGATGCGCCGAAGATGAACTCTCCGCGCGGCACGACTAAAATTTGGCTATCGAAAGTCTCACTAAAATCAAATTTTGCAAAAAGCCCGTCAAAGATCGCAGTATCATCCTTCTTTTTAAGATGCAAAATTTTATCCAGCTCAAATACCCGATTTTCTCTGTTTTTATCGAAATCGCGACTTAGGCAGATGTCGCCGATTTTTATGCCAAATTCGGGCGTCTTGCCCACTATCGCGTGCTTGCAAGTGCATAGATTTGCCTCTTTGCGGAGCGGATTTTTGTAAATTTCATCGAGTAAAAACGCGCCGAAGGGCTGAAAGGTAAGGTGCAGCTCCTTTGCGATCCAAAGCAGAAATTCATTCTTAAAGGCTTCTTCGCTGAGCGCTTCAAATTTACGCGAAATGCGCACGGCTAGGTATTTGTAAGCAGGATAAGCAAGAGCTAGCAACACTAATAAAAACAGGAACGAGAAATCTCCGAAATCCTTGCGCATAGCAATAAACAGCGCCAGCACCACCACTGCCACGCCGCCACGCGCCTTCCAAAGCGCCACATTGCGTGCTCCATCTAGTTTTTGCTTTTTTAATTCGTAAGAAACAAGGCTCATCGCTATCCCCGTGAGTGAAATTTGACGCTCATTATAGCGAAAAATGGGATTAAATCAAGCCATATGATAAGCGCGTTGCTATTTATAAGGCGGGTTTTTTCATAATAGCTCAAAAGCATATAAATCGCCGCTTTTTTCTCTGCACTTAACGATATCGCCCTGTTTGAATTCTAAAATTTCATCCAGTTCGGATTCAAATTTCGTCGTATCGGTAATTTTAAAAATATATTGCGCGATTTGAGCAGCCTTTACCGGGCGCCATACATCGATATCTTCGTTTGAAATTTTATAAAAATTTCTTTATCGGTCGCGCTTGCCGTATTAAACCTTTCTGCCCGGTTATCTAAAATTCTTTCTGCCTAGCCACAATTTAAGATATTTTAATGCGGGTCTTAAATAATCATTAGTAGCGTTGGCTTTAAAGGTGCTTATGTCCGATTCTATCAAATACCAGCTATATCCGTCATCCTTTAAAATATTCATTTTGCGATGTTTGGCCTCAGTGTTTGCGTCAGATATCTCTATATCCAGTACTTTATTTGCAATATTCATCTGTACCGATAGATTAGGGCTTAGATCATATATGAAGCGGTTAAGATCCTTGATGATATGGGTATTATATACATCATCGATCATCTCAGCTCTTCTCTTCCTAAAAATTTCCTCTTCTATTGGGTCTCCATCAAAAAGCTTTCCATGATGATCTTCATCGGCTATGAGCTCTTCGTAAGATACGATAAAACATCCAAAATATCCCCTATGCATCCCAAATTTCCAATTCGTAGGCACCGTTTCATCGATTACTTGAAAATATTCGCTATTAAATCTACAGTAATCTATATCATCTACAAACGGTAATATGCAATAATAAACCTATCCCTCTTCATATTGAATGCCATAAACAAAATAGGTTCTGTTTAATCTCAGATACTCATGCCTATCTTCTTTTATACATTTTACTTACCAAGCATACCATATAACAGCATAAGAAACACTAAAATATTACAGACCATACCGCCCCAAAACAGGTACAGCTTTAAGCCCTCATATCTGAAAAAGCTGTTCTTACTTTCCTCCAGCTCCCGGATCTTTTGCTTCATCACGCTCGTAAGTGTATCAGACTGCTTCTCAAGAAGCTTTGTAGCCCTCTGTATAGCCTCTATATTCGCCTGTAACGCCTTTCTAACCTCTTGGACGGTGTTTTCCTTAACCTCATCTTTCAAACTCCCAATCTCGCCCGATATAGCGTCTTGAAGCAATTCGTTGCTGTTCTTCAGCAGCTCTACGCTCTGCTTCAGCTCGCTGATGAGCTTCCTGTTCTGCTCTGCGTCTCTCTGCCTGTTCTGCTCTGCCCTTACTTGTTCTTGATTTGACTGCTTCATCAATTCCTCGCAGTTCTCGCTCGACATCGCCAACGCTTCTTTGAGCAGACTGTTTTCCAGCTCTGTCCGGCTCTGTCGGTTTAACTCTTGAAGCTGCTCTCTTGGACTGCTCTGCTTCTGCTGTTCGTGCATTTCTCTCAAACTCATGCTCCATGCTCTCCTTTCCAAAATCCATATTGTAGTATTTTTCCAGCTTGTTATCCCTGATTTTACAAGCCTTTTCTCCTGCCTGTTCCCTGGCTAAGTCGGTATATGTGATGTACTTGTGGCTGTCCTGCCAGTCTACGCCGTACCCTCTTTCATTCATCATCCGGATAAAGTTTTCCCGGCTGGTCGCTGTTTCCTTACAGTCCAGCACCGCAAGGGCAATATCCTGCACATAGCTTTTGACCTTTCCCTGCTCTGCCTGTTTCAAAAGCTGGTAGGCGTCTTTGCTCCATGCCACCGTTTCTTCCCGGACTTCTCCAGCAAAGGTCTTTCCTTTCTCCGGCACATGCAAGCCCTGTTCCCGGCTCTGCTCGTTGCACCGTTCCTTTAGGTCTTTAAGGTCGTGCTTACTCCATTGGAGCTTATGACCGTCCTCATAATTTACGGAATTGACAATAAAATGCGTGTGTATATGCCCCTTGTCTATATGCGTGGCTATCAGAACTTCATGCCCTTTCCATGCCTTTGTATGCTCTGCCAGCTCGACAGCGTTCTTGTGAGCCTGCTCCGGGGTTATTTTCTCGTCCTCATGGTAGGATTGCACATAATGCTTATAGGTTCTTCCATCCGTCTTGCCCCACAGCTCCTTTGTGGCTTGCATTTCTTCCTTGACCGTCTCCGGCTCACAATGCAGACCGCTGACAAGCTTCTCCTCTGTCTTTTCTTTTTTTGTCACATAATCTATGGCGTGCCCTATGCCCGCCTTTGAAGATACCGCCTTAATGACTGCCATACTTTGTTCAGCTCCTCTCCATGCTTCCGCACTTCCGCTTCACTCGGCAACATTCCCCCCTCATTACACCGCTTTGCTATCTGGTTGAGGTTGTTCCCTATCCGTTTCAGTTCCGGGATAAGTTCCTTGATACCGTCCGTATTCACGATTTGCTTCTCCAGCACACAGGAAAGGATATATTCCTGCTGGTTCTTTCCACTCTCTGAAATCTTCTCCTGTAGCTGCTGGTATTCTTCTTCACTTACCCGGAATGATAGCTGCTTTGGTCTTGTCTTGTTCATACCCTTACCACTCCATATCCATGACATCAAGTAGGTCAAAGAAACGCTCCAGCGTCTTATTTTCCTTTTCTGCCGGATTCTGTTTTACATATTTATCAATTACTTTCATCAGCTCCTGCACCTCGTATCTGTACTCAAACTGAATTTTATCCATATCTTTTTTCATGCCTTTGACCTCTCTTTCTTCGGTGCTACCACCGTCATATTATGAGCCTTCCGGCTCGTTTAAAAGGGGGATTGAAGGGGGGCTTGCCACCCTCACAAGTTCTAAAGTGGTAACACTTTAGAACTTGCAATATATCCGCTACACATATTATAGCATGATAGACACCCTATATCAAGCGGATATATTCGTGCGTATATTCTGCCAAGAATATAGTGGAGCTTACTTCCTCTTGGGCGACTTTGGAAGTGTAGGAGGGAGACAGTCAAGGGCTTGTTTTTTATCTGCAGTATGAGCTTCGGCTTGCCGATCAGCGAGTACAGCAGATAAAAAATGGTCGCAGACCACCCTTTACTTTCTTCCGCCGGAACGGACAATGTAGGACGGATTTTGCGGACATTCAAAATAAAAAAGAATGTGGAGGTAACAGACAATGGCAAAATCATTATTTGAGGAACTGGGCGGCAAATACGAAAGGCAAGGGGATTATTTGATACCGTGCTTAACTGTACCCGCCGAAGAAGAACAGGCAATAGGCATCTGGGGGCAACGGCATTTAGATTATCTAAAACAGTACCGTAAAGTTACATACACCAATCTTCTTACAAGCGGCAGGCTAAACGCCTACCTTGCCGACATCAACAGACAGGCACAGGAACGCTTTGAAAGGCTCATAGAGGGTATGAAACAGGCACAGGGCATAACGGAACAGCTAAAGGCAGAAAACGCCTTAGAATGGACAGGATGCCTCAATAACATAAGGGCTTGTGCGAGGGAGATTGTGGAAAAGGAAATTATTTTTGCATAAACAGATGATTAGTGGCAGGGGGAAATCCTGCCGCTTTTTCTGCTTTAGTTTGTCAGCTTGACAAATAAAGGGTTAAGGA
>NZ_CALKTC010000003.1 GCF_937996225.1 uncultured Campylobacter sp. | reverse complement strand
CTTTGTTCTTATCTAAGAGCTTTACTAGCTCCAAGTTATTCCCATAGCAAGCATTCATAAGGCAGGTGTTCCCATCCTTATCCGTAACATCGGTAGTAGCTCCTTTTTCTATAAGATAGAGAGCAGCAGGCAGGTCTTGACGACGTGCTAAGTAGTGTAGCGCTGTGGCACTCTTATAATCGGTAGCATTAGCAGAAATTTTCTGGTTCTCAATCAAATATTGATATACTTCGATGGGATTATTGGGCTGGCGCACTACTCCTTCAGCTGCCATAGGTAAGGCTTGGGGGGTGGCTTTTACCTTCTTACGCAAGGTCTTAAGCAAGTTTACATTGCCTTTTCGAGCAGCATAGTCAAAGGCAGTAGCCCCACTAAGGCTTGTTTCTTTGAGCTTGAGACCTTTACTTACAAAGTATTGAGTAAGAGAGAGTTTGTCATCATCGAAGGCAATAGCCTTCATTAGAATTGTTTCCCCTTGGTCATATTTTGCTTTAGGGTCTATTCCAGCCCTAAAGAAAGCTTCATATAGCTTAGGATTCGTATTGCCGAAGAGCGCTGCAAAGGTAATAGGGGTATAGCCTTTGCTGTCCTTGGCATGAATATCACTACCTTGTTCCAATAGGTAGTGGATGAGTTCTACAATCCCAGCGCTTGCTGCCCAAAAGAGATAAGTACGTCCGTCATGGGTGGTTTTTGTCACGCTGTTGCCCTGTTGTTCTATCAGATAGATAGCTGTGGGGGTAGGCACTTTGCCAAGAATAGCTAAAGAAGGCGCATCAAAAGCAGCTTCATTGAGAGCCGAAGGGCTATTGCCTGCTTCTATGGCAGTTTTTACTTGGCTGATAGTAGTGTTTTCGTTCCAAAAATTACGATCAAAGAATACATTTTGCTGACTCATGGCAGATATACTCACCAAAAGCGCTATAACAGAGAATAACTTTTTCATGAGATAGTGAAAAATATAAAGTGCCTGAAGAAACAGTTAAAATTGTAAATGATGCAAAGAAAAAAGGAAACAGAGTCATTGCAGTGGGAACTACTTCTGTAAGGACACTTGAATCTTCGATTAATGAAGAGGGGAAGCTTGTTTCAGGAGAAAGTGAAACGAGCATATTTATTTATGGAGATTATAAGTTTAAAATAGTGGATGCGATAATTACTAACTTTCATCTGCCTAAATCCACTTTAATAATGCTTATATCAGCTTTTGGAGGGAAAAAATTTGTATTTGATGCCTACCATGAAGCTATAAGAGAAAAATATAGATTTTACAGCTTTGGAGATTCAATGTTTATATATTAAAAAACGAGCCGTGTGCTCGTTTTTTTTGTATGAAAGAAGTCTAAATGTAGAGATGGGGCGTCTCTATTAGACAGTTATTTATATCACATATATGTATATTTGTCAATATTCTAAACAAATTCAAATATTTTATGATTTTGATTAATATTTTTTTATTTTAATTTTTATTTTAATAAAATTTTTCTTGATTTTAGTTTTAATAAAACAATTTTACAGGACTTGTTAAAGCTTTGGTTATTCGAAGTGATGCCAAGCCTTTAGCCTTATTATGTTATCCAAAGCTAAAAGCTAAGATCAATACACGCTTATAGAGCTTAACTTACTTTATAAGTTTGATCTCTTTCCGTCTTAATTCGAGTTAATCAAATACTATAGAATAAATTTAACGCATCGGTTTTTATAAGGATAGGGTATATTTAAAAGCTCTTATCCGTAGACCAAATGCTTAGTTAGATCGATTTTATCTTTAGCAAGGAAGTAATGCGAATTAGAATATATAAATAAATCTAATAACTTCTTTACCGATTATGATCCAAAATCAAGCTTTAGAATTTGCTTCAATGGAAATTTTACAGCAACGCCGAAAGCGTTGCTGTGCTTTAGGTGGGTCGAGGGAGCGCTTGCGCTCCCCGTCGGAGCAAGAGCTTTGCTCTTGTGAGAAGTACTAAAAAAGGTAAGCTACTAAGAGCGAACGGTGGATGCCTTGGCTAGTAGAGGCGATGAAAGACGTGCCAGACTGCGATAAGTCTCGGGGAGCCGTCAAGGGGCTTTGATCCGGGAATTTCTGAATGGGGCAACCCAATACATAGCGATATGTGTTACCATTAATGGGGCCAACGCGGGGAACTGAAACATCTAAGTACCCGCAGGAAGAGAAATCAATAGAGATTACGCCAGTAGCGGCGAGCGAACGCGTAAGAGGGCAAACCACTAGTTTACTAGTGGGGTTGTAGGACCGCAACATAGACTAGGATCTGATAATAGAACAATCTGGAAAGGTTAGGCATAGAGGGTGATACTCCCGTATATGAAATCACATCCTTACTTAGCGGTATCCTGAGTAGGACGGGACACGTGAAATCCTGTCTGAAGCCGGGTCGACCACGATCCAACCCTAAATACTACTACTAGACCGATAGCGTACAAGTACCGTGAGGGAAAGGTGAAAAGAACGGCGGTGAGCCGAGTGAAATAGAACCTGAAACCGTTTGCTTACAATCATTCAGAGCACTATGCTATACTCTTTAAAATTAATCCAGCTTGGCTTTTTAGCCCTTTTTTATGAAACTGCGACTGCGGCAGCCGAATCTGGCTAGCCTTGCCTTGTTTCATAAAAAATCATCTAAAAATCCTGCGCATTTGAAATTCTAAATTTTAAATCTAATAAAATTCATCATAAATGACACAAGTAGAATTTTATGGTCTAAATTTTAGAAGTAACGATTAGCGATTAGTTTTAATGAGTATAGCAGTGTGATGGACTGCCTTTTGCATAATGAGCCTGCGAGTTGTGGTGTCTGGCGAGGTTAAGGAAACCCGGAGCCGTAGCGAAAGCGAGTCTTAATAGGGCGATTAGTCAGATGCTGCAGACCCGAAACGATGTGATCTATCCATGAGCAGGTTGAAGCCGGTGTAAGAGCCGGTGGAGGACCCAACCGACGGCCGTTGAAAAGGCTCCGGATGACTTGTGGATAGGGGTGAAAGGCCAATCAAACATCGTGATAGCTGGTTCTCTCCGAAATATATTGAGGTATAGCGTCGTGTAGTAGTTATAAGGGGTAGAGCACTGAATGGGCTAGGGCATACACCAATGTACCAAACCCTATCAAACTCCGAATACTTATAGCGTAACCACGGCAGTCAGGCGGCGAGTGATAAAATCCGTCGTCAAGAGGGAAACAACCCGGACTAACAGCTAAGGTCCCCAAATCTCATTTAAGTGGAAAACGATGTGAAGTTACTGAAACAACCAGGAGGTTGGCTTAGAAGCAGCCATCCTTTAAAGATAGCGTAATAGCTCACTGGTCTAGTGATTTTGCGCGGAAAATATAACGGGGCTAAAATGAGTACCGAAGCTTTAGACTTGCACTTAATCATTTATACTTGGCTTGGCTTTTGAGCGTCTTTAAATGAGCTCGTAAAAATAAATGCTCACGAACTATAGTTCGCTCCGCTTTATTTTTACGTCGTAACATTTAAATCCATCTCAAAACAAGTGAAGCGCTTTTTGCGAAAGCAAAAATGTTTCTTTGAAAATCCTGCGCCATCTTGAGTTCAAATTTGAACTAAATGTCTTAATCTAAAATTTTATAAATTTTAAATTTCTTAGAATTTTAAAATTCAACGAAGTATAAAGCAAAGAGACAAGCCTAAGAAAAGTATAAATCATTAAGTGCAAGTGGTAGGAGAGCGTTCCAATCAGCGTCGAAGCCGTACCGGTAAGGAGCGGTGGAGCGGTTGGAAGTGAGCATGCAGGCATGAGTAGCGATAAAATACGTGAGAATCGTATTCGCCGTAAACCCAAGGTTTCCTACGCGATGCTCGTCATCGTAGGGTTAGTCGGGTCCTAAGCAAAGTCCGAAAGGGGTATGCGATGGAAAATCGGTTAATATTCCGATACCGATATCAGTGTGCGACGGAAGGACGCTTAAAGTTAGTGGAGCTAGCGGATGGAAGTGCTAGTCTAAGGAAGTAGGTTGAGTTATAGGCAAATCCGTAACTCTTTATCCGAGATCTGAAAGGCTTCTGACGCTCTTCGGAGTAGATGAAGAATCCATGATACTATCGAGCCGAGAAAAGTTTCTAAGTTTAGCTGATATCGCCCGTACCGTAAACCGACACAGGTGGGTGGGATGAGTATTCTAAGGCGCGTGGAAGAACTCTCTTTAAGGAACTCTGCAAAATAGCACCGTATCTTCGGTATAAGGTGTGCCTAGCTTCGTTAAGAATTTACTTCGTAGGCGAAGAAGGTTACAACAAAGAGTCCCTCCCGACTGTTTACCATAAACACAGCACTCTGCTAACTCGTAAGAGGATGTATAGGGTGTGACGCCTGCCCGGTGCTCGAAGGTTAATTGATGATGTTAGCTTACGCAAAGCGTCTGATCGAAGCCCGAGTAAACGGCGGCCGTAACTATAACGGTCCTAAGGTAGCGAAATTCCTTGTCGGTTAAATACCGACCTGCATGAATGGCGTAACGAGATGGGAGCTGTCTCAAAGAGGGATCCAGTGAAATTGTAGTGGAGGTGAAAATTCCTCCTACCCGCGGCAAGACGGAAAGACCCCGTGGACCTTTACTATAGCTTGACACTGCTACTTGGATAAAGATGCGCAGGATAGGTGGGAGGCTTTGAGTCGTAGATCTCGGTTTACGATGAGCCATTGTTGAGATACCACTCTTCTTTATTCGGGTAGCTAACTAGCCTAAGTTATCCTTAGGTAGGACAATGTCTGGTGGGTAGTTTGACTGGGGCGGTCGCCTCCCAAAATGTAACGGAGGCTTACAAAGGTTGGCTCAAAGCGGTTGGAAATCGCTTGTAGAGTATAAAGGCAAAAGCCAGCTTAACTGCGAGACATACACGTCGAGCAGAGACGAAAGTCGGTCTTAGTGATCCGGTGGTTCTGTGTGGAAGGGCCATCGCTCAAAGGATAAAAGGTACCCCGGGGATAACAGGCTGATCTCCCCCAAGAGCTCACATCGACGGGGAGGTTTGGCACCTCGATGTCGGCTCATCGCATCCTGGGGCTGTAGTCGGTCCCAAGGGTTGGGCTGTTCGCCCATTAAAGCGGTACGCGAGCTGGGTTCAGAACGTCGTGAGACAGTTCGGTCCCTATCTGCCGTGGGCGTAAGAAGATTGAGGAGAGTTGACCCTAGTACGAGAGGACCGGGTTGAACCGACCACTGGTGTACCGGTTGTTCTGCCAAGAGCACCGCCGGGTAGCTAAGTCGGGATGCGATAAGAGCTGAAAGCATCTAAGCTCGAAGCCGACTCCAAGATGAATCTTCTTTTAAGAGCTCTAGTAGACTACTAGTTTGATAGGCCGGATGTGTAATGGATGAAAGTCCTTTAGCTGACCGGTACTAATAGCTCGTTTGCTTATCTTTTAAGCATTACTTCCTTGTTAAGGATAAAATTGATTCCTAATTTTTCACTATGCTTCGTTAAACTTCGCTGCAGACTTCGGTCACATACCATACGTATGCTCCTTCGTCTTTGCTCGTTTGCCTCGCCTAGCAAAAAATTAGTTCTCAATTCGAAATAGTAAATTTTTACTATACCTTATCAACCTTTGTTTTTATAAAACAAGATCTGACTTTAACGATGAACGCAGTGTTAAATAAGAGATTATAAAAGATATCCGTAATCTATGATTAATCCAAGTTAGATTACGAAGTATTTTTAAATATGAGGCGAATAGACAGGAACGAGTAAAGCAGCTCATGCGCTACGCGGCTAAAGCTCGTAACGTATTCGCAGTATATAATATTACTATCAAACAATAAAAGCAATCTCTTATTTAACACTGCCTGTGGCTATACAGACGAGGAAACGCCTTGCTCCATCTCGAACCAAGAAGCTAAGCTCGTCCTGGCTGATGATACTATCCGTTACTCGGACGGGGAAAGTAGGTCGCTGCAGGCTTTGTTAGAATCTCATAACTTTCCATACAATTTTCAATTTAAATTCTATTCCGGCATCTTTAGCTTATCGCTTTTTTAGCCAATAAATATTGCTTGATAAATTTAAAATTCCATAGCCTTTTTAGAATTTTAGAACCTTCTGCAAATACAAATTTTAAATCTAGCTCTCCGCCACAATACAAAATCTCAAAACTCTGCATTAAATTTGACTTATATTGAGCGAAAAATGATACGGATTGAAATTTTTCTATAATACTTGCTTGTTCGTATCGTTTTTAATACTGTCCTGTTGCGTTTGCTTTTTAACTTCTATGGCGCGATCTTTATTTCTAACCTCTACAAGCCTCATTTATGATTTATACGTTCGTTCGTTTTTAATACATTACCGCGCTTTTATATCTAAATTATAAAGCCGCCGGCGCTTATAAAGCTTTCGTATAATTTAAACTAGATGCCAAATAAAGCTTGGCAAGCACTGTTACTTAATATAATGAAACGTTCTATAAGCAGATAAAACCCTATTAAAAATCAAGCCAAGAAAAAGCATGTCCTACAAAAGCAAGCTTACGAATGCAGCTAAATTTTATTAAGATTGCTCGTATAGCTTTGTACGTAAAGTATCCGTGCCTTTCACAGCACCAGTATCCCGTCGCCATATGCGTATAGTCTCGCACGTAAAAAGCCTCCGTGCGCGGTAAGGTAGGACTAAATTTCATAAATATCGCCGCTTAGTCTTTTGCATGATTTAAATCCAAATCCCGTTTCAATGCTTGCGGTATTAAATTTAATATATCTAGCTTTATCCTTTTCGGTCTCCAAAGAGGAAGCAAAAAAGGCGCTATTAAATTTAATCTATCTAGCTTTATCCGTGCCTATCTGCTTTTTAAGATCAAGCTAAAATTTAACGTATTTATTTAATAAAACGATCGAAGCAGATAAAATTTCAATATATCCACTTAAATTTTATCTCCCTTTAAGCCTGCTGCAAATATAATCCTTACCGTATTGCAAGGTGGCGTAATAGCTATGGGCGGTATATCCATTCTAAAGCATAGACATTGGATAGGTATGCAAAAGCCTCAATGCTAATAGACGTTTTATTTGGCAATACAAATATCTCAACCTCAAAGGACTTTTAATGAAAAACCTATTTAAATCCGCACTATTTCTATCGCTTCCTGCATTTATGCTAGCAGCAGTAAATTTAAACACCGCGAGCAAAGAAGAGCTTATGGCACTTCCCGGTATCGGAGAGGCAAAAGCTCAGGCTATCATAGATTACCGCAAGGATAATAAATTTAAAGATATCGAGGATATCAAAAACATTAAAGGCATAGGCGATAAGAGATTTGAGCTTATTAAAGATGATCTTGCCGTAAGCGGACAGACCGACATAAGCGATCTAAAATCTGCCAAGAAAAAAGCAAGTAAAAAAGCCAAAGATACCGTAAAATCCACTAAGGCTAAGGCAAATGCCAAATCAGAAAAGATGCAAGAGAAAATGGATGATAGCATGGATAAGGCTATGAATGAGGATGGTAAAGTAAAAAGCTCTACGGCTAAGTTGAAAGACGAAGCTAAAGAAGGGGGATCGTCTAAGGCTAAAGGTAAGAGGGGCAAGAAGGGTAAGAAAGAGTAATAATTAAGAGGTAATGGAAAAAAAGAGAGAGAGGGAAAGAGTTTCTTTCCCTTCTCCTTTTTTTGCGTCCTTATTTTTTGCCTCTTTCTTTTCTATCCTTTTTGCTCATAAAATTTTTGGTATGACAGCTTTTTGCGCATCGTATAGAGATTACGGCAAAATAAGAGTCATGGACCGAAGTTCTTGGTTATCGAGCTACGAATTCCATATACCAAGACCCGAATTCCGCATATATGAATCGGGCAAAATTTCAAATTTTATTAAATATCCTTGATGGGATTAGAACTTTTGCTGATAGCTAGGTGGAAGGAATTGCTTTAAATAAAACGGCCAAGAATTCACTCAAATTCTATTCTGGCTGCATTCAAAAAAAGCAAACTTTAAGCCCAAACCTACTAATCTAAAAGTTTAAATTTTGCAAATAAGGATACTGAATGAAAAATTTCATATTTTCCGCACTTTTGGCTCTTGGCTTCGTAGGCTGCGCCGTAAGCACCGCTCCGACGCCTGCAGGCAACTTACGCTCGCTCAAATCCGAGATCGTAAACTACACTCGCCAAAGCTCCACAGCTTACGTCTATACGTTTAAAGACCTATCCAGCGGCGAGCTCTACACCGCTCACGCAAGCAGATATTATGCGGCTGCGGGAGATACTGCCTACATAAGTACCGCTTCAGGCGCTATTACCGATATGCGAATCATCTCGCGTAAGGCAGGCTCTGCCGCTCCACGTGCTTACGACATCGGCAAAATCGAGACCAAACAAATGCATAAAAACGACGCTATTGCCGTACCAGAGAGCGAAAATATCAGCTTTTAATCCTACGCGATTTTTAGTCGCTGCGCCTTTTAAGGTAGGCGTGCCTGCTTTTTAATTCGTGATGAACGCTTTTTGTGTTTGCTCTCTACTCTTATGAAGGCAATGGTTTCTGTTTTTAATCTAGTGGACTTGCGCGATTTGCTTGCACTTTAAAGTCCGCTGATTCTTTATGCGATTGCCTGCATAAATTTTATATTTTATAAGTTGTGGAATTTTATATTTCACAAAATTCTGCGCTGCACATCTTGCTTATATGGCTCGGTTAGCATTTCATATCCACTTGCTTTCGCGCTTAAAATTCCTTGCTGCATAGTGCCATTTTGTCCGTAAATTTTATATTATAGAAATACAGCTGGCGCTAGAATTTTGATTGCGAAATTCTTATAAATTTTCTTTCTCGTAGTTTTTCGCGCACTGCTCGTTCTAAGTGCCGTATTCTCCGCCGATAAGATGTCGCGTAGATATTTTTAAAACCCACGCTTTGCAAATTTTGTGTCTTGAAATTTCATTCATAAAATTTTGTATCGTAAAATTTTATCAAATTTCTCCCGCATGAAAGAGGTGTTGCCGTCTGTTTACCGCAGCCTGATATAATCCCCACATCGAAATTAGAACTCCTTTCAATAATCGGCGAGACCTGTGTGGGTCTCGCTTTTTTTATGCCCGTTAAATTTGGATTTTCGGTAAATGCTCGGTAACAATTTGGTAAAATTTTAGTATTTTTCAGCATATTTTAAGCATATAATTTGTCATTTTGTGCTACTATTGCGCTTACAAACTTTTAAAGGAGTTCAAAATGAAACTAGTTAAACTTAGTTTAGCGGCAGCAGTCGCTGCAGGTGCTCTTGCTATGAGTGCAAGTGCTGTTCCGTTAGAGGAAGCTATCAAGGACGTGGATCTAAACGGATACGCTCGTATGCGATATACCCATGATCACCTTAAAAATGAAACAAATAGCAATAAGGGCGTTTGGGAATTTAAATCAGAAGTAGATTTCAAAGCTAAAATCGATGATAACTTCTTTGGAGTAGTGGGCGTTAGGTTCTTGGATAGAGATAATGGCGAGTCGCTTTCTTCTTCAAATAGCCAATATCATGGTGCACAAAATCCAAGCGACAAAGATTCTGATTTCGATATCGCTAAAGCTTATTTAGGATACACTATCGGCGGTACCACTATTGCAGTCGGTCGTCAGGGCATAGGTTCGTTCTTTACCGATGATATGTATGGAGACGGTGTTAAGATTACTAGCACCGATATCGAGGGCTTGACAATTAGCGGCTTTTGGATGGATTCTTTAGAGAATGATGGAGATATTTCAAGCCTTGATTGGGGCGCAGCGGTAGATAATAAACTAACTACTGATCATAATCTATACGGTATAGGATTTATGGGCTCATACGATCCAGTGTCTTTCCAGCTATGGTATAATGCTCTAGAGGACGTAGCACAGCTTTTCGCCGCAGAGTTAGCTCTAAACTTTGATATCTCTGATGATTTTAATCTTGGCGTAAAAGGTCAGTATGCATTCTCTGATTTTGACGGTGATTATAAAGATGCGGGTGCTAGTGATGCAGATTTCTGGGCTGCAGAAGCTAATGCTGGTTTCTTTGGCGTTGATTTAGCTGCAGGTTATTTAAAATTTGAACCTGATGATAAAGATAAAGTTTCTTTTGTATCTTTTGAAGATCAAGGCTCTTTCATCAGCCCAGGTGAAGAGTTACTAGATTATAGAAACTTTACTGGCGAGAACCACTACTGGTATGTAGTAGCAGGCTATACTATCCCTGATACTGGTATAAGAATCGGCGCTGATTACCTAGACGGTAAAGCAGATGGCGATAATGCATATGAGGTAGTAGGTAGAATTTCTTATAAATATAATGAAAAGCTAAGCTTTAAAACTTGGTATTCTCATTATAAGATTGACGATGCTGCTGGTGGTCTTGATGAGAAAAAAGATCGCATCAGATTTGAGGCTAAATACAGCTTCTAATTATTTACCTTATACGGGTAAAATTAGGGCGAAGCTTTTGCTTCGCCCTTTTTAAATTTTAAATCAAGGTTTTCTATGAAAATTTTTAAAATTTCTTTTTTAGCATGTTTTTTTGCCTTTAATTTAAATGCTGCGGATAAAGCAAGCGATGACACGTATGTATTCGAAGCCAAAGGTGAGTTTGCCAAAGAGCTAAAATCCCTGATCGAAAAGCATTCTAAAGATGAAAATGTAACTGTAAATATCTACAAAAACGCTCCGGTCGCAGGCAGTAAAACCCATAGCGGCAAGGTAAATCGAAATATAAATTTTTTAAAAGAAAGAGGTGGAGCTATCTTTGCTGAGAAGTGCGCTTCATGCCACGGTGAAAGCGGGCAGAAGCGAGCTTACGGCGCGTCTCGTAAGATCAAAGATCTAAGCGGTAAGGAGATCGCAATGGCGATTTCGCAATACACCACAGATCTAAGCTATGGCGGCAAGATGAAAAATATCATGCAGTCTATCGCCGCAAAGACGAGTGCTACGGAACTAGGCTACATTATTGCTTATCTAAAAGGCGACGATTCGTTCCTATACGATAGCTCGTCTAGTAGGAGTACGAATACTGAAATTTCGACCGCCCCGAGCGAGCAGGGCTCATACCTAAAATAAAGGAGCGTAGATGAAAGTAGCGATCGTTTTGGCAAACGGTTTTGAAGAGATCGAGGCGGTAAGTTTGATCGATATTTTGCGCCGCGCGGAGATCGATGCAGCATCCGTGGGGCTGGATAAGAAATGCGTCTGTGGTGCGCACGGCGTAGAGATGATCGCCGATGAAATTTTAGACGATATAAAAGTTTCGGAATTTGATATGATCGTTTTGCCTGGCGGCTTGCCTGGAGCCGAAAATTTGGCAAAGAGCGAGAGGCTGGGGCAAGTACTGCGCGATTTCGATGCAAATAACACAAAAATTGGCGCAATATGTGCCGCTCCATGGGCACTAGCCACCGCGGGTGTGCTAAAAAGCTCTTACACTTGTTATCCAGGCTTTGAAAATCAGATCGCTCACCCAGGCTATACGAATTCGGCGAATGTCGTAAAAGATCAAAATATAATGACTTCGAAAGGTCCCGCTACTGCGATGGAATTCGCGCTGCAAATCGTCCGCGAGCTAAAAGGCGAGCAGGTTTATTCCAAGCTAAAATCCGATTTACTTTTTAAATAAAATTTCAAGTGAAGGCCGATTCTAACGCGCTTTATTTTGCCATTTGTAAAACGGGGCGTGCTGATTTTGCTGCGCCTGAGGGCTGTAAATTTTATCTCGTTCTACACGTATAATATAGCCACAATATTTATTCTGAGTATCCATAAACGACGAATGGAATTCTCACAACCCAAATTCTAAATCGAAAAACGCAAAAGACTTTGTGCGTGACAGATGGAATTTTATTGGAGCTAGTCGCTATTGAAACTAAACCTTACCGTCGCGATGGCGTGAAGCGCAAGTATGAAGGATATTTTGGGCGTAGGCTCTCAAAAGGATACTCAGCTGAATAAATTTTAGTGCGGCACCTTCGCGATGCACTCGCCAGCTGAAGCTAACAGATTGCGCAAAACGTGCTAAACAAGGGTATCGGCGTGATCAAAAATGATAAGATCACGCTGGATATAAATTTGATCAAAAAGCGACGTCGATGTATCAAGAGGCAAAACGGCGCAGTTTTTGAAGGTTTTGTCGGTAAAGCTCAGATCTATCGGGAAGCAGATAAGCTTGTAGCGCGCGACGAAAGTGCCATTTAGAATTCCTAAAAAGGATAAAATTTAGTGCTTCTTTAAAATATCGTCGTTTAAAAATGCCGCGTTGCTTTGTATCGTTTTGATAACGCGGTCTTTAGAATTTTGCGTTTTGTCAGGTGTGGGTCTGTGTGCGATCAAATTTACGCGCCCGATTTTCGCCGTGAAATAAAAAATCCCCAGTATCGTCGCGTTTAGAAATACTCCAAAATATATCCGTTCTAATCCCCATATCCCTATGCTGGCGGCATGAATGGGCACAAAAATTATCACGACTAAGATCGGATAATAATCCGAAATTTTATTTTTGGCAAGGATTACGGTCGTAACGATGGCGTATGCGATGAGCGTAAAAGGAGAGATAAGCAAGAGTGCAAAAAGCGCGTTTATGCGCTGATAATCTTCGTGCCCGATTAAGACGCAAAAACTACAAAACGCGAGCGTTATGAGAAAAAATAAAGGTAAAATCCACCGCGTTTTCACGTCGCGCCCTTTAAGTAGCGATAAAAAGAGTAGATGAGAACCCAGCGCAATACAATAATAATCAAATATAACCGATGAGCTTAGAAACGTGAGCGGTATGGCGAGCAGCGTACCCGGTCCATCAAAATATATCCCACTAAACATGAGCCACGTGATAAAGAGCATAAAAGCATATTTCAGACCCGCATAAATGGCGCAAACACAGATACTAACGAGGATAAATCGTATAAATTTGCTCATTTGCCTTTTTCCTAAATTTAGGTAATTATAGCAAACCGCGACAAACAAACGACGCAAAATTTTAATTTAGCCCGTGCGCTCGCCGAATCCGCTGCCTATCGCGAGCTCGTGCGCGCTCGAAGTACGCCCAATGTCTTCGTATTATTTCATCCGCACCAGTGCCGCAAGAACAAATTTCATAAATTCTAAATCCGTTTTGCGTTATCATTGCGCTAAATTTAAAATTTTACGCAAAGGAGATCATATGAAAAATACGGCATTCATCACGGGCGCTACGAGCGGCTTTGGCGAGGCGATCGCTAGGGCGCTTAGCGCGCAGGGCTATAAGATCATAGCACTCGGGCGGCGCAAGGAGCGGCTACAGAAGCTAGCCGGCGAGCTAGGCAATACGCACATTATCGCCGCGGACATTCGCGATAAAGCTGCGGTGTTTGATGCCGTAAGCGCGCTGCCTGAAAATTTCAAAGACGTCGAGGTGCTCGTAAATAACGCGGGCCTTGCGCTCGGACTTGAGGGGATCGCGCAGACGCCCGTAGAGGATTTGGAGACGATGGTCGATACGAATATCAAAGGCGTGCTGTATTCGACCAAGGCGGTGCTGCCGCTGATGATCGCGCGCAAAAGCGGCTATATCTTCAATCTTGGCTCGACTGCGGGCACATGGCCCTATCCGGGTAGCCACGTTTACGGCGCGAGCAAGGCGTTTATCAAGCAGTTTAGCCGTAATATCCGCAACGACTTGCGCGGCACCGGCATCCGCGTGACGGAGATCGCTCCTGGAATCTGTAAGAGCGAGTTTAGCGAGGTGCGCTTTAAAGGCGACGTAGCGCGTGCTGCGGCCGTGTATGAGGGGGTCGATGCGATCCTGCCAGAGGATATCGCGCAGATCGTGCTAAGCTGCCTAGCGATGCCGCACCGAGTCAATATCAACGTCGTAGAGGCGATGGCGACGCAGCAGAGCTGGGCTGGGCTTTTTATCGAGAAGCATTAAATTTTAAGGCGAGAAAATGAAAAAAATTATATTACTAATGTTTTTATCGGTTGCCGCGTTTGCGGTGGATGACGCGACCAGGCAGCATAATGCCGAGCTATTCGGCATCTGGACGCTGGTGCCGCCCGTCGTGGCGATCGCGCTTGCCTTTATTACCAAAGAGGTGATTTTATCGCTTTTCATCGGCGTTTTTAGCGGCACCTATATGCTTGCAGTCGTCGGCAACAATCCGATCTCCGCGCTTGTGGGCAGCTTTACGGATCTGGTCTCGCGCGTGGTAGGCTCTATGGCTAGCAAAGGCAACGCGGGCGTGCTTTTGCAGGTACTTTGTATCGGCGGCGTGGTCGCTCTGATTAGCAGGACGGGCGGCACGAAAGCCGTGGCGCTTTGGATTAGCAAGCGCGCCAAAACTGGCATCTCAGCGCAAATTTCAACATGGGTTATGGGTCTTTTCATATTTTTTGACGACTACGCAAATGCCCTGCTCGTAGGCCCAGTCATGCGGCCAATCACCGATAAATTTAGAGTTAGCCGCGAAAAGCTCGCCTTCATCATCGACGCTACCGCCGCGCCGATTGCGGGTATCGCGCTAATTTCTACCTGGGTAGGTCTTGAAGTCTCTCTGATAAGAGCGGGGTATGATCAGATCGGCGCGCAAAACGTAAACGCCTTCTCGATCTTCGTGCAAACCATGCCGTATCGCTTCTACAATCTTTTCATGCTCGCTTTCGTGCTTTACGTGGCGTTCATGCGCAGGGATTTCGGACCGATGCTTTCGGCCGAGAGGCGCGCTGCGGCGGGCGAAATTCACTCCAAAAATTCTAACATCGCCGAGCTAGAAGATAAAACGCTAGAGCCCAAAGAGGGGATCAAGCCGCAAGCTTCAAACGCCGTTATCCCGCTTATAGTGCTAATCTGCGGTGCGTTTGCGAGCTTTTATTTTAGCGGGTTAAGCAAGCTTGAGGGCGATGCCCTCGCGGCCGCAAAAGCCTCTCCGCTAAGCTTTGCGACGCTTCAGGCAACCTTCGGCAACGCAAACTCGTCGGTTGCACTTTTTCAAGCAGCGCTTCTTGCTACGGTCGTGTCTATATTTATGAGCGTTTACCGCAAAATTTTTGACGTCAGAGAGGCGATCTCTACGTGGATCAAGGGGTGGAAGACGATGATCGTCACGATCGTGATCTTGCTGCTTGCCTGGTCGCTCAGCTCAGTCGTCAAGGAGCTCGGCACGTCGCGTTATCTAGTCGATATGCTAAGTCAAAACACGCCGAAATTCTTGCTGCCGGTAGCGATTTTCGTGCTGGGCTCGTTCATTAGCTTTTCGACGGGCACGAGCTACGGCACGATGGGAATTCTAATGCCGCTAGCCATACCTTTGGCAAACGCCGTGGGGCTACACTACGGGCTTTCGGGCGACGCGCTTCACGCCTATATGATCGTAAATATCTCTGGCGTGCTAACCGGCGCGATTTTCGGCGATCACTGCTCGCCGATTTCGGACACCACGATCCTTTCGTCGATGGGTGCGGGCTGCGATCATATCGAGCACGTAAAGACGCAGATGCCTTACGCTCTATCCGTCGGCGCGGTCGCCGTAGTGGCAGGCTATCTTCCCGTAGCGCTAGGGCTTAGCGTCTGGATCGCGCTGCCGATGGGGCTTGCCGTTACGTGGGCGCTCGTGCGATTTGCAGGTAAAAAGATAGAGGAGTAGCTCCCGCAAATTTTAAATTTGCTTTTAAATTTTGAATTCCGCAGCGATGCGGAATTCTACTGGGCGAAATTCTAATCTGCCTTGCGGAATTTTACTCTGTAAAATTTCGTCGCGCTAGTAAAATTTTAAAATGAAATTTCAAAAAACGCGAGTAAATTTTAAAAGCTGAATTTTAACTAGCCGCGTTAAAACGGCGCGTGCGCCTGCAATTTAAAATTTTTAAAGTAAACGGGTAGTAAAATACCGATAAATTTCAAACAAGGAGAATGAAATGAAAAATCCCAAAATGTTCCTCTGGGGGGGTGTTAGCTGCTTTATTAGTTGGTTGCGGTGACGATACTGAGGTAAAGACCAAGGAGTATTACGACGCTCATCTTGACGAAGCCAAAGAGGTTTTAGCGAAGTGTGATTTCAATACTTTAAAGGACGGAAGCAACTCCTATAAAAATTGCGTGAACGCTAAGGAAATCGTAGAATTTTATGCTGATCAACAGAAAATGATGGGTAAAGAATTTGTAAAACAACAAAGAGCCAAGAGGGGGCTGAAAGATTAATTAGATTAAAATTGCAATAAATTATTCCCCTATTAATACATTTTAATTTACTCTGCGCCTTCGGTGCAGGGTAAATTAGACTCTGCGCAGCGCTGAATTTTGCGGTATAAATCTCGCCCGCGAAACGATACGGCGCGAAATCTTGCTTTACGGATTTTGGAATTTCAAATTTAAAGCCTGCAAGTTTTTGGCTGGCGCAGAAAAGATTTGCGGGCTGCGCGGCGCCTTGAAATTTAATCATTTTAAAATTTACGCCGCGTGGCTAGTCTAAATTTCACTCGGCGGCGATAATTCGTGCGGCGCGAGGCAACTCCTAACATACGGCGATCTCGGCTTACGCTATTAAATTCAAAGAAGCGACGGCGTCTTTCTCGCCCTATGCTGCTTCAAGTCGTACGGCGGCGTTGTGCGTTAAATTTTAAATTTATGTGCCGGACAGCGGAAGGCAGCATTTGCCCCGTAAAATTTTAACTTTCGCGCACCGGACGACGGCTAGGTGCCATTGCTCACATGCTGTTGCGAAGCTGCTTCTAAATCATCAAGCCGAGTTAAATTTTTTAGCGCGCCGAAATTTTAGTCTATGCGGCGCGATTTACGAAACGGCGAAATTTTGAGTCTGCGCTGCGATTTATAGCGCATCAAAATTTTAACTTGCGCAGAGCAATCCACCACGTATCTAAATTTTAAGTCGCGTAGTACGATCCGCGATGAACAGGAATTTTAATTTGACGTGATTTATGACGCACTGGAATTCCAACCTGCGCTACGGATCTACGACGCACGGACGCGTAGCTTAGTCGATTGCTCGCATCGCATCGAGCCGCTTTAAAAATATCTCCACCTTGCGCAACTGCGCCGCATTTAGCGCCCTGCCCGAGCAAAAATACTCCACGCTGTTGCCGTTTGGATAATTCACACGCGAAATACCCGCCTCTTCGCTTCGCGGCTCAAATTCTAAGGACAAATCCGCGCCGCCTCGAGAATAAAGCTTGAACTGTGAATTCGCATTTACGGCGCGTGGCGACATGCGGCATTTGTCTTCGTCGCACTGCTCTACGCCGCGAGCATTGCCCGCCAGCTTACCGTCGCGTTCGCGGATTGCGCCCAGCTTGCCCGTTTGCGAATTTGCGTTAAATTTTATATCGCCGTCTGCGTCAAATTTATCCGCACAAACCTGCGATTTTATGTCGCGCGAAGTATCCATGCCGCAGCCGCGCTCATCCGCGTTAGAAAACTCATCATACCCCACTACGCCGTTTTTTATGGTGCCGCACGACACTGCACGAAGTCTGCTCATACCTTGCTCTATCATATCGGGCTTGCTCTCGCCGCAACTTTCTGTGTCACGCCCGCCGCCCCTATTATCGCGACTTTCTACGCCCCGCTTGTTCTTGCCTTTTATGCTCTCGCTGCTCGCGTTAAATTTAGCCGTTTGCACCCACAAATCCTCGTCGCTTGCAAGCTTTAGCCCTCCACCCAGCTCGCTTGCAAGGCGATTTAGCGTGCCGTCTATGCCGTCGATGATGCGTACGTGAGACGGCAAAATTTCGCGCAAAACGTCCTTAAAATAGTTAAAATGCGTGCAACCAAGCACGAGCGAACCGAGGCGCTCAAGCTCAAATTTAGCTAGTTCCTCCCGCAGATACGCCCGAACCACAGGCGAGTCAAACTCCAAATCCTGCGCAAACTCCACGAGGCGAGGTAGCGGCAGGCTCCACGTCTCGCACTCCAGCCGCCCCACGAGGCGCGCGAGCTTTTCGCCGGCGATCGTTAGCGGCGTGGCGATGAGCAGCGTCGGGCGCGCGCCGAAGCTGTCCGCGGCGAGCTTGACGGCGGGCTCCATGCCGATGACGGGCACGCTAAATGCGCCGCGAAGCTCCGAAATAGCCGCGCTCGTGGCGGTATTGCAAGCAACGACGACCGCGTCCGCGCCGCGTGCGACCAGAAACCCGACGGCATCGAGGCTCAGCCGCACGATCTCGGCCCTACTTTTCGTGCCATATGGGACGTGATCCTCGTCGGCAAAATACAAAAACTCCGCCCCGCTAAACCGCCGCAGAGCCTCGGCTAGCACGCTTAGCCCGCCGATGCCCGAGTCAAAAAACGCTATTTTCAAATTCTTAGTCCAAGGTTAAAATTTCAAAAAAGGGATTATAGCTCAA
>NZ_CALKTC010000002.1 GCF_937996225.1 uncultured Campylobacter sp. | reverse complement strand
TAAAAACGAGGTTATAGATTTTGGACGCGCTCCATTGCCACCTAAATCAAATTTCTCTGGAGGTTCTACAAATACCGCAAGTAGCGCTCCACTAAGTTCCAGGATTGAGATAAAAACTTCAAATTTAAGCGAAGACAAGCAGAGCTTGGAGAGCAAATTTTACGCGACGAATAAGATTGAGTATTCGCTATCGCTAGCCGAAGAAGCGTATAATAAGAAAGACTACGACAATGCGATCAAATGGGCTCTTACGTCAAATGAGCTTGATAAGGACAACGTCGCTAGCTGGATAATTTTTGCCAAAGCCAATTATAAAAAGGGTCGTAAAGAAGACGCGCTTTACGCTCTTGAAACCTTTAATGCAAAGGCGAAAAATAGCGAAATTTCTAACCTCATTTCAAAGATAAGAAGCGATAAACTATGAAAATTTTATATATTTTAGCTTTTGCGATCGCGTCGTTATTTGCAGTTAGTGCCGATGACGTGCGCAACTGGGATCAGATCGGTCAGTATAACCGTATCTGCCAAGAAAGCGTGCGAAATTTATTCATCGAGGAGCAGAGCGAGGCACTTGCAAATATGTATGCCAAAGCGTGCCTTAAGATGGATAAAGTAAATGAGCTCGTCGTGCCTACGGTGATGCTTTATAAGACCAAAGAGGCTCGCGAGAATGCCTCTCTTTATTCGACTATAATTTTTCAAAAAAAGATGCTTTATTTGGCGCTTTGCGACGGCGTGGATATTAGCTATATTCGCACGCCTAAGATCAATTATATTTTGTCTGAAATTTTTGATAAATTTACGGAGAGAGCATACGTAAAAAAGAGTGATACGTATGTCTTTACCCTAGAAAACGGCGAGCGCGCCGAGCTTTTTATCAAAGAAGAGGAAGAGGTAAAAAAGATGGTAATTGCAATTTACGCTGGCGATAAGCTTAGCTCGATTAAAATTTATTGGTGATCGCGATGACAAAGATTGAAGAGCAGATTGTTGCGATTTTAATACGAAACAATATCCTTACTAGCACCGTTGTTCCGGAAATTAAGGACAAGATGGATATCGGCCTGACGCTAGGAGAGGTTTTAGTCGGAGATAACTATCTAAGCCAGGATGATTTTTGCTCAATTTTAGTTGAGCTATACAAACGTCGTCAGATAGAATTTGACGATATAAGCGAAAAATTTTCGATGGATCCGAAGGAATTTTTGCAAATTCTAGCCAAGAAAATGAACCTGTCGTATATGAATTTAGACGATATCGACATAGACTTCAGACTATCGGAACGCACTCCTACCGCACAGCTTAAAAGATACGGCGTGATACCGGTTAAAGCGGATGATCTGAATATTTACGTTGCTTTTTCTGATCCGTTTAATCTTGAGTCGCAAGATAAAGCGCAGGCTATGTTTAGTAAACAGCTGCTTAAAATCGTAGTAGCCGATCCGAATCAAGTAAATAAATATCTATCTAAGCTTGAGCTTTCAGAGAGTATTAAGGGGCTCGTAGCAGAGATCCGCAAAGAGCTCGCCAACACTGGCGGTAGCGGAAGTAGCGATGATACCTCGGCGATTTTGAAGCTCATTGAGATGATAATCAGCCAGTCTATTAAGATGCGCGGTAGTGATATTCACATCGAGCCTACCGAGAATAACTGCGTCGTGCGTACCAGAATCGACGGAATGCTCGCTGAAATTTTTATCTTTGATAAAGATATCTATCCGCCGCTAGTAAGCCGATTGAAGCTACTTTCGAATATGGATATCGCCGAGCGCCGCAAGCCGCAGGACGGCAGGTTTAGTATGAAAATTTCAGGTCGCGAATATGACTTTCGTATCTCGACACTGCCTATTATCAATGGCGAATCTACCGTTATGCGTATCCTAGATAAATCCAAGGTTATCATAAGTCTGGAAAAGCTCGGTATGCACCCTGATAGCTTTAAGAAATTTAATAACGCTATGAAGGCTCCATATGGTATTATCTTGGTTACCGGACCTACTGGAAGCGGTAAGTCTACGACGCTATATGCAGCGCTAAACGATATTAAAAATATCGATACTAAGGTTATTACCGTAGAAGATCCGGTAGAGTATCAAGTAAATTTAATCCAACAAGTCCAAGTTAACGAAAAAGCGGGTCTTACCTTTGCTTCAGCATTGCGCTCGATCTTAAGACAAGACCCTGACATCATAATGATCGGTGAGATCCGTGATCAAGAGACCCTTAGGATCGCGATCCAGGCTGCTCTTACTGGACACTTGGTTTTCTCGACCCTACACACCAACGACGCCGTTAGTGCGATCCCGCGAATAGTGGATATGGGTATAGAGGCCTACCTCATAAGCGGTGCGCTCATTGCAGTAGAGGCACAGCGTCTCGTGCGAAAGCTTTGCCCACACTGCAAACAGCCTACAAATCTGCCTAAATCGATGCTTGATCAGCTAAAGGAATTCTTGCCTGAAAAATACACATTTTTTAAGGCCGTAGGTTGTGATCAATGCGGTCAAACGGGCTATATGGGGCGTGAGATGATTAGTGAAATTTTACCTATTACCGATAAAATGCAGAGCTTGATCGCTAACGGCGGCTCAAAGGACGATATGAGAGCCTTAGCGAAGGAGGAGGGTTTTATAGATATGTTTGAAGATGGTGTTATACGTGCTGCGCGCGGAGTAACTAGTATAGAAGAAATTTATAGGGTGGCTAAACAATGAAAAAGCAATTAGAAGTTGAATACAACGCCAAGGGCGCAAGAAGGAAGATGTTTTTGCAAGCTAGCGATAAGGTGCAAGCAAACAACCTCATGAAGCAGCGCGTAGGCGGGACGATCGTAAAAAGAGGTGAAACCCAGGTCGTAGCCAATACGGGCGGCGATTTTAAGGCGCAGGTTTCGCGCATGCTGGGTGGTAGCGGAAGAGTTAGAACACTGCCGTTAGTGGCGTCGATCCGTCAGCTTTCGGTTATGACAAATGCCGGAATTTCAATCCACGACTCGATCAAAGAGGTCGCAAGGGCGGCAGAGGATAAGACGCTAAAAGAGATTTTTAGTGCTATGAACGATGATCTTAACGCAGGTCTTAGTTTGACAGAGTCTACGGAAAAATTTAGAGGTCAGCTCGGTGATGTCGTCGTTGCGATGGTAAGTCTGGGCGAAGCAACCGGTAATATGGCAGAATCTCTAGCCAAGCTTGCCGCTATGCTTCAAGAGCTTTGGGAGAACCAGCGTAAATTTAAAAAGGCGATGCGTTATCCGATGATCCTTATGATCGTTATGGCGATTGCATTTTCGGTCTTGATGATGTATGTCGTGCCGAAATTCCGCGAGATTTTTGAGGATTTGGGCGCGGATTTGCCACTACCTACTAGAATTCTACTTGGTATCGAAAGCACTCTTAATAATTATGGAATTTTTGTTTTAGCGGGCATCATAGGCACTATCATAGCTCTTAGATGGGCATATCGCAATAACCCTGAGTTTAAAAAGGGCTTTGACAAGACGATTTTAAAGGTCTATCTATTTGGTAAGATCATATTTTTCTCGACTATGTCGCGATTTATGCTTATTTTTACAGAGCTTGTGCGAGCGGGTATTCCTATCGCAGATGCACTAGATACATCTGTTTTAATGGTGGATAATCATACTTTAAAAGAGAAGCTCTCTACCGTTAAAATCGCCGTGCAGCAGGGCGTGAGCCTAACAGAGGCGTTTAACAATACAGGGCTTTATGAGAGTATGCTTATTCAGATGATCAGTGCGGGCGAGCAGGCCGGTAACCTCGATAAGATGCTCGGTAACGTCACGGATTATTATAAAGAGAAATTTGATGATATCATCGATAATATCTCAAGCTACGTCGAGCCGATCATGCTATTTTTTATGGCGGGCATGGTTCTTCTTTTGGCTCTGGGTATCTTTATGCCTATGTGGGATCTGGGCAAAGCCGTCAAAAACTAACCCCTTTAATTCCGCGCCTGTGAGGGCGCGGAATTTTATCAAAGCATTAAAATTTCATCCTTCAAATAAAATTTTAACCTTCGTTTGGCTAAAATACCGCTTTAAATTTAAGGATCAATCATAGTTAAAGAAATATATTTTATCGTCGTATCGGCTATCATAATATTTTTTGGGCTTGCTACTATTGCGCCCGATTCCGCGCTTGTAGGCAGCGCAGGCAACGCCATCCGCTCATTTAATACCCAGCTATTCGGCTATTTTGCATACATCTATCCGCTATTTTTGCTCGCCTTAGCATACGTAGCCTATAAGCATTTTCGCGGTTTTGACTTTAGATTTTTTGAGTTTAGCATCGGAGCCATTTTGCTGTTTTTTACCATTTTGATGGTGCAGTCGAGTCTCTTTGGCGCTAGTGGCGGAGCAGTCGGCAGCTTCGCGGTGGACGGACTTAGGCGAATGATCGGAAGCGTCGGTGTGTGGATTTTTAATATTACGATTTTTGTGCTTTCGCTAGTGCTTATATTTGAAGACCGCTTTACCGACATCATCAAAAACTGCTTTATTGGCTCAAGAGACGAAAGCTCACAGGATGGAATTGGAGATGATTTTGCTAGCGATGCGGATGCGGCGCAAAGAGGCGGGCTTGCAAAGCATTCGTCTGCGCAAGGATTGAGAGGTGCGGAAAATTTTAACGTTTCGAATGACACTTTGAGCACAGAGGACAATTCGGCGAAACAGGGTAATTTTGCGGAGCAGGGCGCAAGCGGACGCGGTTTTGAAAGTGGGCAAAATTTTCAAAATTTAAACGATGCTCGCGAACCCGAGAATGAGCAGAATTTCAGTGATGCACATGGTCTGCAAGCTTCCGCTGAACGCGAGCTTAAAATGCCACAAAAGGGAAAGCCGAGCAGGCTAAAAAGGGTCGAGCGCCTAAGCGAGGTCGCCGAAAACAAAAGGCTTTTGGATCAGCTCGATAAGGGCAGGGTGGCTAAGCCCAAGGATTTTAAGCTGCCGCCGCTTGATTTTTTAAACTTGCCGCCGAAAAAGAAAAGTAACATCGACGAGAGCGAGATCGATCGTAAAATTTACGACCTGCTCGATAAGCTGCGTAAATTTAAGATCGACGGCGACGTGGTGCGGACTTACTCGGGTCCTGTCGTTACGACCTTTGAGTTTCGCCCCGCCGCGCACATCAAGGTAAGTAAAATTCTAACGCTGCAAGATGATCTGGCGATGGCTCTTCGGGCGCAGACCATCCGCATCCAAGCGCCGGTTCCGGGCAAAGACGTCGTAGGCATCGAGATTCCGAATCAAAATATCGATACGATCTATCTGCGCGAAATTTTAGAAAGCGACGTGTTTAAAAGCGCTTCCAGTCCGCTTACGATCGTGCTTGGCAAGGACATCGTGGGGCAGCCGTTCGTTACCGATCTTAAGAAACTGCCGCACCTTCTCATCGCAGGCACCACCGGAAGCGGCAAGAGCGTGGGCATCAACGCCATGCTGCTTAGCCTTTTGTATCGCAACTCGCCCAAGAGCCTGCGCCTTATAATGATCGATCCGAAGATGCTTGAGTTTAGCATCTACAACGACATACCGCACCTGCTAACGCCCGTCATCACGCAGCCTAAGCAGGCGATCATCGCACTAAGTAATCTTGTTTCGGAGATGGAGCAACGCTACTCGCTCATGGCGCAAAACAGGACGAAAAATATCGACAACTATAACGAAAAGATGCTGCGCGAGGGGGGCGACATTTTGCCTTACATTGTCGTTATCATCGATGAGCTCGCGGATCTGATGATGACGAGCGGCAAGGATGTGGAGCACTATATCGCGCGTTTGGCGCAGATGGCGCGCGCTAGCGGCATCCATCTCATCGTAGCGACGCAGCGCCCTAGCGTGGACGTCGTCACGGGGCTGATAAAGGCGAATCTGCCTAGCCGTATCAGCTTCCGCGTGGGCTCAAAGGTCGATAGCAAGGTGATTTTGGATCAGATGGGCGCGGACAGCTTGCTTGGGCGTGGCGATATGCTGTTTACGCCGCCTACCGCGCCAGGGCTCATCCGCCTGCATGCGCCGTTTACGACCGAGAATGAGATCAACAAAATCGCAGAATTTTTAAAAGCGCAAGAAAGCGTCGTTTATGACGAGAGATTTTTGATCGAAAACGAGGGCGCCAAGCAAGAAGGCGGTATAATCAATCCGCAAAATATCGTGCTTGACGAGCTTTACGACGAGGCGAAGGCGATAGTCTTGGAGGAGGAGAAAACCTCGATCAGCTACCTGCAGCGCCGCTTGCGTATCGGGTATAACCGCGCCGCGACGATCATCGAACAGCTCGAACAGATGGGTGTTTTGAGCGAGATCAACGCCAAAGGCCAGCGCGACATAATCAAGTAAGCTTTAAAATTTCGATAAAATTTAAGCAGCGAAATTTTGAAATTTATTGGATTTGCGGGTGCTAGAATTTTTAAAATTTAATCGATCTGCGTCGGTAAAATTTTAAAATTGATCGGATTTGAAGCGGTGGAATTTTAAAATTTTTTAATCTACATGGCGGATTTTAAATTTTAAAATTTGTGCGTTTTGCAGCTCGCGCTTGTGCTTCTGTGGCTGCGGAAAGGCGGACGGTTTATACGGATGCGAGGATGTGATCAAAGTTCTTTGCGGTGCGGTGGGCGTTTTAAAAGTAGTGCTCGGCGGGTATAAACAGCACGTTTTGTATCTTGCGTTTGCGACGTGCGAGTTGTCTGAATTTTATAAGGCGCAAGCGGAGCTAAAAAGGCACAGGATTTAAAATTCTAAAATTTGAGCGAAAGAGCTTTGAGATTTAAATTTTAAACGCTAGGCGATATTTAAATTTCATCTGCGACGCAGAATTGAGAGCTTGCCGCGCTGCCGATACGTAAACGATAGACGCTCTGCGACGGATAAATTTCGTTCAAGGCACCGCGGCGATCCGCGACGTAAATTTGAAATTTTATCCGAAACTGCTGCATACGGGGATGCCAGGCGGCGCAAATTTTGATTTTAAAATTTTGACGTTTTTGGACTTTTGAATTTTAAAATTTGCCGCCGCGGACCCAAATTTTAAATCGCGCCGCGCCCATATGCAGACGGCTCGTGCAGTATAATTTACTCGTCATGCATCTAAAATTAGCTAGCGTGCAAACGGCCGCCTCGGCGTGATAAAATTTCATAATCATGCGCGCCACTTATGTGCGCTCGCCATAAACGGCGTGCGTCCGAATGACGCGTGAAGAAACGGCGAAGGCGCTTGTAGCCGTAGGGGTGCGGCGAAACGGCATGATATGTTCCGCTACGGCTCTATCGGCGCCGCAAGCTGCCGAGATTGAAACGGATGCGCCGAACACCATCGCAGCTCAGCTTTCATGCTATCGGCGGATCGCGTCGTAGGCCGAGGAATACTTACGGCTGCATGAGCGAAAATTGTCGCAAAGTTTAGTTTGCCGTGCGCTGTCCGCGGCGTCTTAAAACATACAGCTAAGCTGCCGCGAGGTGCCGTGCGCCGAAACGAAAGCCTGTGCGCGAAATCGCGGTTGTGCAACAGTTGAATTTGTTCGCGTCGCATGCTAAAAACATTGTATTGCGAGCGGTGCGACGAGCTGTTTGGCGCGCGGTGTTTTGTCGGGCATGTTTCGTAGTGCAGATGCATTGGCGGTATGTTTTGTGATGCGAATGTGCTTACATGCTCTGCGATGTAAAAATTTTAGAATAAAATTTATCGCTGTGCGCATAAATTTAATAAAATTTGCGCCGTAGCGGCGAATAAATTTAAAACGAAATTTCGCACTGCCTGCGGTATAAACGCGCTTTGTAGCTAAGTTGCATTTTGCAGTGTGGCTGTATTGTAAGATGCGGCGCGTTTTACATCGCCCGAGCGCTAAAAATCGATCAGCATGTTAGCGTGTTTGTAATGATGTTGCGGCGTAAAATTTTGCAACTACCGTGCGCTATTCATGCGCGATACGTGAGAGTAAAATGCACGCTTAAAAAGTGGCGCGGGATGTGTTTTTTTCGGCGCGCCATCCCGCAGCGTACGCCACAAAGCCGCCTATGTGCGAGAATAAAATTCGCGCTATGCATCAAAGATGCACGATCGCGCTGTGTGCTAAAAGACAATGCGCGATCGTGCCGTACGCTTTTTAAAAGGCGATGTAGGATTGCACTTTCGAGTAAGGTTTGAACCTCGCGCGGCAGACGAAGCGTGCACGGCGCGCGTAAATGCGAATAAATTTTAAAATGGAGAGATGATTGAGAACCGATAAATGGCTATATTACTTCACCTGCGCGCTCATTACGATCGGCATGATATTTTCGCTGTCGCTGAGCTCCTATACGGTGCTTCTGCTGGGCGCTACGCCACTGCATTTTTTTTATCGTCAGTGCGCGGTAGGGATTGCCTGCATCGCGGTGATGTGGATCGTCTCGCGCGCCGATCCCGATAAATGCCTAACGCCGGTGTGTATGTCGCTTTTCGCGATAATGGGGATTTTGATGCTCGCGATGGGCTTTTTGCCCAAATCCCTGGTTGCCGACGTCAACGGTGCGGCGCGCTGGATCAGGCTGCCGTTTTTTAACCTCGCGCCGGTGGAATTTTTCAAGGTGGGCTTCATCTACTTTTTGGCGTGGAGCTTCTCGCGCAAGCTCGATCACTCCAAAAAAAGCATCGGGCGCGAGATCGCGACGCTGCTTCCTTACGTAGCGCTTTTCGGCTTTGTGGTAATTCTGGTCGCCATCGTGCAAAACGATCTGGGACAGGTCGCGGTGCTGGGGCTTACGATGATTTTTATGTCGCTTTTCGCGGGCACTAGCTTTAAGCTCATTGGTGCTAGTTTTTTAGGTATCGCAGGGCTTGCTTATGTTTTTATCGTCACGAGCGCGCACAGGGTCGATCGCGTGCGCTCGTGGTGGGGCGGCGTGCAGGATTTCGTGCTGTCGTTTATGTCGCCGGAGACTGCCGCAGGGCTGCGTATAGAGGATGCTAGCGCGCCGTATCAGGTCGGGCACTCGCTCAATGCGATAAACAACGGCGAGTTTTTCGGGCAGGGACTTGGGCTTGGAAGCTTTAAGCTCGGATATCTGAGCGAGGTGCATACCGACTTCGTGCTCGCAGGCATCGCCGAGGAGTGGGGATTTATCGGGATTTTGCTCATCGTGGCGCTATTTTATGCGATGCTCTTTCGCATCTTTCAGACCGCGAGTAAGTCGCCAAATAACGTAAATTTCCTCTTTTGCCTGGGTATCGGTTTTATGTTTTTCTTTTCGTTCATTATCAACTCCTATGGCATCACGTCGATCTCGCCGGTCAAGGGCATCGCCGTGCCGTTTCTGAGCTACGGCGGCAGCCATCTGCTCGCGGCATCGTTTGCGGTGGGGCTCGTTTTGATGGCGTCGAAAAGGGCGAAATTTTAAAGCTTTTGCGGGCTTTGGGCGAGCGCTGTTTAAATTTGGGCGTAAATTTAGAGCCGAATTTTGCGTTTGAAATTCTACGCCGAAGTGCGCCGAGGCCCAAATTTAAGCGCGAAATTTTATAAATTTAAAGGAAAAGTATGGTCATAGCAATCAGCGGCGGCGGCACCGGCGGGCATCTGATAATCGCTAAAAATTTAGCCGCCCGCCTTGCGAAGCAGGGCATTGAAGCAATCTTCATCGGCTCAAACCGCGGGCAGGATCGCGCATGGTTTGAAAAAAGCGAGCTTTTTGCGCGCGCCTATTTTCTGCAAAGCTCGGGCGTCGTCGATAAAAAGGGCTTTGCCAAGCTAGCCTCGCTGCTAAATATCCTGCGCCTCTCGCTTGCGGCGCGTAAAATTTTAAAGCAAAACGGTGTCCGCGCGCTCATCAGTGTGGGCGGATACAGCTCGGCGCCCGCATCCATCGCGGCGATCCTTTCTCGCGTGCCGTTTTTTATCCACGAGCAAAACGCCGTTTGCGGGCGGCTTAACCGCTTGCTAAGGCCCTTTGCGCGCGCGTTTTACAGCTCCTATGAAAAGCCCGCGTTTGCTTATCCGATCGCGGATATTTTTTTCGAGACGGCGCGGCCGCGCACGGCGCTTAAGAGGGTCATCTTTTTGGGCGGCTCGCAGGGGGCGAGCTTTATCAACTCGCTTGCCATGGAGCTTGCGCCCAAGCTCTTGGGTCTCGGCTACGGCGTGATCCATCAGTGCGGCGAGCGCGAGTTTGAGCGTATCTCGCAAATTTACGCGCAGCAGGGCCTTGACGTGCAGCTCGTGGGCTTTTGCAAAAACATGCACGAGCTCATCGCAAGCGCCGATCTTTGCGTCGGACGCAGCGGCGCCAGCACGCTGTGGGAGCTCTGCGCAAATGGCCTGCCGGCGATATTCGTGCCGTTTCCGTTCGCAGCAGCGGATCATCAGTTTTATAACGCGAAATTTCTTAAAGAGCGCGGGCTGTGCGAAATCGTGCGTCAGCAGGACGCAAGCGGCGAGCGGATATTGAGCTTGATTGAGAGCTTCGACGTGGCGCGAGCGAGCAAAGGGCTGCTTGAGCTCGCGGATCGAAACGGCGCGCAAGCGATAATCGACGATGTGATGAGTAAAATTTAAGGCGCCTCCGTTTTTTATGCCCATACTTTGCGCGTAATTTCATCGCAGAGCAGGGCGAATAAAATTAAAATTTGCTCTTTCGCGCGCTCTGCTACGCGGCAAATACGGCGAAAGAGGACAGGATGCGACGTTTTAATAACAAAAAGCAGCGTAAGGATCGGCGAAAACGAGAGCGGCGAAAATTTAAATTTGATTTGGGAAAATTTGAGAGGTTTTACCCGAGCGCAAATTCAGCTCGGGTAAAATTTGGATTATTTTAGTAATTCATACATATCGCAAGCTTCTTGAAAATATTTTGCATCGTCAGTATTTTTTACAAGCTCGCAAGTTTTCTTATAATATTGGGCAGCTTCGTCATTATATTCATACTGATAAAGAATTTTGGCTATATCATTGCACGCATATGGGTATCCGCCGTCGCAAGACTTTTTATAATACTCGCTACCTTTTTCTTTATCCTCGCGTATCGTTTTTTTATATATATCGCGCATACTATCACCCTTAAAATACATCTTTCCTAATCTATAATATAACTCATCAAGCTTGCCATCATAAGCCGTGTTAAATAGCTCAAAAGCTTTTTTATCGTCTTTCTCGACGCCTAGCCCTTCAAGATACATATATCCTAGATAGAAACAAGCCTCTTTAGCATTATACTCATCGTTCTTTTTAACATCATCCTTTTTGCAAGCTTTTCCGAGAAAGAATTTTGCTTTTATATAATCCCTAGGAATATAATCACTAGAGATCGTATCTGTACCAAAAAGATATTTTGTGCCATAATTAAGGCAAGTACTAATGCCCTCGTTCTCACACCTTTTTTTATACTCTGAAAAATCTTCTCCTATTGCAAACGCCAAATTCGCTAGAACCGCCAAAATCAAAATTACTTTTTTCATTCTTTTCTCCTTTGAAATTATTTGTGAATGCAATACGTCAAACACGCAAGTAGAGCCATTATTATGAGCAAAAGAACAATCAGAATAGGAAATCCTATCTTTTTATCTAATTTCTTATCGTACCAAGTTATTGTTGCATAGACAATAAAGCCCGCTACAGCTATAGTTAATACATTAATCCATAAATCTTTATCTAATATATTAGCCCATGCGCGCCGCCTACTATACCGCTCAAAATCGATAAAGAAACCTGGACAAAAGCTTCATTTTCTTTATCTCCATTTATATTTTTCGTTTCACTTTCTTTCTTATTGTCATCCGTACTATTTTGGGTCAAGGCTTTGTTCCCGCTAATCTTATCCTCAGCCGTATTTTTCCTTTCAACCAAAAATTTAGTGCATTCTATCCCCCCCCCTAAAAATCTATAAAATTTATGGCTCAAGATAAGTTAAAAACTTTCAAAGGAGTTTTTAACTATGATCCTGCCGATGAAAAACAAGTATATAATTCGTTCCCGAATTTCAGAGAAGAAATTTAGAGAAATTTTACGGTATTTTCATCTGATATAGAAGCTGTAAAAATAGCAGAATTTACTGATATCTCAGAAAAAATAATCAACAAAATAACTAAAAATATCAGAATTTTAATGGCTAGCGAGTGTGAAAAGATAAGTAAATTTAGCGGTGAAATTTCCAGCTCGCAAGCTCGCCTAGAAGCTTCGCTTTGAAATAGACGAAAGCTACTTTTACTTCACTTCGCTCGTAGCTGCGTCTTGAAAAGCTATAAGCATAGTGAAGTAGAGCAGAACGGATCTAAGAGGGTAAGAGGCCTTGTGCTCGCACTCTCTTTGAGAAAAGAGGTAGAGGAGTAGCAAATAAAACATCCGTATTTCTATTTCGCTACGCTCGTTACTGCAAGTAGAACGGAATGCTAAAGCGTGACGGTAAGGTCTATACTCAGATAGTTAAAAACTGTTCTGCTAGTGAGCTAATACCCATACTATCAGAATTTCTAAAAGAGAGTGCGTCTTATTAGTAGCAAACAAAGTGCAGCTAAGCACAAGAGCGAATTAGATGAGAGTGTGATTTATTCTGATTGCCAGAAGGCTTATGATGGATTAATGGATTACGCAGCCAAAGCTCATTATAGAGTAAAGCATTCAAAGAATGA
>NZ_CALKTC010000001.1 GCF_937996225.1 uncultured Campylobacter sp. | reverse complement strand
TTTGCGGATCGTTAAAGTCTATCTCCTCCCAAACTATGTCGCGATTATAGCGGCGCTTGACGAGCTTGATGGCGTTATCGATCACATCGAGGTTTTTTAGACCCAGGAAGTCAAATTTTATCAGATCGACGTCCTCGAGATAGTTTTTGGTGTATTGCGTTACCAGGCGCGCATCCTCGCCCTTATCCTGCTTAAATAGCGGCGCTTTGTTCCACAGCGGCTCGTTTGAGATCACCACTCCCGCGGCATGCATTCCTGCGTTGCGATTTAGCCCTTCAAGGCCTAGCGCAAACTCCCAAACCTGCTGTGCGATCGGATCTGCGTCGATAAATTCTTTCAGCTTCGGCTCGGCGTCGTAAGCCTGTTTGAGCGTGATGCCGAGCTTATCGGGGATCAGCTTCGCCATCTTATCGGCTTGCGAAAGTGGCATGTCGCAGACGCGAGCTACGTCGCGGATGACGCCGCGCGCGAGCAGCTTACCGAAGGTCGCCACCTGCGCGACGTTAAATTTGCCGTACTGATCGATGACGTAGTCGATCACCTCGCCTCTGCGCGCCTGACAAAAATCCACGTCGATGTCGGGCATCGAGATACGCGACGGATTTAAAAATCGCTCGAAAAGCAGATTATACGGGATCGGATCGAGGTCGGTAATGCGAAGCGCATACGCGCAGATGCTGCCCGCCGCAGAGCCGCGACCGGGACCAACCGGGATATCGTGATCCTTCGCCCAGTTGATGAAATCCTGCACGATGACCATATAGCCTGAAAAATGCATGTTTTTGATGATGGCAAGCTCCTTTTCCAGGCGCTCGCGATAAATTTCGTGCTTAGCAGGATCGATAAATTTAAGGCGCTCTTTAAGCCCCTCGCGGCAGAGATGATCGAATAAAAAATCGTCATTTGCAAAGCTATAGCGCTCCGAGGGCTGCGGCAGCGAAAGCCCGAGCCTAGCGGCGTATTCGATCGTAAATTTAAAATTCGGCGGCGTCGGCGCGTAGTCCTTCTCGTCGAAGGCAAATTTGAGATTGCACTTTTGCACGATCTCGGCGGTATTTTCGATCACTTCGGGGATGTCCGCAAAAAGCCGCCTCATCTCCTCATCGCTTTTTACGTAAAATTCCGAAACGACGTGTTTTAGGCGGTCGCCGTCGTTGATCGTCTTGCCCATCGAGATGCACTGATAGACGTCGTGAGCCTTGGCGCGATCCTTGCGCGCATAGTGAGCGTCGTTGGTGGCGATGATCTTGACGCCGATTTCGCGCGAGAGGCGGATGAGGTCTTTATCGACATTTAACTGCTCGCCGATGCCGTGACGCATGATCTCTAGATAAAAATCCTCGCCGAAAATTTCTTTATACTCAAGCGCCGCTTTTTTCGCCGCTTCGTAGCCGCCCGCGCCTCGCTTTAAATTTCGCTCGCTTCTATTTAGATGAAATTCCACCTCGCCCGCTAGGCACGCCGAGGAGCAGATGAGACCTTCGCTGTGCTCTTTTAAAATTTTTTTGTTGATCCTCGGGTAGTAGTAGAAGCCGTCCAAAAACGCGCGCGAGCTAAGATACATCAGATTTTTATATCCCGTTTCATTTTTGGCAAGCAGTATCAAGTGATAGCGCTGGCGGTCGCTTTTATCGCCGATATCGTCGTGGTTGTGCAGGTAGGTCTCGATGCCGATGATAGGTTTAATGCCGTGCTTTTTCATCGTCTGATAAAAGTCTATCGCGCCGAACATATTGCCGTGGTCGGTGATCGCGCACGCCTTGGTGCCGCGGCTCTGCAAAAGCTCGGCAAGCTCGCTTACTTTATTCGCGCCGTCTAGCAGCGAATACTCGGTGTGAAGGTGCAGGTGGGTGTAGTCGCTCATTTTGATCCTTTTTTGATTTGGAGATTATAGTAAATTCGGGCTTTAGAAACGGTCAAATTTAGTGGAATTTTAGCTTAAATTTCAGCGCGAAATTTTACGAGCAAATTTTGTTAGGGAATTTTACTTCGGAGGTTTTACATTCTGGATCTTGCGGATTAAATTTTGACAAAATTTTAAGTTTAAAATGCTGTGATGAAATTTTGCTATCGTAAAATTCCGCCTCGATGGAATTTTGAGCCAACGCAATTCCGCAAAATTCTATGACTTAGATCATCGTAAAATTTTGCGGTTTAAAATTCGCGCCTACAAAGCCTTGCGGCTCTATGATCTTGAGAATTCCACGATCGCTTTGGCAAGCTCTCTAGTAGGATCGACGAAAATTTTATCGCTTTTGATTAACGGCAAAAATAGCGGCAGCTCAGTGCAGGCAACGACATAAATATCAGCATCGATTTTGCCTAGCAAATTCTCAAAAGCCCCCACGTATTCGGCAGTCTTGCCCGCCTTAACTCCTTTGTAGATGCAATCCATCAAAACCGCTTGATTTTCTTCGCCAAGTTCCACGCTGATTAGCCCTGCTTCTTTAAGCGGATCGTCGTAAATTTTAGCTTTTTTTGTACCGATAGTGGCTAGCACAGCTATTTTATGGGCGTTTGGATAATTTTTGCGGATCGCTTTTACGGTGACCTCAGCGATATGAATTAGCGGGATTTCCGCCGCAGCTTCTACATCGTCTGCGAAAAAATGCGCCGTGTTGCACGCCATCGCAAACGCCTTGCAGCCTGCATTTTTGAGCCTAACGGCGCTCTCGCTTAGGCGCGGAAGCGGATTTTCACCTTTACCTAAGATAAACGCCGTGCGATCTTCAATCTGCGGATAGCTATCGATTACAAGCGGAATATTTTCTTGATCGCTTCCCGCAGCAGTCTCTTCTATAATCTTCATATACAGATCCGCACTCGCTAAAGGTCCCATTCCACCGATAATTCCAACTCTTTTCATAGCTCGTCCTTTCTAAATTTTACTTGGGCTAATTTTCCCACTTACTCATATCCATTTCGTTTTCGCTCTTTGCGACGTAGATCGACGCCACAACATCGCCCGTTACGTTCATCGAGGTTCGCCCCATATCCAAAATCGCATCAATGCCTAAAATCATTCCGTAAGCGATCGCTACATTACCGCTTACCTTGACGCCGATAGATTCGAGCACTAAAAGCAGCATCAGCGCACCAGCTCCCGGAACTCCGGCAGTTCCGATCGCCGCAAGCATCGAAGTGATGATGATCGTGAGGTAGTGGCTGCTATTTAGATCGATACCGCAAGCATTAGCGATAAAGAGCGTGCACACGCCCAAATACACGGTCGTGCCGTTCATATTCACCGTAGCACCCACGGGCAAAACAAAGCCGTAGATCGCCTTTGGAATTCCCATATCTTCGGCGGTTTGCATCGTAATCGGAAGCGTGCCGTTGGAGCTGCGGGTAACAAAAGCCGTAAGCATCGGCGGACGCACTTTTTTAAGGAATTTAATCGGGCTAACTCCGATAAGCATACAAATAACGCAATAAACCGCAAATACTTGAATCGCAAGTCCCACGTATAGGGTAATCGTGACGTTTAATAACGAGCTGAAAGCCTCGATACCGCTTTTATTAAACACTACAAACATTAGCGCAAAAACGCCGATTGGTGCGTATTGCATCACCCAGTGCACGACCTTAAACATAATCTCGCTCATTCCGTCGAAAAAATTATAAACCGTATCGGCAGAATTTTTGATACGAGCATCATTACTGTCGCGGCAAAACGCAAGCCCTACGCCAAGAAATAAGCAAAACGCGATGATCGGCAAAATTTCGCCCTTGGCTATGGAATCAAAAGGATTCGTAGGAATTATATTAAGCAAAATTTTACTCATACTAGGCGCGTTCGCTGCCTTTTCGACGGCCTTGGACGCATCGCTTAGATCAAGCCCGCTACCTGGAGAAAATATAAACGCACACGCTAGACCGATGACGATCGCAAAAAGCGTCGTTATAGCGTAAAATATGATCGCCTTAACGCCTACTTTGCCCAGGTGCGCGGGCGAGATACTGCTAGTGCCCACGATGAGCGAACAGATAATGATCGGCACCATAATCATCTTTAAAAGCCGCACGAAAAGATCTCCCAAAGGCGTTAAAATCGCCACCCACGTGGTATCGCCCACCGGCATATTTTTAGGTAGTAACATACCGATCGCAGAGCCCAACACTAAAGCGATAATGATGCGCCAAAGCAAGCTTGAGTTAAAATAAAAGGCTAAAATTCCGCCTTTTTTCGTTTGATTTTCTGACATGGACATCTCCCTGCACTAAGAATTTTAACGGAATTCTACCGCAACTTGCCATAAAATAAAATTTAATCAGTCGCCAAATGAAAGTTAAATTTGAAAATTCAATCACGAGCTTAACCAAATTTTAAAGCTGAAATTATGCGGCAAGCTTTGTCTTTTGAAGTTATGAAGCGGAATTTCAAAGGAAAAACGACGCATGAAATTTATAGAATTTTGCGGATTTTGATGTAGTGAAAAGCAAAAAATTTTGTGGTGGTGGGCTCACTAGGACTTGAACCTAGGACCATCCGGTTATGAGCCGGATGCTCTAACCAACTGAGCTATGAGCCCGCCAGCGGTAAAAAAGAAATGTGATTTTACAAAAATAATCTTAAAACGGCGTTAAAATTCTAACCGTGTAATTTTATGGCTCCTAGATCCGCCCAAATCGCGACTAAGCTTCGGTGCCTTGTTATAAAACGCTTACCCATATAAATTTTTCCATGGTAATTCTACGTCTGGTTCCTTATTGCGACGGATGCAGATCTTATCCACGGGATTAAAGATTGTATGTAAAGATTTAGCAAGCACGATAGCGCCTGGAATTCCGATGATAGTGACGAACTGGACAATAACAGCAACAAGTCCTACGATATATAGCCAAATACCGAAAAGCAGGATATAAACGACCTTAACGATAGTCGCGTAAGCATGATAGCTCTTACGCAGAGCTCCGCCGGATGGATTATTCTTTTTACGCACCATATAGTAACTGAAGGGCAAAAACAGGAATTTGCCGTATTCCATAAGACCTAACCCCACGGGAGCGGTCACGACTAAAATGGTAAGGATCAAACCCGATAGGTAAGCTAAGATAGCTAAAATCCAACCACCTAGAAAAAACCAAATAATGTTGCCTAGAATACGCATATCTTACCTCTTTATAAATTTATGTAAATCAAGCAAACCGCCTGCCTCGAGCGGCTAGCACAGCCTCTCATTCGTTTTATGGGTGTTTTCGCAGCTCGCGCGAAAAGGCGCGCCGAAGCGCTATGGCGCAGCAAAACGCTAAAACGTGCCGAAACGCTAAGAGATACTAAGGCGCACCCCCTTTAGTGCGACGCGCCCACGCCTGCGGCTATGGCGTGCAAAACGAGCCTTATGCATGCAAACCACCGTACGCAAAACAACTGCGGAATGATAGGGGGGGGGGGTAACGATTGGTAACGAACGCTTTTTATCGATAAAATTTTAGTACGCAAATGACTGCGGCAAGGGTATTTAAGAAATTTAAATTTATTTTAAAAAATATTAGAAATTCTAAAATTCCGGCGCAGAAATTTAAAAAATTTCATAAATTTTTATGAAATTTACAGATCAAAATTTTAAAATTTTTACGGTACGGCGAAGCGAATTCTTAAAATTTTGCTATGGCTTTTAGCGCAAAATCTTCCCGATAAGGACACAAAACAGAAATTCCAAATCAAATTTTTGCGACGTGAAGCGCTTCCTTAAATTATGAATTTAAAATTTTACATGTGAAATTTCCACTCTACACAGTGCGGCATATTTCTGCCAAGATAAAATTCGCAAGCAAAATTCCAACCTCGCAAACCCAAAGGCAGACGGCAATTACTTCTTGAAATTCTAGCACCGCTTGTCCGTGGACAAATATCGCTTTACTTTACGAAATTTCAGCCTCACGACGCAAGCTCGCCTCGCGTTTTCGTTCAGACGGCGATCCGTCCACACGCCGCTATAGCGTCTCGTCGCCGTCTTGGTTTTGAAGTGCGCCCGCCTCACCCTCCGCCGCGATCGCCTCGAGACTTAAAATTTCATCGACGTCCTCCAGCTGCGCTACGCCGCTTCCTGCGATGCTTCTGATACTTGCGTGCATCGCGATCGCGCCGTCTCGCGCACGCGCGATCTGTTTTTCGCGCTGTTTCCAGATGCGCTCCATCGCGTTGCGCTCCTTATTTAGGCTCTCCTGCATGCCGACGAATGCCGAAACGATCGTCTTTATCTGGTTGGCAAACTCGGGCGAGGTTAGATAGTCGTAGAGCATCGCCGTTTTGCTATCTTGATTTTGCCCCGATCTTTTAGCAAACGCAAGCGCCACGACGTGTTCGCGCAAAACGGCGCAAAGCCCCTTAAATTCCTCAAACGAACAGATCCAGATGCTAGCATCGCTCGGCGCTTGATGCAGCCTAGGGCTGTGAGGCGGCATCTGCTCGGTTACGATAACGCCGATCTGCGCGCCCTCGCCTATCATATCGTCTTTGAGTTTGTCGATCCATTTGGGCTCGAAGCTTTTCGTGCGCTTGCTCTCGTATAAAATTTTACCGCAGCCCGCAAACTCCCTCGTATGCACCATCTGCACGCAGTCTGCGCCGCGCGCGCCCTTTTTGACCTCATCTATCTCGTCCAAAGGAAAGTTTAGCCGCAGATACTCCTGCAGCGCGAGTTCCTGCACCTCGCCCTGAAGCTGCTGCGAGCCCACCTCCGAGCGGCGCTTAAGCTCGTTTATTTGGCCGATTAGGCTTTGGATCTGCTCATCTTTTTGACGGAATTTCAGCTCGTTTTCCTGCGAAATTTGTTTCGAAAGCCGCTCGCGTTCTTGGTTTACGCGGTTGGTTAGCTCGATCTCGGATTTGGCTTTATTCTCGGCTTCAAGCTCGCTAAATTTACGCTTTTGCGCCTCCATTTCCGCCTCGATTAAATTTAGCTCAGAAATTCTTTGCGATTTTTCTTGCAGCTCCTTTTGTAAAATTTCAAATTTCGCCGCGTTTTCGCTCTCGATCTGAGATTTTGCAAGCGCTAAAATTTTCTCCCGCTCGCTGTTTAGCGCAGAATCGGTCGCCGCTTTTACGCGCTGCTCGAAGGCGTTTTCCTTCGCTTGCAGCTGCGCCAGATGCTTCGCGTACTCCTCGCGCTTAGCGGCGATCTCGGCTTCAAATTTAAGCGTGGCTTCGTTTTGCTGCTGCTGCCACTTTCGCTTCTGCTGCAAAATTTCATCTTCAAATTTAGCTTTGATATCGCGCTGCAGCGCCTCGTCTATATCGACCTGCGAGCCGCAGTGCGGGCACTTTACGTTAGCCATTTTTACTTCCCAAACTCTGCTCTTTCATCTTTTCAAATTCCTGCGAAATTTGTGCCGCATTGGGCTCATCCGCCATCTTATCGAGCACGGAGTTGTAGCGATTTACGAGCAGTATCGCAAGCGCCGAAAAGCAAAAGCCCGGCAGTAGCTCATAAACGACCGCCGAAAGCCCCGATAAGATCCAGCAAATTACCGTGATACCGCCTACGAGCATACCCACCAAAGCCGAGAGAGCGCTCATCTTTTTAGAATACAGGCTGAAAAGCAGCACCGCTCCAAAGCTCGCGCCAAATCCCGCCCAAGCGTTTCCGACGACGTTTAGCACCGTATCGTTTGAGCCAAACGCCAAGATCGCGGCGAGCGCGGCGATGATCACTACGGCGATACGGCTGCTTAGCGTCTGCGTGCGCTCGCTCACCTCTTTTTTATAAAACGCGAAGATAAAATCCTTCGTAACCGCGCTCGCGCTTACCAAAAGCTGGCTTGAGATAGTGCTCATAATCGCCGCCAGCACCGCAGAGATTATAACGCCTAGGATGAATGGATGAAAGAAAATTTTACCGAGCTCTAGGAAAATTTTTTCGGGATCGTCTATGCTAAGACCTTTTTGCGAAAAATACACAAAGCCGATCAGACCGCTAAGCATCGCGCCTACTAGCCCTAGCACCATCCACGAAATTCCGATGCGGCGCGCACTATCAAGCTCGCGCGAGCTTCTAATCGCCATAAAGCGCACGATGATGTGCGGCTGCCCGAAGTATCCGAGCCCCCAAGCAAGCAGGCCCAAAACGCCCAAGAAACTTTGATTGTAAAATAGATCGAGGTGGCTCGCGCCGTATAGCCGCACCTGCGCTAAAAAGGAGCTGTCCGCAGGGATCTGCAGCGCGCGATAAGAAAACAGAGGGATCAAAATAAGCACCGCAAACATCAGCGCACCCTGAAATGCGTCGGTGATCGCGACAGCTTTAAATCCGCCGAAAAAGGTATAAAACACGACGATTAAGATCGTAGCGACCGCGCCGTAGGTGAAATTTAGCCCGAAAAAGCTCTCAAAGGTCTTGCCGCCTGCGATGATGCCGCTGCTAACATAGAGCGTAAAAAATATGATGATCAAAAACCCGGAGATGATGCGAAGCGTCTTGGTATGGTCTTTGAAGCGGTTTTCTAAAAAATCCGGGATCGTGACGCTGTCGCTTGCTACCTCGGTGTAAATTCTAAGCCTTTTGGCAAGAAATTTATAATTGCACCACGCGCCCACGCAAAGTCCTAGGGCTATCCAGATATTGCAAATCCCCGTCGCAAACATCGCGCCCGGCACTCCCAAAAGCATCCAGCCGCTCATATCGCTAGCGCCCGCGCTAAGCGCCGTTACGAATGGCCCTAGGCGGCGATTGTCGAGCAGATACTCGCTTAAGCTCGCATTCTTGTCATAATAATACCTACCTATAAAAATAAGCGCGCCGAAATATATCGCGATTGCGCAATAGGTCCAAAAGCTCATCCTGTCATCCTTTTAAAAAGGCTAATTCTACCCTACTTCAAATAAAATTTCGCTTTTGAAATTTAGCCAGATTTTAACGAAATTTTAGTATTCTTCGCTTTTAAATTTAACCAAAAGGCGTCTGTGTTGAACGAGAAAATTTTTAAAATCGCGTTTTTTTTGGTAGTAGTTTGTGCAGGGCTCTATTTCACCTACCCTGTCGAACTAACTCAGGCGCAAAAAATTTCATATCTCACAAGCTACGGCATCACGCTCATCTTAACCTCCGGCGGTATCGCCATCGGTATAGTTTTGGGTTTTATTTTGGCGTTTTTGAGATTTTTAGACATCAAGCCGATAAGACTCATCATTGACGAGTACGTAGACATCATCCGCGGCACGCCGATCGTAATCCAGCTAATGGTATTCGTATTTATAATATTCGCTACCTGGTCGAACAACATCCTCTCGGCGATCTTCGCGCTGGGGCTTAACAGCTCCGCCTACGTCGCAGAGATAGTGCGCAGCGGCATAAACAGCGTCGATCGCGGCCAGATGGAAGCAGCGCGTGCGATGGGTCTGGGATACGGCACGGCGATGAAAGAGATCGTCTTTCCGCAGGCGATAAAAAACATCTTGCCTGCGCTTGCGAATGAGTTTATTAGCCTATTTAAAGAGACCTCGGTCGTGGGCCTCGTAGCAATCACCGATCTTACGTTTTTTTCAAAAAGCATGCAGGCTGCGCTTTATACCGTTCAGCCGATACTTTTTGCCGCAGTACTTTACTATGCAAGCGTGAAATTTTTCTCGTTTTTAGTAAAAATGCTAGAAAGTAGGTTAAACCGCAATGATTGAAATATCAAATTTAACCAAATCCTACGGCAATTTATCGGTACTAAAAGGAATTTCAAAGAGCATAAATAAAGGCGATATCGTAGCTATCATCGGTCCAAGCGGCGGCGGTAAATCAACCTTTTTGCGCTGCTTAAATTTGCTTGAAATTCCAAGCGGCGGCACTATTAAAATAGACGGCGAGGATATTACCGATAAGCACACCGATATTAATAAAATTCGCCGCAAAGTTAGTATGGTGTTTCAGCATTTCAACCTCTTTGCAAATAAAAACGTGCTGGAAAATTTAACTCTAGCGCCCATAAAAGCGGGTATCTATACTAAAGAACAAGCCTACGCAAAAGCAGAGGAGCTGCTGCAAAAAGTCGGTCTTAGTGATAAGGCCTATACTTATCCGCACAAGCTTAGCGGCGGACAAAAGCAACGCATCGCAATCGCTAGAAGTTTGGCGGTAAATCCGGACGTGATTTTATTCGACGAGCCCACCTCGGCATTAGATCCAGAGATGATCGGCGAGGTCTTAAGCATAATGAAAGAGGTCGCCAAAGAGGGCATTACGATGCTTGTGGTAACGCATGAGATGGGCTTTGCACGCAATGTCGCAAATAGGATTTTTTTTATGGAGGGCGGCAAGATCGCTGTGGATGATACGCCTAAAAACGTATTTGAAAATCCGCAAAATCCGAGATTGAAAGAATTTTTAAATAAAATTTTAAACCACTAAAGGAGAGGGAAATGAAAAAATTTATGAGATTTTTAGTTGCGAGCGCTTTGCTTTGCGGTTCGCTAGTCGCTAAAGACATCACCAAAGATACGCTCATCGTAGGTACAAACGCCGAGTATCCGCCGTTTGAGTTCGTGGATGAAAACTCGAAGGTTACCGGCTTTGATATGGATCTGGTAGCCGAGCTTGCCAAGCGCGCGGGGGTTAAATATGAAATTTTAAATATGAGCTTTGACGGGCTGATCCCTGCGATTAAAAGCGGCAAGATCGATATGATCGCCTCGGGTATGAGCGCGACGCCGGCTCGTAAAAAGGCTATCGATTTCACGGCTCCTTACTATAAAGTCGAGAATTTATACATCAAGCGCAAGGACGATAGCTCGTTAAATTCCAAGGCGGATCTACAGGGCAAGCGCCTTGCCGCGCAGCTAGGCACCATCCAAGAGCTTGCGATCAGAGATATCAAAGGCGCCGAGGTTAGCGCTACGGAAAATGTTTTTGTAGCCGTCATGTCGCTGAAAAACAAAAAGATCGATGCGCTTTGCGTGGATTCGTCCGTAGGCTACGAATATCTTAAGAAAAACGACGATCTAACCGCATTTTTTAAAGAATCCGATGGCAGTGAGGGCTTTTCGATCGCATTTGATAAGGGCAAGTATCCCGAGCTGCTAGCTAAGTTTAACGCAGCGCTTGAGGAGATGAAAAAGGACGGCAGCTACGAAAAGCTTTTGGAAAAGTATAATTTAAAATAATCCGCAAAATTTAGGCGCAAATTCCTCTCATAGAATTTGCGCCGCCTAAGAGGAATCCTATGAAAAAGATATTTTTGACACTTGCGATTTTGCTCTGCACGCAGAGCTTTGCGGAGCAAAAAGACAGATACGGCATCGCTGCGTTTGCAGGTCTTGGCAATGACGGCAGAAGCTTAGTTTTTACCTTCAGAAAGGCTCAAAAAGATCGTTTCTTCCCCTGCGACTTAAAAAATTTAAATATAATCGCCGCGGGTGCTTCTAGGTGCATAACGGATGCTAAGGAGCTAAGGAAATTCGACAAAGAATATAAAAAAGCTCTCGAGTCTGTGATAAAACCCGGCAAGCGCTACTACGTAAATTTAATCGATCGCGGCAATGACGCCTATGTCTGCGACGCAAGCGATCCTAAAAGCAATCTGCGATTGGACCTAGTGGCGGCGGGATTTGCCGTGCCGACAACCGACGATAGCGAACTTCTTTTAAAAGCCGCCGAGGAAGCCAAAGAGGCTAAGCGCGGAATGTATAGCGCAAAATTTTACGATATCACCAACTGTATTCTAAACGGCGTGCCGATGCCGAAAAAAGATAGATGAGCGAAATTTATGCGCTTAGCGACGATGCCTTAACGCCGCCGCAAACTATCTTTTCGCAAATAGATGAAATTTTGCGCTGCGGCGTAAAGCTCGTACAGTACCGCAGCAAGCTCGCCGCGCGGGATGAAGCTTTAATCCGCTCTCTCATCGGTCTTTGCGAGGATTACGGCGCCAAACTCATTATCAACGACGATGTGGCGCTCGCCAAAAAGCTAGGCGCGCACGGCGTGCATATCGGAGAAGGCGACGGCGAGACAGCGCAGGTGCGCGAGTTTTTAGGCGCGGATAAGATCATCGGCGTTAGCTGCTACGCTGGTCTTGCTCGCGCGCAAAAGGCCGAGGCGCAGGGCGCTAGCTACGTAGCCTTCGGCTCGCTCAGGCGCGGCAAGACAAAGCCTGATGCGCCGCTTTGCCCCGATGCGCTCGTGCAAGAGGCGCGAAAATCTTTAAACCTCCCAATCGCCGTAATCGGCGGAATAAACTTAGAAAATTTAGATGAAATTTTAGCCCTCAAGCCCGATTATATCGCGATGGTAGAGGCGATCTACAAACCCGCTTCGATCACGCAGAATTTAGCAAATTTAAAGGAAAAAATGGATGAATATATTTGACGCCGTGATTTTAGGCATCGTCGAGGGGCTGACGGAGTTTCTGCCCGTAAGCTCGACCGGGCACATGATCCTAGCTGCGAAACTGATGGGTCTGCAGCAAACCGACACGCTTAAATGCTTCGAGGTCGTTATACAGCTAGGCTCGATCCTAGCGGTCGTTGCGATGTTTTATAAGCGGCTTTTGGTTGATTTTAAGCTCTGGTGCAAGCTCATCGTGGGCTTCATCCCCACTGCAGCGATTGGCTTTTTGCTCTATAAAAGCATCAAATCGCTATTCGCGCCGCAGACCGTCGCCTACGCGCTGATCGGTTGGGGCATTATTTTTATCGCAGTCGAGCTCTTTCGCAAGGCGCGCCCGAGAGAGGACGAGCTGGAGCATCTGGATCAAATTTCATACGTTCAGGCCTTCATCATCGGGCTTTCGCAATGTTTTGCGATGGTGCCGGGCACTTCGCGCAGCGGCGCTACCATCATCGCAGGGCTTTTGTGCGGGCTAAGCAGAAACCTAGCCGCGCGCTTTAGCTTCCTACTCGCGATCCCTACGATGTTTGCGGCGACTTTTTACGACACCTATAAAAATTTAGACACCTTCGCGCAAAACTCTGACAATATCACGACCTTTCTCATAGGCGGCGCAGTAGCGTTCGTCGTGGCGCTTGCGGCGATCAAGCTATTTCTAAGCTTCGTTTCGAAGTTTGATTTCATCCCGTTTGGAATTTATAGAATTCTAATCGGCATCGTCTTTTTCATCTTCGTTCTTTAAACGCAATCATCAAAGGAATTTCATGAGCCTCGTAAAAAATATCGGCGCATTTTTAAAAGACAGATTTAGCCTCCTATCGGTATTCGGCGGCGCGGTGCTAAACGCATACACGCTAGTTTTGGTATTAAATTTAGCGCTCGGGTTGCTTCTTATCGCACGCGGCGGCGAGCTGCTCTCTGCGCAGGCACTGTTTTTCGTGGCGTCTGCGATCTGCGGCGTGACAATACTTTTTTTCGCGCTTTACGCGCTTAGCTTTTACAGCGCCAGGCTATATAAAATTCTCGCCTTTGCGCTTCTGGCGATAAACGCAATCTTCGCGATCGCTCAGATTTTTTTGATCTTCAGCCTGGAGCTTACCTACTCGCACGGCACGCTGGACGCGCTAGTGCAAACTACGCCCAAGGAAGCCTTCGAGTTCGCGCATGCGTTTTTAAATTTTAAGCTTATCGCGGCTTTTTTGGCGCTTTTAATTTTCGTCATCGCCGCTCTTAGGCTTAGAGTGAGCCAGCGAGCGCGAATGAAGCTATGTCGCGCGATAAAGCTAGCCTTTTTGCTTAGCTTGCTTGTTTTTATTGCGCATGCGGCGTTTAAAAGCTACGTAGCCAAAAGCTCGAAAATGCGCGCCAGCATCATAATCGCACTGAATAAAATTCCGGTTTATAACTTTGCTTTCGTTACGAAGGATTATTTCGGCGCCGATTTTAAAAGCGTGCGCGAGCTGCAAGCCGGATACCAAAGCATTTACGCCTCACATTCGCATAAAACAGCGCCAAACCACATCTCAAACGTCGTTTTCATTATCGGAGAGAGCCTGCAGCGAAATTTTATGAGCCTATACGGCTACTATCTGCCCACCACACCGAATCTGCAAGCGCTTGAGCAAAGCGGAAATTTAATCGCTTTTAGCGACGTCGTCTCGCCGGGCGCTAAGACCAACGACGTGTTAAAATACGTGCTAAATTTTGGAAATTACGAGAGCGAAAAGCAGCGTCCGTGGAGCGCCAACCTCGACATCGTAAATCTCGCACGGCTGGCAAACTACGAGACCTTTTGGATCAGCAACCAGGAGCGCTACGGACAGTGGGCGGTCGCAAGCGGCGCGAGCGCGCAGATGACGGATCACTCGGACTTTACGAATCAAATCCCGGTTTACAAATACGCCTACTCGCTCGACGAAGTTGTGCTTCCTAGCATAAAAAATTTCAAATCGGGCGCGAAAAGATCACCTCTTGCACGCAAGGACGAAAGCCCCATCGTAGGGGTAAACGACGCACAGAAAAAGGATAAATTTTTCATCCTTCATCTGATGGGCTCCCACCCGAGCTACGAGTTTCGCTATCCAAAGAGTTTTGCTAAATTTAGCGCCGCGGATATTTCGCGCGAGCCGCTTGATGAGGGGCAGAAAAAAGAGCTCGCGCACTACCTAAACACCGTGGCTTACAACGATTTTATAGTAAGCGAAATTTATAAAATTTTCGCGAGCGACAACACGCTGATAGTCTATTTCAGCGACCACGCCCAGAGCCTCTATCAATACCGCGGCAAGCTGATCCATGGCGGCATCAACCGCTTCACGCTCGAAATCCCGCTGATTTTCATGGCGTCGGATAAGTTCAAAGAGCAAAACGCTGATCTTTGGGCGCGCATCGCGGCAGCCAAAGACAGGCCGTTTTTAAACGACGATCTCATCCACGCGATTGCGGAAATTTTAGAGATGACCGACCTGCCCGAGTATGATCCCGCTCGCTCGGTGATAAACGCGGATTTCAACGCCTCGCGTCCGCGCATCATCGAGGGGGTCGATTACGATAAGGTTTATAGGCTGCAAAAGGAATTCGGCGAGTAAATTCGGTGAAATTTTGCGCCTTTTAGCAGCGCAGAATTTCGCTTCTTAAAATTTGCGCTCTTATTTACAAGCGGCTTGCGCTCTAATTTGGCTTTCGCACGGGCGCGGTCGCGTCAATTTACGCCGCCACGAGCTCTGCGGTAAAATTTCTCGCCGCGGAAGTCTGCCGAGTAAAATTCGGTTTTGTAAAATTTCAAAATTTTGCGGCTAAAATTCCACGGCGCAGAATTTTCCATGCATTCACGAAATACAAAATTTACGAAGCTCGTTCAAATAGCGAAATTTTGAAATTTCAGAATTTTAAAATTTGACAGCATTAAAATTCATCCGCGCGGCACGGAATTCTACCGCTCAAATTTCACGGCGCAAAATTCCTCAGCACAAAATTTACCGATAGAATTCAGCTCGTAATTTAAAATTTCAAAATTCCGCGCCGCGAAATTTATGCCGAAGAATTCCGCGTTCCAATCGGCACGGAATATCTGCTGCCCGAGCCGCGCATAAAATTCTACGCTTTAAAATTCCAAGCTGCGAAATTTCACCGGCAAAATTTTATGTCGCAAAACCCCGCACCCTAAAATTTAAAAGCAGCTCTTGCTACAAAATTCCGCGAGCTTAATTTATGCTGCCGCAGCGGTATTTGCCTGCTACGAAGGTGATTTTATCGCGGATCTGAGCGATCTGTCTTAGCGCCTCCGCCAAGAAATCCACGTCGCTTTCGTCATGGATGAACGAGAAGCTAGCCCGCACCCAAGCGGGTTTGCGCGACATTTCGGTATCGGGTTGTAAACCGAGTAGATCAAAGCCGTAAGGTGCTGCACAGTCGCAGCCTGCGCGGGTCTGGATCTCAAATTTCTGCCCGAGCACCCCGGCTAGCGCGTCTGCGCCGAGACCTTTCATATTAAAAGCAAAGATCGGCACGCGCGGCGCGGTAAGATTGCCGTAAATTTCAATCTCGGGGATTTTTGGAATTTCACTTATGAAGCGCCTGCAGATCGCCTCTTCGCGCGATTTGATCGCCTCTAGTCCCGCGCTTTTGCGAAGCTTTAGAGCAAGATAGGTTCGTACCAGCGCGATGATGCCCGGCGTGCCCGCCTCTTCTAGGCGCTCCTTATCGATTATAAAGCGCTGCGTTAGGGCATCTGCGTATTTGATCGTGCCGCCTCCCGCGAATGTCGGCTCCTCGCCGCGCAAAAGCTCCTTTCGCACCGCCAAAATCCCGCTAGCGCCCACGCCGCCCAAAAGCTTGTGCGCGCCGAAAAACACTCCGTCGCAAAAGCTGGTATCTACGTTTTCGTGCGCGATGAGCGCGCTAGCATCCACAAACAGCCGCCCGCCGTGCGCTTTTAGCATCAAGTAAGCGCGCTTGTAGTCTATCTTAAGCCCCGTCACGTTTGATGCCGCGGTAAGCACGCCGTAAATTTCGCGCCCTTTGTTTGCTGATAGTATTTCGCCCAAGCGCGCAAAATCCATCAGCCCGCTTGGATCCGGCGGCACGCGCACGACCTCGCAAAGCCCCTGCCTTAGGCTAATTTCAACGGAGTGATGCTCAAAAGGCGAGATGATGAAAAGCGGCAGCTCTTTTATGCTCTCGCGCCGCAAGCCGAACCTGTCTCGCGTAGCAGGCGGCAGGTAGATGCCTAGAATTTCCCAGAGCTTCTTTATCGCCGCAGTCGCGCCGAAACCGCAGGAGATCAGGTAGTAGCGCTCCTCGCAGCCCAGAAGCTCTTTGATTTTGGCTCTTGCATTTTCGTAGTAATCGCTCGTGATCTCGGCGCTCTCTCCGCCTGCGGAGTGGACGTTGGCATATGTTGCAAGCACGCGCTCGATCTCTGCTTCTATAGGGCGATACGCAAGGCCCGAGGCGGCGCAATCGAAGTATTTGACCCCTTCTTTTAAGATGATGTTTTCTTTGATCGTTAGAAAATCCAAAGCGCGACTCCAAAATTTTTGCAAATTATATCCAAACTCGCTAAAATTACGCCCGCAAGGAGGGCGAAATTTACGAGTTAAAAGACACTGCGCGAAATTTAGGCGATGTTGGTATCGACGCGATTTTGCAGTTTCATTTCGTATTTGACGAGATAGGTTGCATAAGCGGCTACGCGGACGTTTTCGAAGCGATCGAAAATGAAATTTTGCTCTGCTTTGAACGTCTCGGCGAGCGTTTTAAATTCGGCGGCGAGTGCGAAGAGCAGATCAAAAAAGCGCTGATGAAATTCGCTAGAAGCGACCGCAAAAAAATAGGAATTTCAAAAATCTTGCCGCGATTTACAGCGCAAAAAATCACCGCAGATCTCATAAACGCGAAGTTTCTAATCACCGAAAAATCAAGCGAGCAAAGGGCGCAAAAAGCCCGTAAAAACGACCGCCTCCCGCGCGCGCTGCGCCGCTACCATATCACGGACAAGGTCCATTTCAGCAGCAACTTTGCGAGGTTTTGGTTTAGATTTATCGAGCCGAACCTGCCCGCGCTGCGACGTGGCGAAATAGGGCGCGTGCTAAGCCTGATCAAAGCGGATTTCAACGCCTACGCGGGGCTCGGGTTTGAAATTTTAAGCAAAGAGTTGCTCGCGAAGTATTTAAATTTAGAGATTTCGCAAATTTCGAGCTTTTGGAACAAAGAGGTCGAGATCGACATCTACGCGAAATTTGAGAGCTTTTGCATCGCGGGCGAGTGCAAATACAAGGAGCGAAAAATTTCAAAAAACGTGCTAAACGAGCTAATGTTAAAATGCGAAAAAGCGTGCCTCGCGCCCGATCTACTCGCGCTGTTTTCCAAAAGCGGCTTTAGCGGCGAACTACGAAACCTAAAAAACGATAAAATTTTACTCTTTTCGCTTGATGATTTTAAAATTTTACTTTGAACTGCGCGCTAAAAAAGCCCGATGGCAGCGCATATAATTACACGCCCAAGCAAATCGCTTGGGCGTGCTTTTAGAAGATGTATCGTTTTAAATTTAGAATTGCCGGGTTACAATCAATATAAAATTTCAGCTCGCACACAAACCTCGCGCCCTAAATTCCGTAAATTCAGACTATTTTTTCACCTTGATCACGTATGGGACTGATTTGATCACGCCTTTGGAAAAGAGCGTCTTGGTGTCCGCATACACGGCGTCAAGCTCGGCCTTTGAGACGTCCGCATCGCCTACCTGCACGTCCTTGTTATAGTATTTCTCGATCACGTCGATCGCGCCCTTTTGATCGCTCGGAGAGAGGGCTTTTAGACGCTTTAAAATCAGCGCCGATTTGATAAACGCGCTCTTGCCGTGCACCGGCGCAAAGATCAATTTTACGTTGCTATTGCGAAGGTGCTTCGTGATCCTTTTCATCTCCTCGGCGCAGTACGGACACTCCGGATCGCCTACGATATAGGTCATATAGGGGTTGTTTTTATCAAACGACTCGATATAGGCGAATCTCGCGGGATTTATGCTCTTTAGCAGCTCAAGCGCGGCGGCGTCCCTGGCGTCCTTTAAAATTTGAGTTCTCATCTTAAACAGCGCCGCATCCGCCGCGTCCGCAAATTTGGGCTCCTCAGTTACTGCCACTAGGCTTTTGCCGTCGTCGCTGGCTAAAAATGCCTCTTTTTTATCGCCCGAGCGGACGATTAGTAAATTTAGCCCGTTTAGCGAGTTTAGTTTGTCGATCGAGATGAGCTGAGCGTTTTTATCATTTAGACTTTGCTTTAGGTTTTTTACGAACTCCGCTTCGTTCGCATTCGCGCCAAGCACAAAAGCCGCACACGCAGCCAAAACGTAGATGATTTTTTTCATAGCTTCCCTCCCCTTAAAATTTCGCCAATTATATCAATTTAAAATAAAATTTGTTATAATCGCGCCCTATCAATTTAAGGAGAAATTTATGGCTTATTCAATGGGCGATCTAAAAAAAGGTCTAAAAATCGAGGTGGACGGAATTCCGTTTAAAATCATAGAATACCAACACGTAAAACCGGGCAAAGGGCCAGCTTTCGTGCGCGTTAAAATAAAATCTTTTATAGATGGCAAAGTGCTTGAAAAGACCTTCCATGCGGGCGATAAATGCGAAGCGCCGAATCTTGAGGAAAAAGAGATGCAGTATCTCTACGATGACGGCGAGGCGTGTCAGTTCATGGATACCGATAGCTACGAGCAAATCGCGATCAGCGACGAGGACGTGGGCGAGGCGAAAAAATGGATGCTAGATGGCATGATGGTAAATATAATGTTTTACAACGGCAAAGCGATCGGCGTGGATGTACCGCAGGTGGTGGAGCTTAAAATCGTAGAAACTGCGCCAAATTTCCGCGGCGATACGCAGGGCAGCAATAAAAAGCCCGCCACGCTTGAGACGGGCGCCGTGGTACAGATCCCATTTCACGTGCTCGAAGGCGAGGTCATCCGCGTAGATACCGTCCGCGGCGAGTATATCGAGCGCGCGAATAAATAATCCCCCTCCCTGTTTTGCGAAATTTTGATTTCGCAAAAATTCCTCTTTCTTTTAAAATTTATAAACTCCGGACGATAAAATTTAAACCGCGGCCGTTGCGTAAATTTTGATTAAAATAGCTTTTCGAATTCGCCGAAATTCGAGATCATTTAATCTCAATTTTGCGTAGCGCTGATTTTGGCAAAATTTAAAATGGTTTTATGATTAAATTTACGGATTTGAAATTTGAGTATAAAAACGCCCGAAAGCAAATCTTACGACCCGCTTTCAGGCTTTGAGCTAGGCTGCAACTTTAATTAGATTTAAAATTTCACCTTCACTTGGGAAACGAGGCTTAGCAAAATCTTTATTGAAGAAAAGCTTTCTGCCGTCAACTTCTACTAGAAAGTCTCCGCTGCCACCAGGGGCCAACTCGACAACTGCATCCTTATAGACGCTTGTTATTTCATCTCTCACACGGAGAGCTTGCGGTCTATAAGATCAAGAATTACAATAAGTAATTACAACCTTCATCTTTATTCCTTTCTAAAAAAAGTGCCACATTGTAGCCAAACTAGCTTAAATTTTAATATAAAAGTTGGGGTTCCGCGCGCCTCAGCATTTAAAATTTACGAGCGAATTTCACCATTTGCAAAGCTTGGAATTTCACTGCTGTGAGCCCAAGGCTAGTCCTCAAATTTTAAAATTTCATCGTAGCAGAGATAAAAATCGCAGCCGTGCGCGCGGAATTTCTTATCGCCGTGAAAGTGTCCGAAATACCACCGCGCAGGCTTTATGAGCTCAAAGATTCTCTCTAAATACTCAGACGTTTTATCGGGAGTACTTTTGCCACACCAAAGGTATTCTTTTAAAAATTTCATCGCAAACCCCGGCGCCGTGTGGCTTAGCACCGCGTCTATTCGCCCACCCGTAGCGATGAAATCGCGCGCATTTCGCATCGCGCAAGCAAACTCCTCCTCGCTTGGAATCTCGCGCGCCCACCAGCTAAGCCCCGGTATCCGATGTGCCTTATCGACGCTAAGCGCGCCGCCGAAACACAAAAATTGTCGCTCTGCAATCTCGTAAATTTCGCCGCGCCGCAGCCAAAAAATATTCTCGCCGCCCACGCCCACGGTGCCTCCGAATTTCCGCTCGCGCGGCAGCTCGTCCAACATATCGAAATTTTCATGGTTGCCGTCTATGAAAAGAAGCGTGGCAGGGAAATATCTTTCTATATTTTTGCGCGCCATAAACTCATCTATCCGCTCGCTCCAAAACAGCCCAAAATCTCCGAGCACGATGACGAAATCATCGGCGCTAAGCCCGCCCGCAAAGGCTTTGTTCGTTATTTTACCGATCTCGTTTATTCCGTGCGTATCACCGCAAAGATATATCATCTGCCTCTCCTTTTTTGCTTTCTTAAATTTAACTCGCCGCGCTTTGTCGCAACCCATGCGAATGAAATTTTAAGCGCTAAATTTTACGCAGCGCACACCGCACAGACCTTTCGCCCCTAGCCGTAACCACATAAATTTAATCCAAATTAAAAGCGTAAATTTGGGCGACATATTTTAAAAGCACAGGCATCAAGCCTATCGACGCGTAAATTTAAAGCCGCAGCTTCTGATTTAAATTCCGCGGCGCAGATTTAAGCGGCGAAATCCAAGTAGGCGCAGCTTTGCTTACTGCCGCTAAATTTTAAATTTAGCGACGAATTTTGTAAATTTATAGCGAACCACATAAATTTAGCGGCGGATTGTGCAATTTCTACAAAGAGCTTTGTAAATTTTCACAACGAACTTTATAAATTCCACGGCGAGCCGCCTAAATTTAAAGATTAAATTTAAAGCCTGCCGCGCAATTTCGTCGCTAGCGCTGCGCCGATTTTTTCGTAGCCCTCTTTTTGCAAGTGGATTTCGTCAGGGCGGATCAGCCCACGCTCGCGCCAGCCGCGCCAGCCGCCATCCTCATCCATAAGACCGGCTATGTCGTAAAACATCGCCCCTTCGTCTCGCGCCAGATGCGCTAGCACCTCCGCAGCGCGTGAGGCGTTTGGCACTTTAGGGCTTCGCGGCGGCGCTACGAGCAGGATTTTTGCGCCCGGGCTCGCGGAGTGGACGCTACGAATAAGTCCGCGGATGCTCTGATAAAATTTTTGCTCGTCAAATTTCGGATCCATCGCATCGTTTGTGCCATAAGCGATGACTACGAGATCGTATCTAAGTCCCGAAAAATCCCTACCAAAGGCATCTGCACCCCATTTTTCGTAGAGGTTGCTAAACGCGCCGTTACTCGCGCAAGAGTCCGCAAAGCGCGCGTTTTTACGATAAATTTTATATCCTCCAAGCTCTGCTCCATCACGCAGCGATCGAATTTCGATCGGAAATCTAAGTCGCATCTTAGAATACTCCCATTTCTGCGGCACTTCTTGCGAAATATACGCGCTTAGCCCACTTGCATCGCGCACGCGAAAAATCTCGCCGCCCTGATCCGATTTATGTAAAATTTCGACGTAAAAATCGCCGCTAAGCTGCTTTAGCTCCAGTCGCACATTAGCGCCCTTTTTGCCGGTAGCGATCACTCCGCATAGTGGGAAATCGGGGTCTTGCTCGGTGCGGGATGAGATTACATTAAAGCCGCTTTGCTTAAATTCTATATTTTCGCTTTTGTGATATTTAGGCATCATTGCAGGCACGAAGCCGACGCTGTTTTGCACGAAAAAACCATGCCTGAAAGCATCTATCAGCGCGTCGCTTCCTAAATGCGAATCGCCAAAAAATTTCACTCCAAAGCCCGCAGAGCTTTTTGCATTTGCGGAATTTATGCCGCGAACGCCTGCGTTTGCTGCACATCCGCCTAATAAAGCGGCAAATAAAATGACCATAAACTTACTCAACTTCTATCCTTGATAAAATTTCTTTCGCTACCGCTTCGCAACCCTCTTTGCTCATATGAATGCCGTCGTCTTGGCGCACGCGCACGAGCTTGGAGCCGCTTTGCAGATAGGTTTTATAGACGCCTTTTTCGCACACCAGCGGGGTTGTTTGCATAAAATACCCGCCAAGCACCATACTAGCGTCGGCATATATTTGATTTAGCAGCTGCGTTTTCTCCTCAAAATCCGGCTTTTGCATACACGGCATCGCTAGCCACAGCACTCCCGCGCCGTGCGAGTGCGCCGTATCGTAGATCTCGCGCACCCTTGAAGCGTAAAACTCTCGCCAACGCGGCGTTTTAATACCATAGGTTTTGCCGCCCGCGCGGTACTCCCAGACGTCATTGGCTCCCAGAAGCACAACTACGAGCTTAACGCCGCCATTCTCTCTAAGCGCGGTATCGAGCGTCTTTTGCCAGTCAAAGGATTTCTTACTCGCAAGCCCCGTCGATTGCTTGCTAAGATCGATCACCCTCAGGCTTCGCTTCGGGAAAAATTTCTTAGCGTTCATCCCCACGTATTGCATCAGGCTATCGCCCATAAAAAGTACCTCATCACCTGCATTTAGGCGGATTTTGCCATCGTCGCTAAGCGAAATTTTAGCATCAATCTCCGCGGAGCTTTGCGTCGTTAAATTCTGCTCCAAAGCCTGCGAAGCAGGGAGTTGAGAATTGGAATTTTCGCCGCTTTGCAAGGTTGCGCTTGCCGTGACGGGATTTTGCGACGCAGAGGAGCTGTGCGGCACAGAGCTTGTTGTAGTCTGGCTTTGTGACACGGAATTTTGCGAAGTAGAATTTTGAGGGATGGAATTTTGTTCGTAAGGCTCCTGCGCAGAATCGCGCGTTTTTAAATGATGCGTAGAATTATTTAAGGCAGAATTCTTTGTAGCATGAGCCTGCGGCTTGCTACCTTGCGGCTTAACGCTTTGCGAAGCATCGTGATCTCGCACCCTCGTGCTTTGCAAAGCTTGATTTTCCGCCATACGATCTTGCGCAGGTTTTTTAAAATTTTTGCTTCCGCTATGCGGACTTGCGTCCTCATCCTTGCTAATGTCCTCGCCTTTGATACGCTGCTCAAGCTTATCTGCGCCATTTGCAATCTTTTCGTAGATCTCTCCGCCTACGCGAAACGGCGAGTGGCGCAGCCATTCTTCTAGCCCAAAGTCATCGTGAAATCGCTGCTCCAAATAATAAAGCAGCGAGCCTTGCATAAAAAATGCTGAGAAAAGCAGCGCAAAAAGCAGAGTCGAAACAAACCTAAGCATCTAAAATCCTGCGTAGATGAAATTTGGAATTCCGCTTGGCATCAGCGCGAAAATCAGCGTGAATATCACGCCGAGCACGAGAGCTTTAGGTAAAAACGGCAGCTCGGCAAAAAGCGCGATCAAAGTATCTTTAAGAGCTGAAATTTTAGGATAAACAAAAATCCCCGCTAAAATCACCGCAAGCGCCGCTAGCTCGCTAATATCTCCGAAAGCTCGTGCGCGGGTAAAAGCGCTCAAAATCGCCGCCGCATCTGTAAGGGAATTGGCGAAAAAAATCCAAGCGAAACTTACAAAAATATAGGTGCAAAATAGCGCCAAATGTGGATTTAGCGGCTTTACGCCCACTTTGGCAAGACATTTTAAAAATACAAGCGCCACTCCGTGCAAAAGCCCCCAAATCAAAAAATTTAATCCCGCGCCATGCCAGATACCAGATAGCGCAAACGCGATTAGCAAATTTACGCAGGTGCGCGCAAAGCCATTGCGCGAGCCGCCGAGCGGGATATAAATATAATCGCGTATAAACGTGGATAAGCTGATATGCCAGCGATCCCAAAACTCGCCTAAATTCTTAGCCGCATAGGGCATATTAAAATTCTGAGGCAGCTTAAAGCCCATCGCAAGCCCAAGAGCCCGCGCCATATCGATAAAGCCGCTAAAATTCGTATAAAGCACCACGCCATAAAGTAGCAGTGCAGCTAGAATTTGCGCCGCGGAGGACTCAGGCTCATCGCCGTAAACGCCCGAAATCACATCGCTATAATACACGCCCAAATAGCCGCTAATAAGCAACATCTTAACTAAGGCAAAAATTATAAGCACATAAATTTCATCGGCATTGCCAAAGTGCTTGAAGCGATCAAACTGCGGCAGTACTGGCTCTACGCCCTTGGCAGCGCTAGCGCGCCCGATAGGACCCATCACGACGCTAGGGAAAAACGCTAAAAAGCACGCCAAGCTCAAAAAGCCCTGCTCGCCGCATTCGCGCCTATAAACCGAGACGAAATAGGTGATCGACATAAAAACATAATATGAAATTCCAAGCGGAAACGCCACGCTATCTACGGCACCTAGGTGCAGTGCGGCAAGCGCGGCATTGAAAAACTCCCTGACGTAGCCGTAATATTTAAAAAATGCGAGAAAAAATAAGCCGCAAGCAACCGCCGCAAGCATCACCGCACGCGCCTTCGCAGTTGGTAACGGAATCTGCTTCGCTAACCCCGCTTCTTGCACCTGCTTGACTATGCCAGCTTGTTTTGTTGCGCTCATCTGCTTGGCTGCCGCTTTACGCGATAGCTTTTTCTTGCGCGAAGACTGCTTTGCGGGCGGTATGGCTTTTGCGACTACGCGATTAGCGCGCGCGATACACACACCTGCAAAATATACGAAAGCACTATAGGCCGCAAGTACCAGCGCAAAGCGCGGATTTACGGAGCACATGAAGCCATAGCTTGCTAACAGGATCAGGATTTTTTGCGCGAAAATATGATTTTTGAGCGTCCAATAAACGATTAAAAACACTAAAAAAGCAAGGACAAACTCAGGCGAAAAAAATGTCATTCAATCTTTCCAATTTAAATTTTTAAAGCTCTTGCGGCTTTTAAACGCTCGCGGCGCGAAATTTATACGAAGCGAAAAAGCCAAAAACTTTTTTTTAATCGCTTGCAGCGCGAAATTTTATGCGCAGGCACGGCATTGCGCCGCTAAACGCTCTAATAAATCTAGCGTCCAAATCCTTCTTAGATTCACGGACAGCTTGCATGCAAGCCCTTACCACGTGAGCAAAATTCCGCCACAATGGCAAAATTTAAAATGCAAATGAGAGCTCTACACACGAATAAAATTTTTAAACGCGCTGAGCGGTTTGCCATCAAATTCTTACAAAACCTCGCAAACGCAGTCTCATAGGTTCTACCCGCAGGATTTCAAAATAAGCGCCTTGGATCATGCCATATAAATTAGGCGCGCGACGCCGCTAAAATCCTACGAAATAAGATGAGCTGCCTTTTATCGCAACTATGAGGGCCAAAATTCTACAAAATAAAATCTAAAAGCCTAAATTTTGCAGCGATGATAAAATTCCGCCTGTTAAAATCTGCCGCGCAAAATTACTAAGTAAAATCTCACTTTAAGGCGTGATAGAAACCATCTAAAAGCTGCGCCTTATGAGCCAAAATCATAGCTTTTAATTTTTACTACAAATTGCAAAACCTACGCCACCATAAAGTCTCTTTTAAATTTCGTGGCAGCGTAAATGCGCCTTGCGCCAGCCTCGCTCTTTCGAACAAAACGCAAGTTAAAATCAATGAGTTCCGCGTCGTAAAATTTTGGCTCTAACTCGAATTTAACGCGACGCAACTTCAGGTTAGCCAGGCGAAATTAGTCATAAATTAATGCGGCTACATAGATTTTGACTTGGCTGAAATTTAACGTAGCAGAGCCGAATCTCGCTTCGTAACCTAGCCATTCTAACGAGATAATGTAAATTTTAATTTGCAATTTAAAATTTCTAGCGCAACGATACCAGCTTTAGCTTGCGTTTTGAAATTCTAATTTAGCGGCGCGAGTAGCTCATAAAACGCCGCGTAAAATTGCAAATTTCAGCGTTTTTTATTAGGCTAGCGAAGAGGTCTGTGTGCGCAAGAACTGGTTTGCGAAAATTTTAAAATTTTATCGCTTACCTCAACCTGCCTTTAGGGCAATCGCGATAAAATTTACGCTCTGCGTCTCAAGCAAGCAGGCAGTTGCGATGAAATTCCAAGCTAGCAGTCGAGATGAAATTTTACGCCGCATTTTCAAGAAATGTCCGTCTCTGTGCGCCTGTAAAAGCCGTAAAACTTGCACTAAATTTCACATCGCCGTATTACTTAGCAGCTATCAAATATGCTTGCCAAGCAGACGCGGTGAAATTTCATACTACCTTTTAATACTCGCTCGAAGTAAAATTTCGCGCAGCTGTTTTAACGGTCCATACTCGAAATAAACGTTCCACATAATTCTATCGCAAAATGGCTGCCGGGTGGAATTTTGCCCGACAGCAAAGTTTTTTTGCGCTAGATTTATGCTTCTGCGCGGATTATCCTTACCGCTTCGACCATATTTTTTAGGCTCGGGCGGACCTCCTCCCATTTGCGGGTTTTTAGGCCGCAGTCCGGATTGATCCACAGCTGCTTTTTCGGAAGTACCTCAAGCAGCGCGCGGATCTGGCTTACGAGTTCCTGTACACTAGGAATTCGCGGGCTATGGATGTCGTAAACGCCCGGACCGACCTCTTGCTTATAGCCGACCGATTTGAAAACTCGAAGCAGCTCGTTGCCACTGCGAGCAGTCTCGATGCTGATGACGTCGGCATCCATCGCCTCTATCGTTTTGATTATGTCGTTAAACTCCGAATAGCACATATGCGTATGAATCTGCGTGTGAGCACTTGCGGCGCTGACAGCGAGCTTAAAAGCACTAACGGCGAATTTTTCATACGCAGGGATGTTTTCGGATCTAAGCGGGTAACCCTCTTTAAACGCAGCCTCGTCCACCTGAACGATCTTGATACCTGCGTCTTGCAGATCCGAAATTTCATCAAAAATCGCAAGTGCGAGCTGTTTTACTATCTGATCGCGAGGCTTATCGTCGCGCACGAAGCTCCAGTTCATCATCGTAACAGGTCCCGTTAGCATACCTTTCATAATCTTTTTAGTGCGGCTTTGGGCGTATTTGATCCACTCTACGGTCATCGGTTTTGGGCGGCTGACGTCGCCGAAAAGTAGTGGCGGTTTCACGCAGCGGCTGCCGTAGCTCTGTACCCAGCCGTTGGCGCTAAACGCATATCCGCTCATCTGCTCGCCGAAATACTCGACCATATCGTTGCGCTCCGGCTCGCCGTGAACCAGCACGTCCAGGCCGATCTCATCTTGAAATTTGACGCAGTCGTCGATGTAGGCTTTGATGTCGCGCTCGTAGGCTTCGCGGCCAATTAAGCCCTTTTTATAGGCATTTCGGACTTGTCGAAGCTCAGCAGTCTGCGGAAAGGAGCCGATCGTAGTGGTAGGTAAAATTCCATATCCAAGCTCTTTTTTCTGCACCTTGATGCGATCCTCGTAGCGATCGGTGCGCTCAAGCTTACTTAGCGAGTTCACGCGAGCAGAGACCTTCTCGTCGTGGATGAGCGGCGAGCTCTCGCGAGTTTTGGCAGATTTTTGATTTTCTTCGTAAGCTTTCATGCCGTGCTCGCACATCGGAATTTCAAAGAACATATGGGTTAAAATCGAAATTTCGCTTAGTTTTTCGACTGCGAAACTTAGCCAGGACTTAATCTCGGCGCTTAGTTTGCCCTCATATTTTAGCGTGAAAGGCACGTGCAAAAGCGAGCAGGAGGCGCCCACATAGATACGCTCCTTAGGCACGTAGGCCTCGATAGCTTTGAGTTGGGCTAGCTTTTTATCGATATCGCTCTTCCAGATATTGCGCCCGTCGATCACGCCTGCGAAAAGCACGGTCTTAGCGTCTTTTAAAGTCTCAAGCTCTTTTTTGATATTCTCTTTGCTTGCGTAAACGAAATCAAGCCCGATCGCCCATACATCGGTCTTTACTATCTCGCGTACGGCCTCGGTCGCGTGCTCGAAATAGGTCATAAAGATGATTTTTACGTTGCTTGCAGCCTTGCTTAGTCGCTGATAAACAGGCTCGATCTTTGGCGCCAACTCAGCCGCGCGATCTGTCACGAAGATCGGCTCGTCGATCTGAACCACGACCTCGCCATCAAGCTCGCTAAGAAGCTTTAGTAGCTCCTCATATTTCGCGGCAAGAGCCTCTAAATGCGCGAGCGGATCGCTTTTGTCGCTTGATTTGCTAAGCGCAAGATAGGTAATAGGTCCGATTAAATTTATCTTTAGCGCGCAGGAATCCTTAAAATCGTTATTTTTCGCAGCCTTGTACTCGCTTAAAATTTTACTAGGATTTAGGTTAAATTCCGTATATGCAGAGATCTCGGGCACGATATAGTGGTAGTTTGTGTTAAACCACTTCGTCATCTCCATCGCGACCGCGTCTTTGCTGCCGCGCGCCATCGCAAAATACTGCTCATGCGCCGAAAGAGCCGCAAAGCGCTGTGGGATCACGCCGAAAAGCACGCTGGTATCGAGCATCAGATCGTAGTATGAAAAGTCGTTCACGCTAATTAGGCCGCTCCAAGCATCCAGCTGATATTTGATGTGGCGATCTTTTAGCTCTGAGGCGACCCGCTCCAGCGCGTCATAATCGCACTTACCCGCCCAATAGCTCTCCAAAGCCTTCTTTAACTCGCGCTGCTCCCCGATACGCGGAAAGCCCGTAACGTAACTCTTCATCTCTATCCTTTGAGTAAAATTTTGGTATGAAAGTATTGATTTTATCTAAAATTTCTTTTGCCGTCATTAAAATTTTAATCTAATCTCGAAAATGAACGAAATTTCATCCAAAAGCGCAGAGGTGAAATTTCGCCGATAAAACTCGAGATGGAATTTTTATCGACGGAATTCTATAAGTTAAAATTTGATGATGGAACTTAAAGGCGTTAAATTCATCATAATTTAAACCTCGTCGCAAGATTCTACTAAAGCTTAGTAAAGCCTTGCGACGAAGCTAGCCTTACCTGACACACCGTAAAGCCACTGAGCATCAAGGCTCTATGAAAGCAGCGCAACGCCTCAAAATATGAAAATTCTTAAAATTTATAATTATATCCTGCGTAAACGCCGTATTTTTTACCGTCGTTATCTTCGATATAATCGCCGTCTTTGTACCACGCCTTGCTTGCTTTAAAGCCCATTTCAATCTCACTATTGGAGCCAAACTCATACGCGGTACCTATCTTGCCGCCCAAAATGAAGCCACCCAGCGTATCGTCCGCTCTAACCCAGCCGCCATTGCTATAGTCTATTTTAACTTCAGTATCTAGCACCGAAAGCCCAGTGTAAGCACCTAGGACGAGCTTAAATCTACCGAAAAGCTCCGGCGTAAAATCCGCACCGGCTACGAAATCGTGCGTACTCCATTTAACCTTTCTTTTCGAATTGGCATTCGAGCTGGAATCCTCGCCCTTAAATCCGTAAAAATACCCGCCGTAAGCTCTAAACGTGCCGAAGTCATATCCGGCCTTAACGCCGATTTGCGGCTGTCCGTCATCAAAACCTGCGGCTTGGTTTTTGAAATTGTATCCGCCTTCGCCACCTATGAAAAGTCCCTCCGCCATCGCGCTTACTGCAGCTAAAGAACTAAGAAGCGCCACTTTTGCAACTAATTTTCTCATCTTTACTCCTTTCGGTGAAATTTCAACCTCTATGTTAGCGTTAGCTTATAAAACGTGGTCCAAATTTAAAGTAAATATAACACCCGACAAATAGGAGGGTATTCAACACAACAAGAAATACTAGGCCTTGCAATTCTATACTTCTTATTAGATCTCTAAGCCTACTTTAGCAATCTATAGATCCTCGCAGAATCGGTTAAAGAAACCGGCTCGAATAGCTCTTTGTCGTAATTTTCCAATACAAAAAGCTGGATGAACGTCGAGTTAAAGACCCTTTTATCCAAAACCAAAATCCTTTGATAGTCTGGCAAAAATATAACGAACAAATCGGAGCTTTCATCTACCTGCTTTGATAATTTAACGAGTTTGCCGTCTACTTCGCCTACATGATAGTAGGAGTTAATACTCATTTTTTCACCGTCATGAATCAGATATTCCGGATCAGCGCTAGGCAATGTGCATTCACTGCCCACTATTATGCTCGCTCCGTCTTCACCCATCCTAATGTCATATCCTACATAAGCTAATGGTGTATAAAACTCCTCGCCCGTAGTTATATCTATAGCGGAAAATTTTAAAATATTTGGAAGCATATCCAGCATACGCGGTACGAAGTAATAATATACCTCTCTGGTTTTTTGAGGAAGTTTAAAATTTTTATTTTCCAAGGATTTTAAAAATTTATTGATATCGGGCTCATTATAATCCTTTTGCATCTGAAGCAAACTTGAGCTAAAATTTTCATTCATACGCCTTTCGATATATTCGACATTTAGCCTCGCCATATTAGCCGAACTTATCTGATCTTTATTGAAAGAAAAGGCCGTTAAAAATGCATACTCGCCAAACTGCCTACCCCCGGGATCGGCTACCACTTTTACGTCGGCATAATATCTGATCAAATACCCATAGTCCCACCACGAAACGACATAATCTTCTCTGTTTGCTTTATTTTTCAGCTCGGCGAGCGGGGCCACGGCGCCCCTCATAAGTACTGGCGCGACACGAAATTTATAGATATAATCTAGACTTGGCAGCAGAGCCAAACAAGTAAGCACGATTAGCATAGAATTTTTAAGCCAAGCTCGGATATCAAAATAATTTAAAGTAAAATACAGAAAATAAGCAAAGCCGAAAGCGATCATCGGCGTGATATACATCGTAAATCTAACTCCGCCGAAAAATGCCAAAAATCCAAGTAACAACATCGGCAAAGCCAAAATAAACGAGCGGAATTTAATAAACATAAAAATTAAGCCAGCTATAGCGCATATAAATATAAAAATATTGCCGCTAGAATAGCCCATAAATTTCATAAAATCCGTATTGGCTACTTCGTTGATTGTGCTTCCGACCCCATAGAAATAAAAAGCACCCGATACTTTACCTACGCTCTTGCCGACGTATGCTCTCATTTTGCTTAAGATAGGATCAAGCCCGCCGAAATATATAAATAAAGCAACTACCAAAACACCCAATATCCAAAGAATTTTCTTGTTTTGAGAGCTTGGAATTTTAACCATTACAAAATACAACGACGCGATAAGTGCAATTCTCAGCAATAAAATATAATTTACTATTATTATGTAATCGCCATAGTATGTATTAAAATTTATCACCGCCACCGCCATAAGGATCACGGCTTTGTAATTTATCTCATTTCGTCTATCAAATATCAAAGTGTAAAATAAAAATATGCCCATTATGGCTAAATTTAACGAATACGAGCTCGGATACCACCAGCTATAAAGCGCCATAAAGACCGCGGGCAAGATTAAATTTCGCTGCGAGCCGCTTTGCGTAAGCCTGATTAGAGCCCAGATTGTCAGCATCGGCAGGACGATATTTAGCATATCGCTATCAAAATACCCGCCCAAGGTCCTCATATAATATCCCGGTAATATGGTGGCAAGTAGCGCCGCGATGATGCCTGCGCCTAGGATCTTATACTCTCTTGCTATCAAAATAATCGGCACGGCCACTAGCGGCGCCAAAAATACGCTCATATAGATCGTAATGCTATTTAGGCTGACGGGTAAAATTTTGGTAAGTAAAAATGCTAGAGTTGGGATCGACGCGCCGTATGGGCTAAGATCGCCCGGCTGGTGAAAGCCCGCTATCATATCGCGCGCACCCTCGGCATTCGCAAAGGCGTCGTTTGTGGTCATGATGAGCTCGCCGTCGAAAGAAAACTGCTCAATCCCGCTAGCCCAATATATCCAAAAAAACCTGCACGCCACGCCGAATATATAAACCAGCGTCATGATCAAAAAAATATCCATGCGCGAACATTCGCCGTTTGTAATTCTAAATTTTTGCATCTTTTTCCTTGATTCGCCGTTTGAAGTACCGAGCGGCAGGGTTAAAATTTGCCTCTACAAATTTTACTTGCTTTATCGCACTCGCGTTACATCTTTAACGACATTGTTTAATTTGCGTTTATTATAGCAGAATTTATCGATATTAAAAGCAAAATTTTAAAAACAACTCAAGTTAAGCCGTTTAGAATTTAAATTTGTGATGTGCAATTTTGGCGACCATCAAAAAATACGATATGTAAAGATAGAGATTAAGATGTAAACTAAATATCCAATATAAGGCAGATACAAAACAACACTAAGCCAATAAACATGCGTATATCTAGCATATTATAAATTCCATCTTCTGGGTGCGGAATGAACAAATATAGGACAATAAACATAACGAACGCTTTTAAAAAAATATATAATAACGTTTTATTCATAGGCATATATTTAACGATCTATGCTAGGGCTTGATAGCAGAAACAACCGGTCGTTGCAAGAAACTTACGCCGAGCCGGTGGATTTTTGTGGTTTAGACGAAATTCTCGCCTAATATGCGTCGCACATAAATTTACAGACGGTTTTTGTGCGGAGATTGAGCATGATCGAGCTTAGGCAGCGGCCGTCCTTGTTGCCGCTTAGTAGGCGCACGGCGTCGCCCTCTTTCCACTGTGTGCTGTCGCCCTCGATCGTCCTGTAATGCGCACCGTTAATGACAAGCGACTCGCCGCCTTTTAGCGTTTTATCGATCTTCAGGTCACTTGCGATCTGGCTTAGATCGCCCTTTAGAGCATTTGCGATTAGTTTTTCCTCGGCCTGCTCATGCGTCTTCATCGAGCTTTTAGCAAAGTCCGGCACCTGCAAAGTTTCGGTCTGAGCCGAAGCAAAAACGGCTAGCACGCAAGCGGCGTAAATCAATTTCATATTTTCTCCTCGGTTTTTTCAAAATTGCGGCGATTATAGCAAAGTTTACTTAAAAATTTCGGTCTAAATTTAGCTAGAGTTTAAATTTAAGAAATCGCCCATCTGTTTAAAACAGAACCAAACGCGACGGCAAATTACAAAATTTCGCCGCGATTTAAAATTTGCTTATTAAATACGCAGCAAGCGCGCTTAGTCAAACAAACAGCGCTATGATCCAAGACATCACTCGCGGCGTACCCGCGGAAAATGCCGCAAGCATCGCCGAGGAGAGTATTCCTCTGCCGTATTGCAGCAAGCCTATGAGTGCGGTGGCATTCGAGCGTGAGGCGGATTTTGGGGATGCTAGTTGTGTAACGGAAAGCGGCTAAAACTTTGCTGCTGTTAACTTCAAATTTCTTTTAATCCAAATAAATTATATCAGTTGTCTTGAAACGACTTGCCCAATTTTCTATGGTTTTTGGAATTTTATTTTTGTATCTTTGTTCTGTTGTAAAGTAGTATACTTTTTCTGCATCAGAGTAGGCACCCCAAATTTCTTTATTATCATCTATTATTAAAATCGCAGCATAGTCACTATAGAATCCTGGAACAAATGCGTCAATTATAGTTGCTTTAAAGTCATCAAGATTACCAATGCATACACTGCTACTACCAAAGCATTTTAAAAAATCATCCCATTTGGATTCCGGACTATAGTTTTCTAAATCATGTTTTTCATCTTTAGTGATTAATGCATATATTTTTGATAAAACAAAATCATCTATGATGTCATCATAAAATGTAAAAATATCCTTTTGAAATTCATAAATACCGTCGAAATATGCACCTATGCCACACAAATTTTGACAGTTTATCGGATCTATTTGAATTCCGTCTTTTATTTTCACAAATTTAATTTTACTTTCGCCTTCTTCGAATATAGCTTCATTTTTTGATATAAATTTGGCATATTCATTTTCCCAATATACCCAAATATGCTCCATTTTGAACCATTAAATCAAAAATAAAACCATTTTGTTTTACGTCTTTTATAAATAAAGAGCCCGTATTGCTAGGCACGATACTATCTCGCTCCCATTTACCCCACCATCTTTGATTAAAAACTAATCCGATTTTCTTAATAAAAAAATCTACTATCTCTTTTGGTGTTTTATTTTTGGCACTTATATATGCTAAATTTTCATTAAGACCAGGCAACTCTGTATTATCAAATTTAACTGGAAGTATATATTCTTGGTCTATTTCGTTTAACGCTCTTACTTGAACAGATCTATCTGGTCCACTTTTTATTTTTATATTGCTCGGAAATAAAAACTATTGTGTATTTAGCCTTATTTTGATAGATATCTTGAAGGTATTCAAATAAATTTTTACCCCAAATTTCATCTTGGTTAAAATCATCATAAAATACTTTTACGCCAAAGTTTTTAAGAAAACTGGCAACTTCTTCTACATACTCTCTATTTTCTCCAGCAAATGACAATGCTACATCATACTCGTATATTTTATTTTGTTTCATATTTATCCTTTATGGTTTATATAATGTAAAAAATTAAATTACAAGTATATTATAAGAGTATCACTCCGCTTCATACCTCTCGCCGGGTTTCATTTCTATCATCTCCCACGGTAAACCCTGCTTATTTAGCTCATCCATGAAAGGCTTGGCGTCGAAATTTTCCATATTAAAGACACCCTTTCCGCTCCAGATACCCTTTGCCACCATCATCGAGCCGATCATCGCAGGCACGCCTGTGGTGTAGCTAACGGCCTGTGCGCCCGTCTCGGCGTAGCAAGCCTCGTGATCGCAGACGTTGTAGATGTAGACTTGGCGCTCTTTGTCGTCCTTGAGCCCACGGATCACGCAGCCGATGTTGGTTTTGCCCTTCGTGCGAGGACCAAGGCTCGCAGGATCCGGCAGTAGAGTTTTTAGAAACTGTATCGGCACGATTTTTACACCGTTGTGTTCTACCTCGTCGATGCGTAGCATGCCGACGTTTTCTAGGCATTTCATATGCGTGAGGTAACTCTGTCCGAAAGTCATAAAAAAGCGGATTCGCTTCAGCCCCTTGATGTTTTTTACAAGGCTTTCAAGCTCCTCGTGATAGAGCAGGTAGCTATCTTTGACGCCGACTTTGGGGTAGTCCCATTTGAACATTATTTCCATCGGCTCGGTCTCTTTCCACTCGCCGCGCTCCCAGTAGCGACCCTTTGCGCTTACTTCGCGCAGGTTGATCTCGGGGTTGAAATTCGTCGCAAACGGATATCCGTGATCGCCCGCATTGCAGTCTAAGATGTCGATCTCCCCGATCTCGTCAAAGAGATTTTGCTGTGCGTAGGCGCAAAATACGTTCGTCACGCCCGGATCAAAGCCGCTTCCCAGCAGCGCCATCGTGTTTGCGGCTTTAAACTCGCCGTCCTTCGCCCACTGCAGCTTGTATTCAAATTTTGCGGTGTCCGGGTGCTCGTAGTTTGCGGTGTCGATGTAAGGTATGCCGGCGCGAGAGCACGCATCCATGAGCGTTAGGTCCTGGTACGGCAGCGCCACATTTAAAAGCAAATCGGCGCCCGTTTTTTTTATGAGCGCGACTACGGCGTCGGTGTCGTCCGCGTCGATCTGGGCGGTGCCAATTTGCACGCCTAGGCGGTCTTTTATAAATTTAGCGATCGCGTCGCATTTGCTTTTGGTGCGGCTTGCAAGGGTGATCTTGCTAAAAACGTCCGCGTTCATCGCGCATTTTACGGTCGCGACTTGGCTCACGCCGCCCGCTCCGATGATTAAGATATTTGACATTTGGGCTCCTTTAAATTTTAAATTTTGCTGCAATTTTAGCAAATTTAAGATGAATTTTAAGAGGTGGGGTGCGATTAATCATAGAGTTTGGTTGTAGCCGGGCGCGGAGCGCAAGCCAGCTCTAACAAAAACGCCGAAAGCGACACGGTGCTAAAATTTTACATAGTTAGCAGCATGCCGATTGACGGCGGCACGAGATTAAATTTACCACATTAAATTTACCGCTTTGTATCGCGCGATAAAATTTTAAGCCTTAAAGAGCTAGTTTAAATTTAACATTCCACGGCGAGGCGTGGAGAATTTAAAATTTAAAGTCCCTCGCTTCGCCATAAAATTTATCGCGCTTATTTTCTAGGCGCACGGCAAAACCGCATACCGCGGCTAAATTTAACGCTTTAGCAAACAGCAGTTTAAAAAGTAGCAAGCGGGGCAAAATCCCGTGACGCCCACGATAAAGGGCACTAGTCCGACCAGCCCCCACCAGCTGCCAAACAACGGCTTTTGCGATCATTATCTCTAGTCCGATCAGCGCTCTTATTATCCTAGTTTTTTACTTAGCATTGCGTTTTCTTTGCACGCATTAATTCCTAAAAATTTTATAAAGCGAGCAATGGCAGCAAACCGCCACCTAGCGTATCATCTTTAAGCCCGCCCTCCTATATACGCGCCTTGGTTAAATTCGGCTTCGTTTAATTATCTTTTCTTTTGCATAAAAGTGCGATTCTACAAAATTTATGTGCCTAAGAAGCAAAAATTTATGCAAGCTCGATTTAAAATTCTGACGAATGTAAAGCAAGGAGAACTCAAACGCCGGCGGTAATGCGGCGAAATTTACATGCAGCTTTAAATTTGAAATCACGATAAATTTTAACCGAGCGAAATTCTATCGTCGCAAAAAGTTCGTTTAAATTTAAACTTGCCATGTGTTTTGAGCGTCTAAATTTATGCGCCTTGCAGCAAAGAGGCATAATGCGGACGTAATATTTACGATCGAAGAGGCACCTGATCTCACGCCGTACCGCCAAAATCAAATTTCGTAGCGATAAATTTTGCCGAAATTTTCATCCAGATTGTAGCTAAACTCACCGCCTGCGTAATAGATTGTCTCGCCGCTCTCCAGCTCAAAGCGCTGATATACGCGCAGCACGACCTCGTTTTCGCTGATGCCTTGGACATGGATAAAGATATCACTCTTTCTGCCCGCAGTCATCGCCATTTGGTAGAGCTGATTAAATAGCGCGTATTCCGGATCCTTCTCGGCGTCCTCTTGCGATAAAAAGCCCTCCAGCACGCCCAGCATCTCCGCTCGAAATTCCGTTCTGGCGCGCGCATAGGCATTTTGGATATTTTCGATCTGGTCAGTATCGAGTAAATTTAAAAGCGAATGTTTGCCCACGTAAAGCGTCGCGCTCGATGTGATTTTGCCGTCCTTGTCGGTCACCAGTCGCAGAGCTTTCTCTACGCGCCACAAGGCCTCTTTTAGTTCGAGCCCGCTTTCAATTTCAATTTTCATCATAGATCCTTTATCAAGAATGCGGAATTTTAGCGTGAAATTTTAAATTTTAAAGACAAACTTCGCGATCAGATACGCCATATACAGCATCAAAACTCCCACGAGCGCGTCGATTATGCGCCACGCTCTGCTGCTTGCAAAAAGCTTCGAAAGCGCCCCTGAACCGTAGCCCAAGCCGAAAAACCACGCAAACGACACGAACATAACTCCCGCGTAAAACCACGACTTTTGCGGATCCGCAATCGTAGCGCCGAGCGAGCCCACGACCACGACGGTGTCTAAATACACGTGCGGATTTAGAAGCGTCACCGCGAGAGCTTTGGCTACGACGGGCGCCAGCGGGCTATTTGCCGAGTTTTGGATCTTGGCAAAATGCGAGCCCTTATAGGCGCTAAAAAACGAGCTTAGCGCGTAGCAGAGCAGAAATATAACCCCGCCTATGCCTAAAATTTGGGTAAGAAGAGAGCCTTGCTTAAGAGCGCCGCCGATTAAAAATATCCCTACGGCCGTAAATACGGCATCGCTTAGCGCGCAAACCATGCAAACAGCCGCGACGTGGTTTTTCGCAAGGCCTTGGGAGATGACGAAGATATTTTGCGCGCCGATAGCAACGATGAGCGAGAGCATCAGCGCGGCTCCTTGCAAGAAAATTCCGATCGATAAGGAGTTCAAAGCCGCGCCTCTACTTGTTTTTACTTTCGCAGGCGGAGTTTCGCATCGCGGTATCGACGGCATCATAGCTAGCCGCTGCCGCACTTTCAGGCGCAGCGTCAGATCCATTATCGCCCGCGAGAATTTTAGGCGCGGAATCCTCGGCGCCTGTGAAATTTTCGCCCGCGCTGGCGCTATTTAAGGAAGCGGCACCATTCGGCGCGGCGGAGCTTTGTTCGTTTAAATTTGAAGCGCCCTTCAAATTCTGCGCGCCGTTTGAATCAGCGGCGCCATTAGAATTTTGTGCGATGGAATTCTGCACGGCGTAGGAATTCTCCGCGCCTAAATTTTGTGCGCCGTAGGAATTTTGCGTATCGGAATTTTCATCGCGGAGGTTTTTAGTTTTAAAATTTCTACCGCTACCCGCGCTTTTTTTAGAGCTCTTAGCGCCCTTGCGAACTTTTGAGGCGGTTTGCTCTTCCTCAGAGCTTTGCGAAAGACCCGCTTTCTCGCGCAAAATTTTGCTCAGCTCGTAGATCGAAATTTCAAACGAGCCCGGTAGAGTGGCCTCCGTGTCGCTGTAAAATCGCAAAAAATTAAAGCGGTCCTGGGCCTGCGGCGCTTTTTTGAATACAAAATTTAAAAGCTCCGTTTTGTTTCTGCCTGCGACGAAGGTTTTGATGCCTAAATTTGCGATATCTTTGTATTCGAAGCTTTCGGAATTTGCGCCGCGCACGATAGTAAGGGCGTTCTCGCCGATCTGCAAATAATTTTTAGCGCCGAGTCTGAGCGCGCAAAAAAACGCGCAAAATGCCGCGACTACGGAAGCAAAAAGCGCCGCACCGCCAAAGCCCGCGTGGTAGCAATACCCGCTAGCGAGCGCCAAAATCGCCGACCCCGCCAGCGTCATCGCTACGGGCTTTTTATTCTCTTTTACTATCATCTTCCCTGCTTAATCAGTTGTCTTATATATTCGTAAATTTTAAAATTTAGCGCATCCATTACCGAGTCTTTAGAGCCCGGATTTTTGATGCTTTGGTAGTTGAGGTTCGTTACGTAGTCCTTCCAAGCACCCTTGTTTTTAACGCTTATGTAGAGGCTAATCTGCGAGTCGTAGAAGTAGTCTCTGTAATAATCGTCGTCGTCCCAAGGATCATAACCGAACGGCATCCCCCAGCCTACGCCCACGCCCGTATATCTATAATACCTGCCAAAGCCCATTCCGAAGCTAAATCTCGGATTATCCCACGATCTGCGCGAAAAATCCGCCTTGCGGAAGTAGTTGAGATTGCCGCCGATTTGGACGTTCGCCGCGCTTTTATTTACGACCTTAAATCCATCCGCACGCAGATGCTGGATCACTACTTGGGTTAAATTTGAATCCGTCGTAGAGGTATTGGTGAAATTTACGCTTATGAGTTTATCCTGCGGAAATTCCATAATGTGAAGCGGCTCGGAAGTGCGCACGATGCCGCTATTTACGGGCACGTTTTTAGAGCAACCTGTAAAAATCAAAAACGCCGAAATGACCAAAAAAAGTGAAATTTTATTTTTCAAGACGGATCCTTTCGCTTAAGATTTCAAATCCTAAATTTGAGTGATTGTAGCATAAATTTAAAATTTTAATGTCAGCAAGAGGCGATTTTTTGAAATAATCTAACGACGAATGGGCAAGAGTGGAATTTTTAAATAAAATTTTGCGCCGAGCGACCGCTAAATTTAAAGCCGCCGCTCGGTTGAAATTTCTGTAAAAGAGGCGGAATTTTAAATCGTAGGCGTTTAAAATTCCACAATCTTATAGGCTCACGCCGCGCGTAAGTACGCGCTTGCGATAAACATCCGAAACTCTGCTCGCGTCGCCCACGATTAGAGCGTTCGTGCAACAGATCGCCGCACAAATCGGAACCTTGCCCTCTGCGATGCGGTTTTGGCCGTATTTATGCAGCTCTTCGTGCGAAAACGTAGGCTCCGGTCCACCCGCGCACATAGTGCATTTATCCATCGCGCCTTTGATACCGAAAGCTCCGTCTCTAGGGAATTGCGGAGCGCCGAACGGACACGCGTAGAGGCAATATCCACAGCCGATGCATTTATCTTTGTCGTGCAAAACGACGCCGTCAGTTCTAATATAGAAGCATTGAACCGGGCAAACCTGCGCGCAAGGCGCATCGGTGCAGTGTTGGCAAGCGATGGAGCTTGAAACCTCCTGCCCCTCTATGCCCTCGTTTAGGGTGATAACCTTGCGCCTATTGATCTGCACGGGAACCTCGTGCGCCGAGCTGCAGGCTACCTGGCAACCATAGCAAGCGATGCAACGCTCGACATCGACATAAAATTTTAATCTTGCCGGCATTTTATCTCCTTATGCTCTTTCTAGTCTGCAAAGACCGGCGTTAAATTCCGAAATTTGCGTATTTATGTCAAAGCCGTAGTTCGTAATCGTATTTGAGCTCTCGCCTCTGATATATGGCTTAGTGCCCTCAGGATAGCGGTCGCTTAGATCCTCGCCCTGGAAAATTCCCGCGAAGTTATACGGCATAACAATACGATCAGGCGTTACGGCGTGCGAATAGATGCACTTGACTTTAATCTTAGTGCCTTGCGGCGAATGGATCCACATCATCTCGCCATCTTTGATACCTTTATCAGCGGCAAGTTTAGGGTTTACGTGCGCAAACATCTCCGGAGTAATCGCCGAAAGATACTTGCTCGTGCGCTCGATCATGCCCGCACCGCTTAAATTTACGAGCCTTAGCGAGCTGACGATTGTAGGGAAATCTTTGCTCCAATCCTGCTTTTTCTGCTCGGAGATAAATCTCGTAAAGACGCGGAAATTTCGTTTTTGATCCGCAAAGGTCGGATATTTCTCTACCAAATCCCATCTAGGCGAGTGGATCGGTTCGCGATGCTTTGGAATTTGATCCGCAAACTGCCAAACCTTAGCTCTGGCTCTTGCGTTTCCGCAAGGACAAATTCCAAACTCGCGACATTTCTTAGCGATAATGCCACTATAATCTGTGCTCCACGTAGGTCCCATCTTGGCTTTCTCTTCCTCGTTTAGCGTGATGCCTAAAACCTGCTCGATATTTGCCTTGGTAATCTCTGCGTGTCCGCCTTGAATTTTTGATCCAGGAAGTGTAATGCTCTCGTCGGCTAGCTGCGAAACGCCGTCGTGCTCTAAGCCGAAGCGGTTTCTAAATCCCATACCGCCGTCGGCATAAGGCTTAGTTACATCGTAAAGAATCGGCGTGCCCGGGTGTTGCGTATCCCAGCAAGGCCATGGAAGTCCGTAGTATTCGCCCTCTACTTCTCCGCCTATGCCGCGCAAAGTATCGGGATCAAATAGATGCCAATTTTTCTGTTGTCTGCGAAATCTAGCTGCGGTGCGTCCGTTATTTCCAATACTTTGAGTATTGCGTGCGATCTCATCGGTAGCATCGTCAGGCCAAACAAAATCGTCTTTAACCTGCTTAAGCTCGCCATCAACGATGCCCATCTTCATGCCGCGAACGTATTCGTCGTAAAAGCCGAATTTTTTCGCGAATAAAAACATTACCTCCTGATCCTCTTTGCTCTCAAATAGCGGCTTAACGATCTGAGTTCTCCACTGACCGCTACGGTTTGTAGCGCTTAGATGACCTTCGCTTTCAAACTGCGTAGCTACCGGCAAAACATAAATTCCATCCGGTCTATCGTTTAGAATCGCTACTTCGTTTAAGAACGGCTCGGCGACTACCAGCATATCGATCTTGCCTAATGCTTCTTGAGTCTCGCGAACATGAGCCATAGAAGTAATTCCTGTGCCTTGCACCCAAAGAACGCGGACATTGCCACTACTTAAAACGGGCTCGTTTTTCAAAACGCCCTGCCACCATTTAGATAGCGAAAAGCCCTTTTCGTTGCGCCAATTTATCGTATCTTGCTCGATGCTCGGATCGTAGTGAAAATACTCGGTAAAATTCGTACCAGGCACTTTTTCACCCTGCTTTTCGTGCGGCTGCTTAGTAGAGACGGCAAATCTTTTAATAAACTGCTCGTAATCTACGCCCCAGCCCTTGCAGAAGTGCTTCCAGGCGTTATCGGCTAACCCATAATATGCAGGCAAGCTATCGGAGAGATTGCACATATCGGTAGCGCCCTGAACATTATCATGGCCTCGAAGGATGTTGCAGCCGCCGCCCGGCTTGCCCATATTGCCTAGTATGAGCTGCAAAAGAGCCAAAATTCTAGTATTAGAACTTCCGATCGAGTGCTGTGTAATGCCTAGAGCCCAGCATAAAGTAGCGGGCTTTGTGGTAGCGAACATCCTCGTAAATTCTATAAGCTCCTCTTCTTTGCAGCCGGTGACATTGGCTACCTCTTTAGGATCCCACTTCTCAGCTTCGGCTCTAATCTCCTCTACAGCGTAGGTTCTGGTTTTTATTAGCTCCTTATCTTCCCAGCCGTTTTTAAAGATTAGATGCAGCATTCCGTACACAAACGCTATATCGGTTCCCGGACGAATTCTAATATACATATCGGCCTTAGCCGCAGTTCTAGTAAAATTTGGATCAACTACAACGATTTTCGCGCCGTTTCTATCGCGAGCCTGAAGAGCGTGCTTCATAGCTCCCACTGGATTTGCAACCGCGGAATTCGCACCTATGAAAAGGATCATTTTAGAATTTTTCGCCATATCACCTACGTGATTTGTCATAGCTCCATAACCCCAAGTATTCGCCACACCGGCGACTGTTGCGCTATGTCAAATTCTGGCTACGTGGTCGTTGCTGTTCGTACCCCAGAAGGCTGCAAATTTTCTAAAATAATATGCCTGCTCGTTACAAAATTTAGCCGAACCCAGAAATACCACACTATCTGGGCCGTCCTCTTTGCGAACTTGAAGCATTTTATCGCCGATTTCGTTAACGGCTTGCTCCCAACTTATGCGCTCCCACTTGCCACCAACCTTTTTGAGCGGATATTTAAGACGCATTTTAGATTTGGTTAGATCGATTTGATCGATTCCCTTACAGCAGTGACTGCCCTGCGAGATCGGGTGATCTACTGCCATATCTTGGCGAATCCAGGTATTGGTGCTCTCATCCACTTGAGCCTCGATACCACAGCCTACGGAACAGATCGAACATATCGTTCGCTTCATAACGGAACCTGGAAATGGGTTTTTGATCTCTTGCTCAGTAGCAGCTCTTAGCGTATTATTTTCGCCAAACGCAGCTACGCTGCTCGCTCCTAAAGCGGCGAGTTTCAAAAACGATCTCCTTCCGATCGCATTCTCACTCATGAAAATTCTCCTAGTAAGCTACTTTATAGTATTTTTTCCACGCTTCACTCTCCCAGTAAAGCACCTCTTTTTTCGGTGATTTGCCACGAACGGTATCGCCATAGTCCTGCTCGCTTTTCGCTAGAGCCTGAGACGCGGCAACGCCCACGGCACCTACTGCGCCGATTTTTAGAGATTTTTTAAGAAAATCCCTGCGTTTGTTCTCCATGGTTTTCCTTTGTGAAGAAATCGCTTTAAATCTTTTATCGTAGTAACGCCTGTTACAGGATTTAAATCTAATGAATTATAACGAAAAGGCAGTGAGATGGAAATTAAATTTTAAGTTACTTTTTAAATTTTATTTAAAATTCAAAATATAAAGTTCTAACTAAAAAACTACTCGCAAAACTCGAGCTTGCGAGTCTAAAATTTAACCGAAATTCTGCTTTTGCGTTAAGATTTTCGTTAAAAATTTTATTTATCAATCCAGATCAAAAATATCTTCCGGATTGGTAAATTTATTTTGATAGCCGCCTTTTTTGATCGCTTCTTTAACGACGCTGCGATCTTTCTTTTGCGGAGCGGCAAGCGCTAAAAGCGAGCGCTCAAGCGCAAAAAAGCTTCTCATTAGTGCGCCTAATGATTTGAAAAAATCCGCCCGCACATGCCCGCACAAAAGCTCGCTAAACTCATCCACAAAGCTATTGGTGACATTCGTAAAAAGCTCTAACGCCAGCGCTTCGCCGTCTTGCGCGCCGACGAAATTTTTAGCGTATTGCGCGCTCGCAGTATTTTTACCATCCTGCGGGCCTATAAAATTTTTACTGCCATGCGAATTTACAGAATTTTTTCCGTCTTGCGCCGTCAAGCTCGCGCTATTCGTAAAATTTTGCTTATTTGCCACGGAATTTTGTCCGTTTAAAACTGCGCTGTGTTTTGCAGCCGCGTCGCGCAGCAGAGTCGAATGCAGGTAAAAAATAAATCCCACATAGTCCTCGCACTCTTTGCAAAGCTCCATATTACGGCGAAATTTACTCTTTTTTAGCACGTCGATTACCGCGACACGCATACGCCCATCATCGCGTCCCTCGTCGTAGAAGCTCGCACTCATCGGCACGTTGGCGTATGAAAAATCAAAAAGCACGGAATTTTGCTCGCTTTTAAACGCCGCAAAGTCGAATTTCTCCAAATTTTGAAATTCCGCCTCATCACTAGGCACGATGGGCGAGCTACGTAAAAACTCCAGCTGCTGCTGCCAGCGCTTAAATTTCGTATCTGTTTCATAGAAAAAAAACGGAATTGCAAAAAATTCGTAGTAGTAGCTTCTTGCTTGAAGTAGATTCGCATCCATTACATTGCCCCTTTTCTAGCATCTTCTATCTGCTTTTTTATCATTATTTTCGCCTTGCAATCGCCGCAGCAAAAAAGCGTCTTCATCTTTTCAGGCTCGTTTGCAAAATGTGCGCCCATCATATCCGCGATCTTCATCACGGCTTTGCTCGTCGCAAATTCCTTACCGCATTCGATACACTTAAAAAGCTCGTCTTTGGCTAGCATTTTATAATTAAAAAATCCCGGCTCAAGCTCCACGCCGCAAGGCTTAAGCTCGATCGTATCCTTTTCGGCGCAGCTTAGCACGCAGTAGTTGCACGTCGTGCAAAGTGAAGCGTTGAGCTTAATCGAATTATCGCTGTTGTCGGCATACAGCGCGCCGGTATTACAGGCGCCCACGCAGCTAAGGCAGAGCGTGCAGCTTGCTTCGTTTATGCTTACTTTGCCAAATTTTAGCAACTCTCCGCTTTTTACGACGCTGAAGCTACCATCACCAACCATCGCGCTTACGCGTTTGGAAAAAATTTCTTTCTTGCTAAGACCCTGTTCGTTTAAGCTAAACGCCCAGGGCTGAGAGCTTTGCGCCTGCTTTAGCGCCTCTTGTAGCTCGGCTAAATTTCGCGCTAAAAATACCGCGTCCTTGCCGTAGATCGCGCGCGAAATTCCATTGATAAGCTCCACCGCTTCGCGCGTGCTCTCGCCCGCGTCTGCGCCGTAAACGATCACGCTCGAGCCGCTTTCTTGCATCGCGCTTAGCAAATTTACCTCATCTATTTGCTTGCTTCCGAAAATTCCAAACGGTAGCACGCCGCACGGAAGCTGCACTGCGGGTGCGGACGCAATTTCGCTCTCTGCGATGAGAAGCGGAATTTTGCCTGCATAGAGCTTTGCGATCTCGCCAAATACGCTTTGGGGCAGCTTGGCAAATTTCAGCGCGCCGCTAGGACAGACGCTCACGCACGCGCCGCAACCGATGCAGTCGATATGCGAAAATACTAACTCGCGCTTTTCGTCGTTTTTCAAAATCGCCACTGTGGGGCAGACTTCGACGCATTTTGCGCACAGATCGTTTCGCCTGCCCTGATACTGGCAGATCGCAGGATCGAAGATCGTGGAATTCTTATAATGATAAACCGGGCTTTTGGAATTTAAAATTTCTAAAATTTCATCGTCTTTTAGCCCCGAAATCTCGTAGCAGCCGCTTTGTCGCAATTGATAGGGCGCTGCGCCGCTAATCAAGAAAAAATCCGCCTCGGTCTCAACCTCATCCCGCTCACTTAAAATCGTAACCGCAAGATCGCCAATCTCGCCGTAGACGAACTTAATCTCGGCCCTGCTTAACGCGATCACCTTAAATCCATGCCGCCTAAGTAGCCTCACAAGCTCCCCTCGAGGCTCGTCACAGGCGAGAATCACGTTTTTGCCGACGGGCTTTTGATAGTCGCTATCTAGCGCGCCGTCGAAGGCAATATCCTTGGCGCGATACAAAATATCTACGTTTTTAGCGATTTGCAGCGGCTCATCTGCGGAATTTTCTATATAAAAATTTATCTCGGGCGCATAAATTTGCGCTTTTAGTTTCGGCGAATTAGCGACGATAAATTCCTCTTTTTTCGCCCCTTCTTCATCGCCGCAAATTTCGATATCGTCGCTTAAGACGACATCCTTTAGCCCCGCGGCATAAAATCCATGTTCTTTCATAATCTATCCTAAATTGATAATTAGGCGGGTTTTACTCTTATTTTCTAAACAGCTTTTAAATTCTGCACTTAAAGTAAATCGAATTTAAATTAATAATTCTATAGATAAAGCAAAATCAAAGCTTTAAATGATAAAATCGCCTAAATTTTAAGGCATCGGGGTCGCAATGCAACGAATTAAACTACCAAAAATCGACAAAATCGCAAACGCGCAGGAGTTTCAAAACTGCCTCCGCCCGCAAATCATCAAAATCGCGCAAGAGCTCATCCGGCAGGAGCGCAAAAAGGCGCTGCAAGGAGGCGCGGTCGCAAGCGAAAGCGAGATCATCGCGCGCATCAAATCGCGCTACGAAAAATTTCAAAATCTAAGCCTCAAACCGCTTATTAACGCAACCGGCGTCGTACTACACACAAACCTCGGCCGCAGCGTTATCAGCGCCGAAATTTTAGCCCGCGCGCAAAAGATCATCACCTCATATTCAAATTTAGAATACGACCTATCCGAGGGGGCGCGCGGCAACAGATACGACTACATAGCGCTTTTGTGCAGCGAGCTTTTCGGCGCGCAGGACGCGCTCGTGGTCAATAACAACGCTGCGGCGGTCTTTTTGGTGCTAAATACCTTCGCGCGCGGACGCGAAGTCGTGGTAAGCCGCGGCGAGCTAGTCGAGATCGGCGGGAGCTTTCGAGTAAGCGAAGTGATGGCAAACTCTGGCGCAAAGCTCGTAGAAATCGGCACCACGAACAAAACCAAGCTAGACGATTACGAAGAAGCGATCAATGAAAACACGGCGATCTTGATGAAGGTGCACCGCTCAAATTTTAAAATTTCAGGCTTTAGCTCTAGCGTAAGTGCTGCGGAAGTAGCGGCTCTCGCACGTCGCGCCTCACAGGCAAAGAGAGAATTTTTAGCGCTTAGAGCGGCAAGCTTTAAAAATTTAGCAGATCTTTGCGGCGGCTCTTCGGACACGGACGGCGAAATTTTAAATTCTGCGCCGAATGGTTTAGGCTTAGCTGCCGCTTCTGCGAATGCTCTAAATTTAGATAGCGGCGAGCCGTCCAAAAAGAGCGAGTGTTTTCATAGAGACAGTGCGGGCGACAATAGCGAAATTTCTAAAATTTACCCCGCAAAATTTAGCATGAAAAAAACGGACGATTTTAACGAGATCATCGATTACTACGATCTTGGAAGCGGCTATGCAAGCGAGCTGGGATTTGGACTAGGCAAAAGCGAGCCATCCATTTTTGAGCTTTTAAAAAGCGGCGTGCGGCTGCTTAGCTTTAGCGGCGACAAGCTTTTCGGCTCCGTGCAGTGCGGCATCATTCTAGGAGATCACGAGCTCATCGCGCGCCTGCGTAAAAACCAGCTACTGCGAATGCTGCGCGTGGACAAGATCACGCTAAGCCTGCTTGCCGAGACCATCAAGGCGTATATAAATAAAGAATTTCACCTCATCACGACGATAGATCAGATCCATCTAAGCCTAGATGAGCTGCGCGAGCGGGCGGAGCTAGTGCGATCGCGCATCGGCGTAAAATCGCAGATCGTGCCTACTACCACCTTCGTAGGCGGCGGCACGATGCCCGGCGCCTCCTACCCTAGCGTCGCGCTTGCGATCTTAGATGGCTCAGATCCGCAGAGCATGCAGGCAAAATTTCGCACTGCGGGCATAATCGGGCGGATCGAGGATGATAAATTTTTGCTCGATTTCAGATCGATTTTAAAAAGCGACTTGCAAGATTTAATAAAAAAGATCGGAGAAATTTATGAATAGCGTAATCATCGGCACCGCAGGCCATATCGATCACGGAAAAACCGCATTAATCAAGGCGCTAAACGGCTTTGAGGGGGACCGAATGCCGAGCGAAAAAGAACGTGGCATCACGATCGATCTTAGCTTTTCGCATCTACGCTCGGGGGATACCAATGTTGCTTTCATCGACGTTCCTGGGCATGAAAATCTAGTAAAGACGATGATTAGCGGCGCATATGCCTTCGACGCTGCGATGCTGGTAGTCGCCGCGGACGACGGGCTAATGCCGCAAAGCAAAGAGCATATTCAAATTTTATCGCTGCTTGGGGTAAAAAGCGTGATCTTATGCATCAGCAAGTGCGATCTAGCGGACGACGCGCGCAGATCTGAGGTCGCGGCGCAGTGCAGGGAATACATCTGTAAATTTAAGGATTTACAAATTTTAAATACCTTTTTTATCAGCATAAAAGATCCCGCAAGCATCGCCGAGCTGAAAAACTATCTCTTTAATATCAAGCCCGTGCAGCGCCAAGGAGGCGGCGTGGTACACTACTACATCGACCGAGTTTTTTCGCTTAAGGGGCTTGGCACCATCGTAACGGGCAGTCTCATTAACGGCGCGATTTCAAAGGGCGAGAAGCTTTACAACTGCGATCTGGGTAAAATTTTTAACGTCAAAAGCGTGCAGATACACGACGAGGACACGCCGCTGGCGCAGGCTCCAAACCGCGTCGCGCTAAGTCTTGACGCCAAAACGAGCGAGCTTGAGAAGGGGCAAATTTTAACCAAAAAAGGTTTTTTCCGCGGCTTTAATGAAGCCGACTGCACCTTTAGCGGCGAAATTTCACACAACCAAGACGTGCTGTTTTGCGTCGGAAGCAAGCAAAGCGCAGCAAAAGCGCTCATTTTAAAAGAACTTCCTAGCGGCGAGAAGCTCGTAAGCTTTAAATTTGACAAAACAATGTTTTTGAAATTTGACGAGCCCTTCGTCTGCTTGTCAAACTCACGCGTAATCGGCGGAGGACGCGTGCTAAACGCCGTAGTCGAGCCGCTAAAAAAGCAGAGTAAAGCCGTGCTTCTCACCGCGCTTTTGAAGCGAAATTTCACCGAAGCGTTTAAAATTTTAAGCCTCTTTCACAAACATGGATTCGGGCTATTTTCTGCGTATCAGCGCTTCGGGATGGAGTACGACGAAGCGATAAAGATCGCGCGCGGCCTAGAGGGGACGTATTTTGACGAAGCAAATTTATGTGTTTACGATCTAAGCGCGATCGAGGACGTAAAAAGCCTCATAAAATTTATCGTCTCAAAAAACGACTACGCGATCTTTTCGCCCGCCTCGATCGCCCTAAAGCTCTCGTGGGCTAGCGAAGAGCTCGCCGCGCGCGCGCTTAGCGAGCTTGAGCGAGGCGGCATCGTCTCCAAAAAGGGCGGAGTTTACGTAAAATCGGGGGTGGATTTTGACGCGCTCAAACAGAGTCTGGAGAGTAAAATTTTTGATCTCATCAAAAAGGGTGGCATAGCGCCTCTCGCGCCGTATAACGTCTATGACGAGCTAGAGATCGACCGCAGTAGCGGCGATGACGCGCTAAAGAAGCTGACCTACGCCAAAAAGGTCGTCCGTCTCGCACACAATCTCTTCGTCGAGGCTGAAAATTTAGCCCTAGCGATCAAACGCCTCTACGCAATCATCGAAAAAGATGGCTTCGTAAACGTCACTAACGCCAAAGAGGAGCTTGGGCTTAGCAGGAAATTCGTAATCTGCTATCTCGAGTACCTAGATAAAATGGGGAATATCGTTACGATCGACAATAAACGCTATCTGAAAAAGTAAAAATTTAAAATTTTGCACTACAATGCGCGGAATTTTTTGCAAAGGAAAAAAATGAAAAAAGCTATTTTAACTTCAGTTGCGCTCGCAGCGAGCCTAAACGCGGCTTTAAGCGACAGCGAAATTTTATCTATCTACGGCGGCGCGCCTCAAGGCATCGAAATAAAGGTCGCCGAGCGCATCCCACTTAGCGAGCCAAAGGGCGTTGAGGCGGTCGTTTTAAAAATCTCTCAAGGCAATATGTCGCAAGAGGAGATCATCTTCACCCAAGGCGATCTGATCTTTACCGATATCATCGATCCTAAAAAACGCGTAGTCTATAAGGAGCAGATCAAACAAGACCGCATCGCAGGACAGCTAAGCAAGATCTTCAAAGCAGAGAGCAAAGACAATATTATCAAGCTAGGAAACGATCCCAAAAAGCCTACGATTTTGATGCTGACAGACGCTTTGTGTCCATTCTGCCGCAAAGAGATGGCAAGGATCGAAGAAACGTTAAAAAATAACAATGTCGATATAATCATGACCTCCGTTCACGGCGATGACGGCCACGCAAAATCCGCGCTCATCTACAAAGAGATCAAAAATGCTAAAACCGACGAGCAAAAGATAGCGGTTTTTAAAAAATATTACGCTGAAGATAACAAAGCAGGTGCCAAAGACGTAAGCGCTGCCGAGCTAAATGCTGCAAAAGCCCTAGCTGCCAAATATTTCGGTGCGGGAGTAAACTCAGTGCCTTACATCATCGAACTAGACAAGCTAAAATAATCTCTTTTAAATTTTGCGGAGCGATCCGCAAAATTTCGCTTCTTTTGCCAAATTTCGGCAACTTCCAATCAGTCTAAATTTTGCCTAGAAAATTTGAATGCTCCCTTGGAATTCTTAAAATTCCGCTGCTTTTAAAAATCCTCAGTTGCGCCGCGCATAGAATTTTAAAATCCCTTATGGATGAAACGCGATCCGCAAAGTTTTAAACGGGCAAAATTTAGAATTTTAAAAAATCCTCAGCGTCCGCGCAAAATTCTACGGCAGCGATTATATCTCGTGGCTTCGCATCCGAAGCGGCGCAAAAATAGTGTTACATGGAATTTCAAAGCAGAAATTATACGAGTAAATATCTTACAGCCGAAATTTTAAAATTTCGCGGCAAAGCCCAGATAAAATTTAGCCGCAAATTTTTGATTTGCGGCAAAGAGGAATTTGTAATCGTACTTCAAGCTGCCTATCTTGGACTACTCCGATTAAAATCAAAACTCCACGTCAAAAGCGGCTCTAGCAAGGCTATTTTTGCTCTCGCTTAGCTCGTACGACGCGCTAAGTGCGACGCTTTGAAGGATCTTATATTTCAGTCCGATCGCGCCATTAAACACGCCGCTAGAATAATCAAGCCCCTCGACGTCGTATCTGTCCGAATACTTTCTGCTCGCGTGATACGAATTACCGCTAAATCGATGCTCGTACTCCGCATTTGCGAATATCTGCAGATCGCCGAAAGCCTTGATCGCGTAAATTCCCGCGGTGCCGTTCGGCGCGGTTTTTGAAGCGGAGCTAAATTTAAGCCTGGATATCGCATCTTCGTCCACCCTAATCGCTCCAAACCCCAAATATGGCTTAATGTAGCCGTTTTCAAATAAGAATTTGTACCCGGCTCTCGTACTAAAATCCCAAATTTGCGACTTGTATTTCGCGCCGTGGATAGCGCCGAATCCGTTATTGGTTTCAAATTTATGATCGTTCGTCGAATATGTTAAATTTACCGCCAGATCCACGTTCTCGTTAAAATCGTATCTACCCGCCAGACCGAGCTCGTAGGATTTGATGTTTTCTTTCACGCCGTCGAATTTACCCTCATACCAAGCGTCCGATTTTTGGTACCCAAAGATCACGCCCAGCGTAAGATCATCCACTCTCTTGGAGGCTCCGAGTAAAATTCCGTCGCTCTTGTAATCGTATTTGACGCCGCCCGAGCGGTCTTTGTAATCCCCGCCATAGTTTCCGATCGCGCTTACGTTTACGTTAAACTCCTGCCCGTCGGTGTCGGTTAAATTTTTATAAGCGGAATTTCTTGCAAGCTTTGTAAGATCCAGATCGACCTTCGAGCGCGGCATCTCGATGCCTACCCGGTTGCCGCCTCTTGCGACCTGCGAAAACAGGCTGCCGTTTTTAGGCGTGAAGTTATTGATCGCTAGCATCAGCGCCTCAAAATAGCTCGGCAGATCGTCGTATCCGCCAGGATAGCGGTTCGTATCGGAAGTGATGAATAAATTCGCCGCATTGCGCTCGCGCGACAGCCTTATAATCTCGTCATATTGCTCGGGCGAGGCGTTATAGATGACGTGTAAGATTTTAGCGGAATTTGCGGGGTCTTTTTCAAATTCCGAGGTTCTGGCGCGATAGCGGTTGATATACTCGTCCGCGCTTACTTCTTGCAGCATCCAGACGTCCGCGTAAGGGGCTATGGCATCGCGTACCCCCCAGCCGTTATTCGCCAAAACGAGCATCTCCGGATATTTGGATTTAATGTAATTATAAATGCTAGCCATATAAGCGATATTGGAAGGGTTATCCTCGGTATTGACCTCGTCGATGAAGTATCCCGCGATGTTTTCTCTGCCGTAGAAATTTACAAAATTATCGATATCGGCATATACTAGGCTTAAATTTCTACTTGAACCAATGGCAGTAGGACGACCGTCAGGACCGATAGGACCGGTAGTGCCCGTATAAGTATAGGCGAGATTTTTGATACCCGCGGCTTTATTGCGCTGCATTTGAGCCAAATCCTCGTCTCTTCGCACCAAATATTGTGAGTGAGAATCTCCTCCTGGGCGCTTTTCGTATGAGCCGAAAGCCACATAAGGAACCAGCGCGCCGCCTATATTGGTAATGCCGTTCCAAAACTCGGCATTTACGCCGCTATTGCCCGTCCAGCGAAATGCAGGCATCATAACGCGCTGATTATTAAGCCTGCCCGAATATGAGCCCTTTTTGGCAAAGCCCCTTGCGTACTCGAGCTTGATACGAAATGAGTTTTCATACTCGTCGCTCGCGGAGCTATCGCTAGCCGCGTCGTGCCTGCTTAATTTCGCGCCCAAGCTATCCGCAGCGCTCATTACATCGGAACGGGAAGTGTTGTTGGAAGGTGATTTTTGCGCGTTTGCATAGCTCCAGGAATTCTGCTCGCTCGCATAGCCGAACCCTGCTGCACCGACAAGCGCAAGAGATACGATTTTTTTCAAAGACTTTAGCATTCTGCACCGCCTCAAATAAAATTATCCAAATTCTTAAATTTCGACAAATTTGCGGACGCGCTTTTAAAATTAAAAGCTTTGTCGAAATTTAAAAATTTAGCCGCCCTAAGACGGCCAAATTTTAAAGCTTATTTTAATGCTGCTTTTGCCTTCTTCGCGACGGTTGCGAAAGCTTCGGCGTCGTTCATAGCCATATTTGCTAAAATTTTTCTATCAAGCTCGATGCCCGCTTTTTTCAGTCCGTTTATAAATTTAGAATAGCTGATGTCGTTCAGCCTGCAAGCTGCATTGATGCGCACTATCCAAAGTCTGCGGAAATCGCGTTTTTTCGCGCGTCTGTCACGGAAGGCGTAAACGAGGCTTCTCTCCAGCTGCTCTTTGGCCTTTCTGAAATGTTTGCGTCTTGCGCTATAAAATCCGCGCGCAAGCTTTAGCACCTTGTTGTGACGGCGGCGTCTAACGATGCCCGTTTTTACTCTTGCCATATTAATCCTTTCTTAATCGGCGTCCCTTTTGGGATCTTGCCCTAAAATCCATAAATTTAGGGGAGTTTGAATGACTTTCGTCAAAAACTAACTTCGCACTATTTGCAAAGCATTTTTTTAACCGCAGATACGTTCGTAGAATCGACGTATTGGGCCTCGCGCAAATTCCTCTTGCGTTTTTGAGACATCTTCGTCAAAATATGGCTGCGAAACGCCGAGCCTCTTTTGATCTTGTTTTTGCCCGCTTTAAAACGCTTGACGGCACCGCGCACGCTTTTCATCTTTGGCATGGTCGTCCTTTTTTTAAAGTGAATGAGAAGTATATAATAAAGTTTCTTTGAAAAATTTGAATTTAAGGAATTTTAGAGCTTAAATTAACGCAAGATAAATTTAAAGTTAAATTTTGCCGCCCGCTTAAGATTCGGTTTAGCTGGATCCAAAAAAATTTATACAAATTTAAAGGGTTAAATTTAGAGATAAACTAGCCTGTATAAATTTTAAAATTTTGCTATTTAGTTTAAATTTACGCGCTGTACCGCGGGGAAAAACAGCGCGTAAATTTTAAAATTTTGCCGCACTCGGCGCAAAATACCGTTAAATTTACGCTACGCCTTTTTCGGCGTGATCAGCATATTTACGTAGCGACCCTCCAGCGCAGGCGCTTTATCGCGATCGGCAACTTCTGCAAAAAATTCGTCCCAAATTTTATTGAGCAAATTTACTCCGATTTCGGGGCTCGACATCTCGCGCCCTTTTAAAAATACGCGAAGCTTGACGTGTTTGCCGCTACTAAGGAATTCTTTCGCGTGTTTTACTTTGTAATTAATGTCATTTTGAGCGATTTTGGCGGACAGCTTGATCTCTTTGACCTCGATGATTTTTTGCTTTTTTTTCGCCTCTTTGAGCTTTTTTTCCTGCTGATAGCGAAATTTGCTGTAGTTCATGACCTTGCAAACGGGCGGCTTTGCATCGGGCGCTATCAAAACCAGATCCACACCCTCTCGCTCGGCGATCTGCAGCGCCTGCGCCTTTGAAATTATGCCGTAAACCTCGCCGTTGTCGCCTATGCACCTGACTTCGCTAGCCGGAATGTCCTCGTTTAGAAAAACCTCTTTGCCTCTGCTCAAAAATTCACCTCGTTTAATTTAGCTTTTACGAAATTTAAAAACTCATCCAGCCCTAAATTTCGCTGTTCGCGCGCCATGCGATCGCGCAGAGCCACGCTGCGAGCCGAAACTTCATTATCGCCTAGGACGATGATGAGCGGCACCTTCTGCTTTTCAGCCGTTCTGATTCGTTTATTTAGCGTCTCGTTTTTATCTAAAATTTCGCCGTCAATGTCCGCAGCGCGCAGCAAATTTAAAATTTCTTTCGCGTAGTCTGCGTGCGCCTCGCCGATCGGCACGATCGATACCTGCGTAGGACAGATCCAAAACGGAAGCTCGCCCGCGGTGTGCTCGAGCAAAATCCCCACGAAGCGCTCGAAGCTTCCCAAAATCGCGCGATGCAGCATCACGGGCTGCTTTTTTTCATTATTTTCGTCGATGTAACCAAGCTCGAAGCGCGCAGGCAGGTTAAAATCGACCTGCACCGTGCCGCACTGCCATTTTCGCCCGAGCGCATCGGTGATTTTGATATCGATCTTAGGTCCGTAGAATGCGCCGCCGCCCTCGTCTAGGCCGTATTTTAAGCCTTTTTCGTCAAGCGCGTCTTTTAAAGCCTTCGTCGCGATCTCCCAAACCTCGTCGTCGCCGACCGCCTTTTGCGGTTTGGTCGAAATTTCAAGCTCGTATTCAAAGCCGAAGGCTTTCATCAAAAGCCCCACGAAATCTAAAATTTCATAGACGTTTTCTTTGATCTGGCTTGGCATCACAAACAGATGTGCGTCGTCCTGCGTAAACTCGCGCACGCGGAAAAGTCCGTGCAATACGCCGCTTTTTTCATGGCGGTGCACGACGCCGTACTCGCAAAATTTAAGCGGCAGATCGCGATATGAGCGGATTTCGCTTTGATAAACCTTGATATGACCGACGCAGTTCATCGGCTTGATACCGTATTCTTGATCCTCGATCGTCGTAAAATACATATTTTCTTTGTAATTGCTGTAGTGTCCGCTGATCTTCCACGCGTCGGATTTTAAAATTTCAGGACCTCGCACCGGCTCGTAGCCGCGCTTGCGAAGCTGCCTATAAAGGCGCCCCTCGAGCTTTATACGCATCCTCGTGCCGGCAGGAAGCCAGATCGGAAGTCCTGCGCCGATCTGCTCGTCGAAGGTGAAAAATTTCATCTCAGCTCCTAGCTTTCGGTGATCGCGCTTCTTGGCTTCTTCGAGCATCGTAAGGTGCTTTTTAAGGCTATCTTTATCGGCAAATACGACGCCGTAGATGCGAGTTAGCATCTCGCGCTTCTCGTCACCGCCGAGATACGCTCCCGCGATGCGAGTAAGGGCGAAATTTTTCAAAAATTTCGTATTTTGCACGTGCGGGCCGCGGCAGATGTCCTCAAACTCGCCCTGCGCGTATAAGCTGACTGGGCCTTCGGGGATACGTTTTAAAACTTCCTGTTTAAGATCGTCGTTTGCATATTTTTTCGCGACCGCCTCTTTAGTGGAGGCTATCTTTTTAATCTCTAAATTTGCCTCGGCAAGCGCGCGCATCTTTTTTTCGATCGCCCCCAAATCCTCTTCACCGAGCTTCTCGCCGTTATCTTTGCTAACGCGCATATCATAGTAAAACCCATCTTCGATCGCGGGCCCTACGAAAAATTTTGCACCTGGGTATAGCTCGCGCACCGCCTGCGCCAAAAGGTGCGCACAGGAGTGGCGGATCACCTTTAGCGCGTCCTCGGAGTTATCGAAATATATCGGTTGCGCCTCGCTTGCGTGCTCACCGATACTTTGTGTATCGTAAATTTCACCGTTAAATTTATACGCGATAATATCGCTCATTGGCTTGTTTCCTCTTTTTACCGAATTGTCTTTCTTACGCTGAAAGAACGAGTGTTAATTTTAGCCAATCAATCCTTAACGATAAATTTAAAAAATATTAAAATTAAAATTTTTGATTCTTTTCTCGCAATAAAAAATACACGGCGTTAGCACAAAGAGCACAAATCGCCATCACACTTGCGAGCAAAAACGGCTTATTCGCTCCCACTGCACCCACGATAAACGAAATAGCCCCGGCGATAGCAAATTGCGCAGTCCCCAGTACCGCCGAAGCTGCGCCCGAGTTGCCGTCCTTATACAGCGCCATCGCAAGCGTCGTGGCGTTAGGCGCAACAAAGCCAAGAGACGAAAGTAATACAAAAAGCGAAGCCTCAAAGCAGATGAAAGGAAGGTCAAGCATAGCGCATGCAAGCAAAATCAAGCTTGTCACTAGCATCGCTATTAGGCCGAAATTTAATAAAGCGGCGGGTTCGCGATTTTGCACGAGTTTGGCATTTAGTGCCGAAACAAGGGTCATTCCAAGAGCGTTGATGCCAAATATTACGCCAAAGGCATGCTCACCCAAACCATAATAGCCCAAAAATATAAAGCTAGAGCCCGTGATATAAGCAAAAAGCGCGCTCATCGCAACCGCAAATCCTAGCGTATAGCGCATAAATTCTTTATTTCGCAAGATTATGCTGTATTCGCCAAGCACGCCTTTTACGCTAAGTGTAGCAGTCCTGTCTATCTGAGCGCTCTCGTCGAGTCCGAAAAATATAAATGCAAAAAGCAAAATTCCAAGCGCAAACAAAATCGCAAAAATCGCTTGCCATGAGAAAAAATCTAGCACAAATCCACCTAGAGTTGGTGCTAGCATCGGCGCTAGCGAGCCTACGACCATCATCAGCGCAAACATCGCCGCAGCCTCGTGCAGTTCGAATTTATCATTAATTACGGCTCGCGCAAGTACCACTCCAGCGCACCCACCCAAAGCTTGCAAAAATCTAAAAAATATAAACGCGTAAACACTATCAAAGCTCACGCAAGCAAGCGATGCACATATAAAAAGCAAAATGCCCGCGTATAACGGCTTTTTACGGCCAAATTTATCGCTCAGCGGCCCATAAACGAGCTGTCCTAGTGCAAAAGCGATGAAAAAACTCGCAACCGATAGCTGAGTGTAAAACTCGCTCGTAGCAAAGCTTGCCTTTACCTTTTCCAGCGCAGGCAGATACATATCGGTGGAAAGTGGCGCCAGAGCGGACATATAGGCGAGTATAATCACCAGCTTAAATTTAGCGAATTTACTTTGTTTGACCATCGTTTTCCTCAATTATTTTTAGGCAGAGCTCAAACGTGCGCACGAGCGCGTTTAGATCTTTAAATTTTTGCGGCAAGAGCCTGGCGATAAAATATATCGGACGCAGCGCAAGTACCGTAGCCCACGCACTTTGCACTACATCCTGCCCGCCGCTTGAGGCGTAGGTGCGAATGCCTGCGCGCACCAAGCCTTCGTTCAGCCCTTCACGACACAGATCATAGACAAACAGCAAAAAATCTCGCATTTTAGCTTTTTGCAGATCACCGCGCTCGCCGCGATTTTCAAAATCTATAAATTTCATTTCGCCGTTTTTTACTAAGACGTCGCGCAGTGCGGGTCTGCCGTGTATGAAGCCGCGCGAATGCAGCTGTGCTAACGCTGCAGCGTAACCCTGAATGAGCGCCACACAAAATGCCTCATCCGAGCTTTTTAGCACCTCGTCCACCGGCGTGCCGCCGTCTTTGAGTACGAAAAAGTTCTCGTCTCGCAGCACCAGCTGCGGCACAGGCGCGCCGGCTGCGTACAGGCTCTCGCATTTTAGCGCTTCGTAATCGAAAGCGGCTTTCGGATTTGCTTTAAATATTTTCGTAAGCAATCCACCGCGGATGCGCAGTTCCGGCTGCTTTAGCCAGTATTTCTCTCCTTCGAAACTAAAGCTCGTGACGCGCTCGCCAGGATGATTTTTTAGAATTTCATTTACATATTCTTTAAAATTTTGCATTCAATAAATTTAGCGAATTTTTTTTAGAAAGAGCTAAATTTGCGAGTTTTATTTGTTTGCATAAAATTTATTACATAAATTCGGCGGGGATAAATTTTAAAACTATCAAGTAGAATTTTATTGCAGTCTTGAAATTTTGTAGCGCAGGAAGCAGCGAAAGCGCATAATTTTGAAATTTAGTAGTTAGATAAAATTTCAGAATTTTACAAAAGCTAAAATTTGTGTCAAAAAATTTTTAAGCTAGAAGTGGCGACCCCTACGAGATTCGAACTCGTTTTACCGCCGTGAAAGGGCGATGTCCTAACCGTTAGACGAAGGGGCCACTTAATCTGGTATTAAGATTAAAGGCGGTATTCTACTCAAGACGCACTTAAACCCAACTTAAATTAAGGATTATTTATGAAATGCTCTTTTCTGGCGCCACTTGCACTTTCGCTTCTGCTCGCAGGCTGTGCTACCACCGCACTCAAGCCCGCTTCTACGCAAGCTGTAAATTTCACCGTCATTTCGCCGCTTACTCGCACCAGCGACGCGGGCTTTATGCGTAAATTTAAAAACCAAACCGAAGTTCAAATTTACGCAAGCGGCATCAGCGTGCTGAGCCTGGTTTTAAAAGGCGATAAAATTTGCATGAACGGCGCGTGCGACGATGAGCTCGTTTTCAATAAAAAATTCTTTGGCGCCGAGCACTACCGCGGGCTTCTCGGCCAAATCCTAGACGGCAAGCCGATCTTTGGCGGCAGCGACGCAGGCGAGCGCCGTTGCCTCGCGCAAAGCCTGCAAGATGGCTCTATCGATTATAAGGTTTGCCGCGACAAGGACGGTGGCGGAAGATCCATAAGCTTCGCCGACGCAAAGCGCGGCGTAAAGATTAAAATCCGCGAGCTGCAGTAAAATTTTGCGCTAGCCGCGAGCAATATTTGTAGCACGTGAAATTCAATTTCGTGGGCGGCGTGAACAAATCGCGAACGAGTAAAATTTCGTGCGGTGCGTTCTTGTAACCGCACGGAAATAATGCGCTTCGGTCGCCGCTTTAAAACACGGCGCTAGCGGTCAAAATTTCATTACTCGGCGGGGTAGTTTTCAGCTTGTGCAAACGGCGCGGTTTTATCAATACTCTGCGCCGGCTCTTCGCGGCGAAATTTACTAAGCAGCGCGTATGTGCGAAAGAAAAGCGCGCATTTAAATTTAAAAATCCGCGCGCGGCCAGAGTTAATAAAATTTTGCCGCACGCGGCGTAAAATAAAATTTAGGAGGTAAAATGAAGCGGATCGGAGCGCACGTGAGTGCTAGCGGCGGGGTTTCTAACACGCCGTTAAACGCCGCAAAGATCGGGGCGGACGCGTTTGCAATGTTCGTCAAAAATCAGCGCAGATGGGACGCGCCGCCGCTTAGCGCGGAGGAGATCGCCGCATTTAAAGACGCGCTGAGGCAAAGCGGCATCAGCGCGGAGCATGTCTTGGTACACGACAGCTACCTCATAAATTTGGGCCATCCGCGCGAGGCAGAGCGCGAGAAGTCCCTAAACGCCTTCGTGGACGAGATCCGCCGCTGCGAGGCGCTCGGACTTAAGCTTTTGAACTTTCATCCGGGCTCGCATCTAAATGAAATTTCAGCTCAAGAGTGCCTGGATAATATCGCAGGGTCGCTAAATTTCGCCATCGCAAACACCGCAGGCGTCAAGCTCGTGCTCGAAAACACCGCCGGCCAGGGCTCCAATCTCGGCTATGATTTCGCTCAGCTCGCTTACGTGATCGACAAAATTTCAAACAAAGATCGCATCAGCGTCTGCATCGACACCTGTCACGCGTTCGCCGCAGGATACGACCTTCGCAGCCCGCAGGCCTACGAGCGCACTATGAGCGAGTTTGACCGCGCGATCGGCTATAAATTTTTAAGCGGCATGCACTTAAACGACACGAAAAACGAGCTTGGCGTGCGTAAGGATCGGCACGAAAGCCTCGGACGCGGATTTTTGGGGCTAGCGGCGTTTGAAAACATCATGAACGACCCGAACATCGACGAGATCCCGCTGATTTTAGAAACGATCGACGATAGCCTCTGGGCGGAGGAGATCGCGCTTTTGCGCAGTATGCAAGGACGCCCCAAGGCCTAATCGGACGCCTTTTGCGCCACGTAGAATTTATCTCATTTCGCTTTAAAGTGGCGCCAGCGATAAGAGCCTTATGCCGTGCGTTTACATCGTGGGATTTATCACTTAAATTTTAACAAGCAAAATAATGAGAAACTTCGCGCTAAAAATTCTGCGCCGTAAAAAGTCGCGAAATTCTACGACGAAAATACAGCACCAGAGCAAAAGAGCAAAATTTTTATAGAAAAACGCAGCGTCGCGGCAGAAATGAAAAATTTTACGCTGCGTAATTAAAATTTTCAAGCAAGATTTTTAAAACGATGCAGCGGTAAATTTTAAAATTCTATCACTACGATATTTCAAGGCTCAGTGCCAGATTCGAAGCTCTAGGAATTTTAAAATTCTAAATTCCACATCAAAAAATTCGCGCGAAGCTTTATACGCGCGACTGCGTAAATTCCAATCTTGCAATTCTACTTTCGTCCGATCCGTGCAGAGGCGAAGCGCATAAGATTTCATAAATTCTAACTTAAAATTTTGCTGCGTACCAATCTATGCTTTTAGCACGCATTTGCTTATGACAAATTCGCCTCTTTATTTTAGCGCTTTGCTCGCATCAAAATCTGTGCAGGATCCGTGTAAATTTACGTTAAATTCTGCCGCATATCACCCGATTAATTTAAAATTTTATCGTTGAGCTTAGTAGCCTACCGCCGCGATTTAAATTTAGATGCGGGGATTTTGAGCCGCAGCCGATGCATATTGTACCGGCCGCAACTCGGCGCGCTATTTTAGTAGCTCATACATATCGCAGGATTTTTGCCAAGTTTCTTTAAACTCGGGCAGATTCATAAAAAGAGAATTTTTATTTTTGCCTAGATCGCAAGCTTTTTTAAAGTATTGCGCAGCTTTACTTTTATCTTTTTCGACGTAATGGTTAAAAACCGCAAAATTGTAGCAATTCAGTAATTCGCCTGCTATGTCGCAACCTTTTTTATAATAAACCGCCGCTCTTATGAAATCTATTTTTATGCCGTCTCCTTTACGGTACATATCTGCCAACATACCGCATGATAGTCCATCTCCTATGTCACAAGCTTTATCATAATAGATTACCGCTTTTGATATATCTTTTTCGACTCCGTCTCCGTCCTTATACATGACCCCTAATAATGCGCAATCAAGAGCGTCTCCAGAATCGCATTTTTTTTCAAAATACTCGACGGCTTTTTTTGGATCTTCTTGCATCATTACGCCCGAGACTCCGAGACAACCGAGCTTATTTCCGCCGTTACAAGCTTTTTCAAATAGTTTTAGCTTTTTTGCGTTATCCTTACATTGCAATCCTGCCTCGGCGCAAGACTCCATATCGCCGTCATTGCACTCTTTTTCTAGCGTCTCAAGCTCGGACGCTCCTAACGCAAAGCAAACGGCGAGCGCCAACGCAAATAGCAATTTTTTCATTTAGTATCCTTTCCGGGTAAAATTTGGCTAATTCTACCCCCCCCCCCCCC